>JANXUX010000117.1 GCA_025351965.1 Actinomycetes bacterium | reverse complement strand
TGTGCGACCTGTGCGACCTGTGCGACCTGAGCGACTTGAGCGACTTGAGCGACTTGAGCGACCTGTTCCGACCGTCCGACCGTGCGACCTGTTCCGACCGTCCGACGGCCGAACGCGCGGGACGCGTACGCTCTGGTGATGGCGGTGGATCGAAGTCGCAAGGCACGGGGCGCCCGTCGTCGCAAGCGCCGGATGGATCGCGTCGAACACGATCTCAGCGACGAGCAGTGGTCGGCGCTCAAGGTTGCGTGGGGCGGTTGTGCCTACTGCGGCGCGACCGACCGGCCGCTGCAGCGCGACTGCGTGCTCGCGCTCTCGCGTGGCGGGCGGTACACGCTCGACAACATCGCCCCGGCCTGCGGGTCGTGCAATGCCAGCAAGTGCAACGACGAGGTCACCGGGTGGCTCCGGCGCAAGAAGCTCGACGAGCGAGCCTTCCTCCTCCGCCACCGCGAGATCAACACCGCCCTCGCTGTGCAGCTCCCCGCCGGCGCGGACACCCATGTCATCGACTCCGTCGAGCCGGAGACATCCGCACTCTGATCACCGTGTCGTGAGCCGCAGCGTCTGGAATCTCGCTGGCGTCGGTCGGGTGATGCTGAGAGAATCGCCCGGTGGAGCCTGTCGCACCGGCGAACTTCTACACCGGTCTCGTGGCCGAGCTGTACTCGTCGCTGCGATCCGTCGACCCTGACCCTGACCCGTATGCCCGCTTCATCGCGCGCACTGGCGGGCCGGCGCTCGAGCTCGGATGTGGAGACGGTGATCCGCTGCTGGAGTTGCGGCGCCGTGGGCTCGATGTCGAGGGTCTCGACTCGTCACCGGACATGCTCGAGCGATGTCGCGCTCGGGCGCTGGATCGAGGCCTCGACGTGGTGCTGCACGAGAGCTCGATCGAGACCATGCAACTGGGGCGGCGCTACCGGTCGATGTACCTCGCCGGCCCGACGTTCAACCTCATCACCGATGACGAGACAGCACAGCGTGCACTCGCGCGGATCCGGCTCCACCTCGAACCGACCGGTGCCGCACTGATCCCACTCTTCGTTCCGGACGCGTTGAGGCCCGACCAGCTCGGCCACTCCACCGAGCACAGGACCGAGACCGGCACGGTGCACCGCTGCACGACCGTGTCTGCGCGCAGAGATGACGTCGAGCGGGTGCAGAGCGTCCTGCTGCGTTACGAGCGGGTCGACGGTGACGACGTGTCGATCTTGGATCGCGAGTGGGCGCTGCACTGGTACACGCAAGCCGGATTCCGAACGTTGCTCGGGGCGGCCGGTCTCCAGGTCCGCGCAGTGCTCGGTACTGACGCCAGCCCTGCGGATTCGGGAGCAGCGCAGGTTGTCTTCATCGTCGAACCGGCGCCCGCCTGAACCGACCTCGCGCACGCTCAGCAGCGTGTTGTACCGTCCGCTGATGCAAACGATTCCGGACGTGGTGCGGCTCCAGCCGGCCTACGACGACCCACAGGCGGTCAGTGACCTCATCGACGGGGCCGGACCCTTCTGGCCACTGGCCCGGTACGCGGCCTCGACAGCGGAGCTGCAGGCGATGGGCTCGACGAAACCCTCGAACTTCGTGCCGCCCTGGTTCCGTCAGGACTTCGCGTTGCACGGACTGGCGCTGGTCGACGGCGCGGAGCCGATCCTGCACAATCGGCACTTCGTCGATGCTGCACACGGGGTCTACGGCGGCGACGCCGTCGTTCGGCCGACGACGGTCTACGTCAACTTGATGGGCGCCACACCGTTCCCGTTCGTCCCCCACGTCGATGTTCCTGCGTTTCGTGGAGCGACGCGCGTGGACTACCCGATCTGGTTGCTGCAGCAGATGCGCGCAGCCGGCATCTTCGAGCCCTGGCGGGTGCGTATCGCCACGGCGGTGTCCTGGTTCTGGTCGGGTCCGGGTGGCGAGTTCCACTACTGGCCCGACGGTCCCGAGGGCCGGCACGAAGTGGAGTCACCACCATTCGACAACGTGGCCATCGTCGCCGACAACGAGATCACGTTCCACGGAGTCGCTCCCGTCGTCGGCGAGGAGAGCCTGCCGACTTCGCTCACCATCGACGCGCAGCTCCACCGCGACGCCGCTGGGTGGAGCGTCGTCGACGGCGGAGCGGTGCAGTGCCGATATCCGCTTCGAGCGATGCGGACCACGGTGTCGTGGAAGGCGGACGTCTTCGCCGATGCGGACGAGATGAAGCGTGCCGACGACCACGTCGACGACTTGAGCGTCGGCCGTGTGGTCGACATGCTCCACGCGAATCTGCGCAGCAGAGGTGTCGACACCCCGAGGCCACAGGACCCGTTCCACGACCAGGTCTGGGTCGCCGCGATCGCCGACACCTACCGCACCGAGCCACCGAGGATCTGAACGCATCTGATCACGGGGGCGCCTGCCGCTCAGCGGTTGGTGGTCCCCATGTCGACCTTCATCTGCAGGCCGGTGATCATCGACGACTCATCGCTGGCGAGAAATGCGACAGCGTTCGAGATGTCGCTCGGGTCGGCCATCAGCGTCGGCAAGGTGTTCATGAACAGCGGCCCCATCGTCGCGCCGTGCTTGGTGATGATCTCCATCAGACCGTTCGCATCGCCCATCGCCGTTGCGACGCCCGAGGGGTGGATGCTGTTGACGCGGATGTTGTGCTCGCCGAGCTCGTTGGCGAGACCGCGGCAGATGCCGATGACGCCGTGCTTGGCGGCCGTGTAGCCGAGCGTGAACGGCTGACCCTTGATGCCGGCGGCGGAGCTGATGAGGATGACCGAGCCGCCTCGCTTGGCCTCGATCATGTGCGGCACCGTGGCCTTGACCGTGTTGAAGACACCGGTCAAGTTCGTGTCGATCACGGCGGTGAACATCTCGGTCGTGTAGTCGTTGAACTCCGCCCAGTTGAGAATGCCGGCGTTGGCGACGACGATGTCGATGTGGCCGAACTGGGCGACTGCATCGGCCCCGAGCTGTTCGAGCGCCGCTGCGTCGCGCACGTCCACCTGGCGGGACAGTACCTTCGACGCCGGCGCCGCCTCGGCGATCGCCTGGATCGTGGTCTCGAAGTCGTCCGCTGACGCCGGCTTGATCAAGTTGTGATCCACCGGGCCACAGATGTCGGAGATCACGACGTGTGCGCCCTCGCTGGCAAGCCGAACGGCGTGCGACCGACCCTGCCCACGTGCCGCTCCGGTGATGAATGCAACCTTGCCGTCGAATCGTCCCATGATGTCCCCTCTCGCCCGATGCGAATCCGAGAGCGACAGTACGCCGATCGGCTGCGGCGAGCCGTGCCGAAGCGTCGGCGAGACAAATGCTTGGAAGTCAAACTATATTGCACGCATGACACACACGGAGCTGTACGTACCGGCCAATCCGGTCCGGTTCGCAACGGCGGCCAGCCTGTTCGACGGCCATGACGCATCGATCAACATCATGCGCCGGATCCTCCAGTCCCAAGGCGCCGAGGTGATTCACCTGGGTCACAACCGTTCGGTGGACGACGTGGTCCGCGCCGCAGTGCAGGAGGACGTCCACGGCCTCGCGATCAGCTCGTACCAGGGTGGTCATGTCGAGTACTTCACCTACCTGCTCGATCGTCTGCGCGACGAGGGCGTCGGCCACGTGCGCGTCTACGGCGGCGGCGGTGGCGTGATCGTGCCCGAGGAGATCGCCCTGCTGCACGAGCGCGGCGTCGCGCACATCTTCTCGCCCCACGACGGTCAGCGGATGGGCCTCGCCCAGATGGTCAACTCGATGATCCGCGAGAGCGACCGTGCGCTGGACATCGAGCGCTCCGTCGACGTCGATCTGCTGCTCGCCGGGTCCGAGCGCGAGCTGGCGCGGGCGATCACGATCCTCGAAGCCGGCACCGCGCCGTCCGCACTCGTCGACGCTGTCACCGGCGCGGCCGCCCGGCGGACCGTGCCGGTCCTCGGCATCACGGGTACCGGTGGTTCCGGCAAGTCGTCGCTGACCGACGAGCTGCTCCGACGGTTCCGCCTCGATCAGGCCGACAAGCTGCGCATTGCGGTGATCGCGATCGACCCGACCCGCCGGCGCGGCGGAGGTGCGCTGCTCGGTGACCGGATCCGGATGAACGCGATCGACAGCCCGAACATCTTCTTCCGCTCGCTGGCCACCCGCGTCGCCGGTGCAGAGGTCCCGGCGTGCCTCGACCTCGTCATCGCCGCGGCGAAGGCCTGGGGTGCCGATCTGGTGGTCGTCGAGACACCCGGCATCGGCCAGGGCGACGCAGCGATCGTGCCCCATGTCGATGTGCCGATGTATGTGATGACCCCGGAATTCGGGGCCACCTCGCAGCTCGAGAAGATCGACATGCTGGACTTCGCCGAGATCATCGTCATCAACAAGTACGAGCGCCGGGGTGCCGCCGATGCGCTGCGCGACGTGCGTCGCCAGTTCGCCCGCAACCGTGAGCTGTTCCACGCCGACATCGAGACGCTGCCGGTGTTCGGCACCGTCGCCGCGCGCTTCAACGACGACGGCGTGACGGGGTTGTACCAACACCTGCGCAGCGTGCTCGGCGAGCACGGCCTGGTCGCCGACGAGGGCTCGCTGGCTGAGGTGACGACGAAAACTTCGACCGGTATCGGTGTGATCGTGCCGCCGGCCCGGCAGCGCTACCTCGCCGAGATCGCCGAGGCCGTACGCAGCTACCACGCCCACACCGCCCAGCAGGCGGGTGTCGCCCAGCGCCAGCAGCAGCTCACCGCAACCGCGTCGCTGATGCTGGATCGCGGTCTGGATGCGTCGGCGGTCACCGCGCTGGCCGACGAGAACGCTGCCGCGCTCGACCGGTCCGTCGAGGGTCTCTTGCAGGCCTGGCCCGCTCGTCGTGCCGAGCTGGCCGGTCCGGATCGTGCCGTGCGCGAGTCGCTGTCGGGCACGTTGGTGCCCAAGCTGGCGCTGCCCCGGTTCGACGACCACGGCGCGCTCGTGCGCTGGCTGCGCAGCGAGAACCTGCCCGGCCACTTCCCGTTCACCGCCGGCGTGTTCCCGTTCAAACGCGAGGGCGAGGACCCAGCGCGCATGTTCGCAGGCGAAGGTGGTCCGGCACGCACCAACCGGCGGTTCCGTCTGCTGTCCGAGGGACAGCCGGCGACGCGGCTGTCGACGGCGTTCGACTCCGTCACGCTCTATGGCTTCGACCCCGCCGAACGGCCGGACATCTACGGCAAGGTCGGCAACTCCGGGGTCTCGATCGCGACCCTCGACGACATGAAGGTGCTGTTCGACGGCTTCGACCTCTGCGATCCGTCGACGTCGGTGTCGATGACCATCAACGGCCCGGCCCCGACGATCCTGGCGATGTTCGTGTGCACCGCGATCGACCAGCAGCTCGTTGCCTTCGAGACGGCGAACGGTCGGTGCCCGGACGACACCGAGACGGCGGAGATCCGCGCCCGCACCCTGCGCACGGTGCGCGGCACCGTGCAGGCCGACATCCTCAAAGAGGACCAGGGCCAGAACACATGCATCTTCTCGACGGAGTTCAGCCTGGGTGTCATGGCGGATATCGCCGAGTGGTTCGTCGAGCACGACGTCCGCAACTTCTACTCCGTGTCGATTTCCGGATACCACATCGCCGAAGCGGGCGCGAACCCGATCAGCCAGCTCGCGTTCACCCTGTCGAACGGCTTCACCTATGTCGAGGCCTACCTGGCCCGGGGGATGTCGGTCGACGACTTCGCCTCGAACCTGAGCTTCTTCTTCTCCAACGGGATGGACCCGGAGTACACGGTGCTCGGCCGGGTCGCCCGCCGGATCTGGGCGGTCGCGATGCGCGACCGCTACGCCGCCAACGACCGCTCGCAGAAGTTGAAGTACCACGTCCAGACCTCGGGTCGTTCGCTGCACGCCCAGGAGATGTCGTTCAACGACATCCGCACCACGCTGCAAGCCCTGTGCGCGATCTACGACAACGCCAACAGTCTGCACACCAACGCCTACGACGAGGCCGTCACCACGCCGACCAACGAATCGGTCCGCCGCGCGCTGGCGATCCAGATGGTGATCAATCGCGAATGGGGCCTGGCGATGAACGAGAACCCGCTCCAGGGCAGCTTCATCGTCGAGGAGCTGACCGACATGGTCGAGGCCGCCGTGCTCGACGAGCTCGATCGGATCTCCGAGCGCGGAGGAGTGCTCGGGGCGATGGAGACCGGCTACCAGCGTGGCCGGATCCAGGACGAGTCGATGCTCTACGAACAGCGCAAGCACGACGGCACACTGCCGATCATCGGTGTCAACACGTTCCTCGATCCGAAGGCGTCCGGCGAGGCGCCGACGGTCGAGCTGGCCCGGTCCGACGACGACGAGAAGCACGACCAGATCCGTCGTCTGCGCGACTTCCAGCAGCGCCACGCTCACGAGCAGCCGCCGGCGCTCGAACGACTCCGCGCCGCCGCGCTCGCCGGCGAGAACGTCTTCGCCGTGCTCGTCGACGCCGTCCGATCGTGCAGCCTCGGCGAGATCACCGACACTCTCTTCGACGTCGGTGGCCGCTACCGACGCAGCGTCTGAACTCCTCACGCCCCTCACCCTCACCCCCGAAACCGCCAGGAACCATGGACAACTACACCGCTCCCATCAACGACATGCTCGCTGCGCTCCGAATCGTCGGCATCGACGACCTCCTCGCCCTGCCCGACTTCGACAAGGTGGACGTCGCCGCGATCCATGACGTGCTCGACGGCTTCGGCGCGCTCGCCGAGAACGTCATCGCGCCGACCAACCGCGTCGGTGACGCGAACGGCGCGACGCTGGACACCGCGACCGGGGTCGTGCACACTGCGCCCGAGCTGGCCGAGGCCTACGCCGAGTACAGCCGTGGCGGCTGGACGGCGTTGTCGGCCCCCGAGGCGCTCGGCGGCGGCGGGTTCCCCGCCATCGCCGCCACTGCGATGCGCGAAATGTTCGGCTCGGCCAACATGGCGCTGTCGCTCAACCCGGTGCTGACCCAGAGCGCGATCGAGCTGCTCGAGCGGTGGGGTGACGATCGTCAGAACGCGCTGTATCTGGCTCGGCTCATCGACGGTCGTTGGACCGGCACGATGAACCTGACCGAGCCCGACGCCGGGTCCGATCTCGGGGCGGTGCGCACGACCGCCACACCGCTCGACGGTGACCGGTGGGCGATCAACGGCACCAAGATCTACATCACGTGGGGCGACCACGAGCTGACCGACAACATCGTCCATCTGGTCTTGGCCCGAGCCCCAGGCGCGCCCGGGGGTACCAAGGGGCTGTCGCTGTTCCTGGTCCCGAAGGTGCTCGTCGACGAGACGGGCGCGCTACGGGGTCGCAACGGCGTGCACGCCCTCGCCCTCGAGCACAAGATGGGCATCCACGCCAGCCCGACGTGCGTGCTGCAGTTCGACGACGCCGTCGGCGAGCTGGTCGGCCCGCTGCACAACGGCATGGCGGCGATGTTCAGCATGATGAACCCGGCCCGGATCGCGATCGGCCTGCAGGGTGTCTCGATCGGCGAGCGGGCACTGCAGCAGGCGACAGCGTTTGCCGCGGAGCGTCGCCAGGGACGCGTCGGCGCCGAGAACCCGGGACCGATCGCCGGCCACCCCGATGTCCAACGGATGCTTCTCGACATGACAGTCACAGTGCGCGCCGCACGCCGGCTCGTCTACGCGACGTCCATCGCCGTCGACGTCGCCGGCCACCACCCCGATGCCGAGGTGCGCATCGCCGCGCAGGCCCGAGCTGATCTGCTGACCCCGCTCGCCAAGGCCTGGTCGACCGACGAGGGCGTTCGCCTCGCGTCGCTGGCGATCCAGATCCACGGCGGGATGGGCTTCATCGAAGAGACCGGCGTCGCCCAGCACTACCGCGACGCGCGCATCGCCCCGATCTACGAGGGCACGAACGGCATCCAGGCTATCGACCTCGTCGGGCGCAAGGTCGCCCGCGACGGCGGTGCAGCGATGTCGTCGCTGATCACCGAGATCGTCGCGACCGTCGACCGGGCCGATGCGATCCCTGCCCTCGCCGACGCCGCCTCGTCGCTGCGGACCGCCACCGCAACGCTCACCGCGACGACGGCATGGATCGTCGACACGTTCTCATCGGCGACGTCCGACGTGTTCGCCGGCGCCACGGCGTACCTCGGCCTCGCGGCGCGGTGTGCCGCCGCGGAGATCCTGCTGCGCGAGGCCGTCGAAGCCGTCGAAACTGCCGAAGCCGGCGAGGGGACCGATGCTGACGCCGTCGTCGGCAGCGCGGCCGATGCGGCCCGTCTCGCCGCCCAGGTGACCTTCTTCGCCGCCGAGCAGCTCGACTCGGCACCGTCGGCGGCCTCGATCATGCTCGGCGCCGGCGTGCTCGCGGCCGGCCTCGCCTGACGTACTGGCGCCTCCGTTGGGCGCCGTCACCGGCGCTGTCACCGTGGATTGCCTGAGCCGCAATCGTCGGTGCCTGCGTGCGACATGCCGACCCGGATCGCTGCGTTCAGCCGGCGGATCTATCGACCGACCACCCACCGGTCGCCGATGACGCCGGATGTGCGGAGGCCGTCGAGTGCCGCCGTGTCGTAGCCGAGCAGGCCGCCGAGTACGTCGTCGTTGTGCTCACCGACGGTCGGGGACGGCCGTTCGTGCCATCGCCAATCCGCGCGGCCGAGCGGTCGGACCGGCATGCCCCACAGCTCGTGGCGGCCGACCAACTCCCGGTCGACGGATTCGCCGAACCCGCGAGCCCGAGGTTGCGCCAGCTCGTCGAGGCATCTCGCCGGCCAGACCGGCGCGCACAGCACGCCACGCTCGGTGAGGGCACGGACGAGCTCGTCGCGGTCACATGTGACGGTCGCCGCGGACACCATTGCGTCGATCCGGTCGTGGGCGACGAGGCGATCCGGCGCCGTCGCCAGCGTGGGGTCGTCCGCCTCGGCCGCCCAGAGGAACGAACAGAGGTTGCTCCATTGCTCGTCGTCGGTCACCGAGATGCAGATCCACGGATCAGCGTCGATGTTCGTCGGCCGGCACGGGTAGCAGCCCTGCGGCGCAGTGTGATGGGCGCGGTTGCCGATCCGGCCGAGCGTTGCGCCGTAGGCCTGGCGCTCGACGACCAGTTCGGCAGCGAGGTTCAGCGCGGCCTCGACCATGGTGACCTCGATCAGCTGACCACGACCGGTGCGCCGCCGATGCTCGAGCGCCGCCATCAGTGCGATCGCGGCGTGCGAACCGGCCAGGGGATCGCACGCTCCGCGCGGGAGGAGCGGCTGACCGTCGGCGAAGCCGGTGCGCCAGGCCATCCCCGAGATCTGCTCCATCGTCTGGGCGAACCCGGTGCGGTCGGTCCACGGACCCGTCAGACCGAACGCCGGCATGCGGATCATGATCAGGTCGGGGCGTACCGCAGACAGCTCGTCCCAGCCGAGCCCGAAGCCGGGCATGACCCGCGGGCTGAAGTTCTCGATGACGACATCGCTCTCGGCGACGAGCCGGAGCGCGATCTCGCGTCCCTCGGGACGGGTCAGGTCGACGGCGATCCCGCGCTTGTCGGTGTTCACGGCGCCGAAGACCGGACCCCACTCGTACCAGCGGTCCTCGCTCATCGGTCGCGTCGTCGCGGTGCGCATCCCGTCGGCCCGGGTCGGGGACTCGACGTGGATCACGTCAGCGCCCATCGTCGCGCACCAGTGCGAGGCGAACGGGCCGGCCCAGTACGCAGTGAAGTCGGCGATGCGCAACCCGCGCAGCGGCTTGTCCGAGTCCGGGTTCGCGCGTGCCCAGGCAAGTCGGACCGACGTGCGCGGCGGGAGAGCGGGCTCGATCGCCGGGCCGTGCTCGCCGAGGCGCGGTGACGGCTCGAACGGGCGCGCTGCGGTGTCGGAGAAGCGGTACGGGGCAGACGGTTGCAGGAATCCGCCCCGGGGGTTGGGGACGAACGTGCCCCGCTCGACGAAGTGGTCGAACTCCGGGATCGTGGCGTCATCGCCGATCGGCACGACCGGGATCCGCCAGAGGGTCGCCTCGTCGACGATCTCGGCCACGGTGCGTGTGCTGGTCCACTCGGCAACGGCGACCCGGAACTCGCGGTAGCGCTGCTGACGCCCGGTCTGCAGCATCCACGCTGGATCGCCGACCCACTCCGGGCGACCGATGAGGTTGGCGAAGTCGGCGAACTGCTGGCCGCTGACGGTGCAGAACCCGACCCAGCCGTCGCTGGCCGGCTCGATCGAGGGCAACTCGATGCTGCGCGTGTTCGGGACGCCGCGCTGGCCGAGGTACGACGCGAACAGCGGCGCGTAGGTCGTGTGGGTGAGCATCAGCGCCTCGAGCATCGACACGTCGAGGTGATCGCCACGACCGCGTGCGAGCGTCTGCTGGAGGAACGTGACCGCGGCCAACGCCCCGAAGGTCCCCGTCGCCCATTCGCCGGTCGCGCCCCCGGCGGTGAGCGGCGGCCGGTCGAGCGTGCCCCGCGTCGAGATGGAGCCGGACCAACCCTGGACCGTGAACTCGTTGGCCGGCAGCGTGCTCTGTGGACCGCCACGTCCGAATGCCGACAGCGACACCAGCGACACCGAGGACTCGACGGCCTGCAGCGCGTCGATCCCGAGGCCACGCGCTTCGGCCACACCGGGCGCCCAGTTCTCGACGACCACGGCAGCGCCGGAGACCAGCAGGAGGATCGCCCCCACGCCGTCGGCGGTGCCGGCATCGGCGATCACGCTGCGCTTGGACGTGCTCAGGAATCGGAACAGTGCGCCGTCCGGATCGCCGTCGGTGCCGAGCGAACCCGACGCCGACCACTGCCGCAGCGGGTCACCGCCCGGTGGCTCGACCTTGATCACGTCACAGCCGAGGTCGGCGAGCAGCTTGGTGCAATAGCCGCCCGCGATGCCAGAGGAGAGGTCGATGACGCGTACCCCGGTGAACGGAGCCTCGCGTGCCACGTCGGCGGTCATCCTGCGGCGGCCCCGGACCATGCGGAGGGGTCGGGACGAAAGAACGGGAGGGTGATCTCGTCGCTGATCGCGTGGAACTCGACGGCGACACGCAGGCCCTCGGCGATCTCGAGATGGTCCAGTCCGACCAGCGCGGTGAGCAGGTCGTAGCCCTCGTCGAGGCGAACGATGGCAGGCGCATACGGCACCTCGAAGGCAGGCGTCTGCGGCCGCCAGACGACGGTCCACGAGTAGACGACGCCACGGCCTGCCCCGGCGACCCACTCGAGGTCCCGGCTGCGGCACGATCGACAGACGAGGCCTGGCCCGAAGTTCGGGGCTGAGCAGGCGGTGCAGCGCTGATAGCGGAGCTCGCCGACGCGAGTACCGGCCCAGTACTCGACCGATTCGGGTGCCATGCGCGGCACGGGGATGCCATTGATGCGCGGTGCGAGCTGGGTCATGGGCGCTCCAGTCCGAGCAGCATCAGGTCGTTGAAGAGTGCACCGGACCCGCCGTTCGAGCACAGTGCGACCTCGGCGCCGTCGACCTGCATCGTCGCGCAGGTGCCACGGAGCTGCTGCACACCACGGATGACCCGCTGGATCTGTTGGGTGCTGATCCCGGCGTGACCGAACGACATCGTGCCGCCGTCGGTCGTGACCGGCCATCGGCCGCCGGGTGCGATCGTGCCGTCCATCACCAGGCCGCCTCCCTCGCCGTCGTCGCAGAACCCGAACGCCTCGAGTTGGCGGATGATCTCGAACGAGAACGGATCGTAGAACTCACAGACGTCGACATCGTCGGGGCCGAGGCCCGACTGCTTCCAGACCGTGCGCGCTGCACGGCGGCCGACGTACCCCGCCGGCACATCGTCGCCGCTGGTCGCGCCGCCCAGGTCCCATGCCGGTGCCTGGCTGTACGCCGGGCCGAAGCTGTCCGATGCCGAGCCGAGGATGTGCACGGCGCGGTGGCGGGTGTCGGCGGCCATGTCGGCACGGGTCAGCACCATCGCACATCCGCCCTCGCTCGTCGTCGAGCAGTCGAGGAGGTGGAACGGATCAGCGATCATCGGTGAGGCCAGGATGTCATCGGCGGTGAACGGCCCGCGCCCGCTGTACACGGCACCAGGATGGACATGGCCGTTGTTGCGGATGGTTGCCGCAACCGTCGCCAACTGCTCGGGCGTGGTGCCGTAGGTGAGCATGTGGCGGCGGGCCATCAGCGCGAACTCAGCGGCAGTGAACAACCCGTAGGCCACGACCAACTCGTTCGTCGGGCGCGTCCACGGTGCCGTTGCGCCGTCGTCGAGGAGCAGCCCGGCACCGGCGGTCGCGACCACCACGGTCGTTGCCTCACCGGTGGTGATCAGGTGCGCGGCGTCGCGGATGGCGGGGATGCCGAGGCTGGACATCGCCCGGGTGACCGGACCGAGGCCGAGGTCGTAGCTCAGCTCGGCGGGTCCTTGGCCGACGAGCGCATCGACCGACGCAACGTCGATACCGGCATCCGCGCAGGCCCCGAAGACCGCATCGACGAGCAGTGAGTGCATCGTCTCGCCGGGCAGGCGGCGGGCTTGGCGCGTGTTGTGGGCGCCGACGATGGCGACCTCATGGTAGGGGTGGGTGGGCACGACCGGTCGTCTCAGCGGCTCGACGTCATCGCCCGCCAGGCGGCGAGGTCGCGATCGTCGGCGGGCCGGCCGACGTGGGTGACGACATCCACGTCGGGCGACTCGGCGCGCAGCGCAGCGGCGGTGCACCGCTCACGGGGGCGGTGCGCGAATGGATCGAAGTGGTAGTGGCGCATCGCGTTGAGGTGCGAGATGCGGTTGATCTGCTCGTCGGGGATGCCGGCGAGCGTGGTGATCAGCTCCTCAGGGGCGTTCGGCCAGGTGCCGTCGGAGTGCGGGAAGTCGGACTCCCAGCACACGTTGTCGATCTCGAAGTGATCGAGCAGCTCGGGGCCGACGGTCTCCTTGATGAAGCAGACCAGGATGTGGTCGCGGAAGATCTGGGTCGGGCCGCCGGTCTGACTGAAGTCGTGCTGGGTCCAGCCGAGATGGCGGTCGCGGACATGCTCGCAGCGCCAGAGGAAGTACGGGATCCAGCCGATGTCGCCCTCGGTGAGCGAGAATTTGAGCGTCGGGAACCGTGCCCAGAACGTGGCCCAGAGCAGATCGACGAGCGTGTACACCGAGGCCGCCGACGAGAGCGAGATGTTCACCCCGGCGGGTGCGTCGGTGGAGCTCATCGCACTGCGCGACGACGACCCGAGGTGGCAGCACAGGACGGTCTCGGTCTCACAACACGCAGCGAAGAGCGGATCCCAGTAGCCGGAGTGGATCGACGGCATGTTCAGCGCCTGCGGGTTCTCCGAGAACGTCACCGCATGACAGCCCTTGGCCGCCAACCGGCGCACCTCGGCCGCAGCGAGCTCGACGTCGAACAGGGGGAGCACGCCGCAGGGGATGAACCGTCCGGGGTACGCGCCGCACCACTCGTCGAGGTGCCAGTCGTTGTAGGCGCGGATCATGATCTCGTTCACGGCGCGGTCTGGACCTTGGTTGAGGACCTGTCCGGAGAAACCGGTGAAGTTGGGGAAGTTCAGCCCGGCGAGCTGACCGCCGGCGTTCATGTCGCGGACCCGTTCGTGGACGTCGTAGCAGCCGGGCCGCATCTCGTCGTACCGGCTCGCGTCGATGTTGTACATCTCCGGCGGCTTGCCGGCGACTGCGTTCAGGCCGAGGTTGCGGCCACGGACATCGCCGTACCACCATTGCTCGACACCACGATCGTCGGTGACGACGCGCGGGGCGAGGTGCCGGTATTTGGCCGGGACGTGGGCGTCGAACATCGTCGCCGGCTCGGCGATGTGGTCGTCGACGCTGACCAGGATGAGATCCTCGGCGCGCACGTCAGGCCTGCGCCCGTGTAGCGGTGACCCGCTGGACGGGCCTGACGATGTGACCCGGGCGAATCGTCGCGTCGTGTTCGCCGTCGACCTGGATCGGAACACCGTTGACCAGGACGTGGCGGATGCCGGTCGGTTGATCGGCCGTGATCCGCTCCGAGCCGGCCGGGAAGTCGGCAAGGCGGCGGAGTGGGCCGGGCGCGACCGTCGCCGGGTCGAAGACCACGACGTCGGCCCATGCTCCGGGGACCAGGCGACCGCGATCTGGGAACCCGAACAGGTCGGCCTGCACCGAGGTCAGGCGGCGGATCGCTTCCTCGATCGGCATGAGGTTGCGGTCGCGTACCCAATTGCCGAGGTAGTCCGTGGCTTGCGGGGCGTCGCACAGCTGACCGACGTGGGCGCCGGCGTCGGACAGGCCGAGCGTGCAATGCTCTTCCAGCAGCACTTTGGCGACCTCGATGGGATCGTCGTTGGCGACGAGGCAGGCCACCCGGATCGTCGGCTCCTCGCCGGCCAGGTCGAGCAACACGTCGAACGGAGTCGACCCCCGCTCGGTCGCCAGTTCGGTGAGTCGGCGACCGGCGAGCTCGGGATGCACCAATGACTCGGCGACCTCGTAGGTTTCCCATCTCGGTATGCCGAAGGCGGCGCCCTCCCATCCGGCAAGCGCCTGCTCGCGCCACGCAGGATCGGCGTATGCCGATTGCCGGGCGTCGCCGTCGCCGGCCATCAGATCCCCGAAGCGCGGGTTGACGTTGAGCGTGAATGGCTCGGCCATCGACATCGAGAAACGCAGCGGCCGTGGCGAGACCTGTGGCCAGACCTGCGCGCCGCTGGCCCAACCGGCACGGTTGACGTCCATCAGGCGGAGGTGGCTGCCGGTCGGCATCGTCAGCATCGCGGTGTAGGTGAACGGAACGCCGATCTGCGGTTGCAGCTCGTAGAGGTCGTCGATGCCGAGCGTGCCGCCCGGCGTGAACGCGGCGATGCCCCGTGCGACCTCGCCGAGCGTGGTCAGCAAGGCCTCGACCTCGACCCGGTCGGCCTGGCGACTCGGCACCGGCCAGCCGCCAGCACCGCGATGGGTCGGGGCGAAGCTCGTCGCGAAGCCGGCGGCGCCTGCCTCCAGGGCTTCACGGAGGATGTCCTGCATCGCGGACACCTCGTCGGGGGTGGCAACCCGGTCGTAGGCCTCGTCGCCCATCGCAAACAGCCGCAGCGCGGTGTGACCGATGTAGGCCGCGAAGTTCAAGCCGAGCCCGCTCGCCTCCACGGCAGCGAGGTACTCGGGGAACGTCGTGAACGAATCCCACGGGACACCGGCCGCGAGTGCGGCGACGTCCATGTCCTCGACCTGCTCCAGCGTGCGCGCGATCAGGTCGCGGTGCTCGGGACGGGTCGGCGCGATGGAGAAGCCGCAGTTGCCCGCCACCACCGTCGTGACCCCGTGGAAGCACGATGGCGTGAGTCCCGGGTCCCAGAAGACCTGGGCGTCGTAGTGGGTGTGGATGTCGATGAAGCCCGGCGACACGATGCAGCCGGTCGCATCGAGGATTCGGTCGCCGGCCAGGTCGTCGCCGATCGCGGTGACGCGTCCGCCATCGATCGCAACGTCGGCGAGCCGACCGGGGCTCCCGGTACCGTCGATCACCAGTCCACCGCGGATGACGAGTTCGCTCATGCTGCAACTCCGATTCCATAGAGGCCGGCACAGTTGCGCCAGGCGATGTCGTCGCGCACGTCGTCGGCGAGGTGCGCGGTCTGCTCGGCGAGCATCCGCTGCGACTCCGGGAACGTCGAATCCGAATGCGGGTGATCACTGGCCCACAGCAGCCGCTCGTGATTCATCAGCTCGGTCGTCTGGAACGCGACCCAGTCGTCCTGGAACGTCACGTACACGTTCTCGCGGAAGTACTCGCTCGGGCGGCGCTGGAGGTTCGCCGACCCGAGCCAGTTGCGGTGCCGGTCGACGGCGTGGTCGGCCCGGTACATCCAGTGCGGCGCCCAACCGGCGTCGGCCTCGGCGCTGATGATCCGCAGCTCCGGTACGCGGTCGAAGACGCCGCCGAAGATCAGTGTTCCGATGATGTCCTGGCAGCCGCGGATGATGCCGAGGAACGAGTTCATCTTCGGTCCGCGGAACGACGGGTCGCCGAGGTTGCCGCTGCCGGTGAGGATGTGGAACGAGAGCGGCATCTGCATGTCGATGGCCGCCCGCCACAGCGGATCCCAACGCGGATCGTCGTAGTCCCCGTCGGAGTGACAGCCGGCGAAGCCCGGCAGCATCGCCCCGCGCAGGCCGAGTTGCTGCATCGATTCGAGGTCGGCGATGCCTTCCTCCACGCTGCGCAGCGCCGTCTGCCCGAGGCCGACGAGCCGGTCCGGCGCCGATGACGTGAACCCGGCGAGCCAACGGTTGTAGGCATCGAAGCACGCCTTCTTGTAGTCGGTGTCGGGGTGGTTGCAGATGAGCATGCCGACCGACGGGTAGAGCACCTCGCACTGCACTCCGTCACGGTCCTGCTCGTCGAGACGTGCCGCTGGATCCCATCCACCCGGGTGGAGCTCGTCCCAGCCGACGTGTTCAGTCGGGCTGATCCGGTCCCACGGCCGACCAGCTGCGGCGATCATGCCGTAGGGGATCACGCTGCGGCCGTTGTCGATGGACATCGCCGCACCCATCACCGGATGGTCGAGTGCGACCGGTGCCCGGTCGCGGTACGCCGGGTCGATGTTGGGCAGGTAGCAGTCACCCGGTTCGGTCACGTGTGAG
>JANXUX010000087.1 GCA_025351965.1 Actinomycetes bacterium | reverse complement strand
CAGACATCTTGACCATCGCCGGCCCCGCCGCCTTCGAGACCGCCGAGCCGTTCGGCCTCCCGGGTTTCGAGAAGGCGTACGGCGCGACGTTCAAGCAGTTCATCCCGGTCGAGGCCGACAAGGTCGGAGGCGAGATCACCTCGCCCACCACTGTGCCGGAGAGCACGACCTCGGGCGTCGACACCACCACGACCGATCCGGCCGCCACCACGACCACCGTTGCGGTGCTGCCGAGCAACGCTGACTGTGGTGCGTTCAACAGCCTGGACCCGACGATCCCGCGCGACGCAGTCGAGATGGACGACAACCTCAACTGGATCGAGAACAACGGGGTCGTTCCCCTGGTGTCCGCAACGGGGTATACACCTGGCGTGTCCCAGCTCATCGACAAAGTCAGCCAGACCCTGAAGACCGCTGACCTGCGGACCATGATCGGCAAGGTCGTCAACGACAGCGTGACGCCCGCGGCGATGGCGAGCCAGTACATCACCGCGGCGGGGCTCGCCGGATCATGATCGAGGTCCGCGGCCTGACGAAGCGCTTCGGGCGCACCGTCGCGGTCAACGACCTCAGCTTCGATGTGCGACCGGGCCGGGTCACGGGTTTCCTCGGTCCGAACGGCTCCGGCAAGAGCACGTCGATGCGCTGCATGCTGGCCCTCGACCGTCCCGACGCCGGCGGTGCTCTGTTCGATGGTCGGGCCTACGGCACCATCCACGACCCGCTGTTCGAGGTCGGCGCGCTCCTCGACGCCGGTTACGTGCATCCCGGCCGCAATGGTCGCAACCACCTGCGCACCATCGCAGCATCCAACGGCATCAAGGACGCCCGGGTCGATGAAGTGCTGGCCCTGGTCGGTCTCACCGATGCCGCCAAGCGCCGCGTCGGCCAGTACTCGCTCGGTATGCGCCAGCGCCTCGGGCTCGCCAGCGTGCTGCTCGGTGATCCGAACGTGATCATCCTCGACGAACCGGCGAACGGCCTCGATCCGGAGGGCATCCGCTGGATCCGCGACGTGTTGACTCACCTCGCTGGCCAGGGCAAGACCGTGCTCGTCAGCAGCCACCTGCTCAGCGAGATGGCCCAGATGGCAGACGACCTGGTGATCATCGGCATGGGCCAGCTGATCCAGACGGGCACGGTAGACGAGTTCGTCGCCCGCAACGCCCGGCACTGGGTCCGCGTGCGCAGCCCGCAGATCGCTGCGATCGCCGACCCGCTCCGCGCCGGCGGTGCGACGGTCACGGTGCTCGACGACGCCGGCGCGAACATCGCACCCGGCATCGACGTGATCGGATCGACAGCGGCCGAGATCGGCGAGCTCGCCGCTCGCCACAACGTCATCCTCCACGAACTCGCACCACAGCAGGGCTCGCTCGAGGACGCATTCCTCGAAGCGACCGCCGGCGCCCAGGAGTACCGATCGGTCGCTCCGGCCAGCCCACCACCGCCCCCACACGTGCCCGCCCAGCCCAACGACTGGAGCGCACCGTCATGATGCACCTCTTGCGCAGCGAATGGCTCAAGCTCCGCACCGTCCGCGTCAATTACATCCTCGGCATCATCGCCGCCGCGTTCCCCATCGTCGTCATCGCGCTCATCGCGGCCCTGTCCGGCGAACCGGGCTCGACGGCGAACGACCTCGTCGGCGCCGTCACGGCCACGATGCTGCTCACGGCGATCATGCTCGGCGTGATCGGTGCGCTGAACCTGACCACCGAGTACAGCCACAACACGATCCGCACCTCGTTCGCCGCGGTCCCCCAACGGGTCAAGGTGCTCGGGGCGAAAGCGGCCGTCACGTTGCTGGTGGTCGTGGTGTTCGCAGCCCTCGTCGAGCTGATCACCTACTCGATCGGCGCAGGGATCCTCAGCAGCCGTGATGCGCCCGTCACGATCGACGGCAGCGACAGGGCCGCACTGCTCGGGGCGGTCGTGCTGGCCGGGATGCTGGCAATGCTCGGCTACGGGCTCGGCCTGCTGATCCGCAACTCGCCGGCCACCGTGTCGATCCTGATCCTCTGGCCGCTGCTGCTGGAGAGCATCGTTCGCGGTGTCCTCAGCGCGGCCGGTATCGAGAACCCGACACCGTGGCTGCCGTACCAGTCGGCGCTGCAGATGGCCAACCCCGACCTCGGCTCGGGCGACCCGACTCGGGTTCGTGCTGGGTTGTTCCTCGGCGTCGTCGTGATCATGTTCGTCACCGTCGGTGTGTTCGTCAACGAGCGTCGCGACGCCTGACAACGGATTGCCCGATTGTTCGCGACGCGGTCTAGCGCGAGCGCAGCTCCAGGCGGTCGCGCATCTTGATCGTGTAGCGGCGGTCGTGCTGGTCGATCCAGCCGAGGCGGATGAAGCTGGCAATCGCCTTGTTGACCCGCTCGCGTGAGGCGCCGACCATGCCCGCCAATTCCTCCTGCGTCACTGGGAGCAGGAACGAATCACGCCCGTCGGCGAGCTCCAGCAGACGCTTGGCCGTACGGCCGGTCACGTCGAGGAACACCGAGTCGGCGAGCGCCTCGTTCGTTTCGCGGAGGCGGCCGGCGAGCAACCGGGTCACTCCCCACAGCAAGGTCGGATTGCTGTTGAACATGTCCATCACCCCGGCGTAGGGGATGGCGAGCACCTTCGACATCTCCAGGGCCCGGGCATTGGCCGACCGAGCACCGTGATCGAGCATCGCCATCTCGCCGAACAGGTCACCGGGCGTCATCAGTCCAACCATCGTCTCGCGGTTGTCGATCGGGTTCGCGATCGCGACGGCGACCCGGCCGGAGAGCACGACGTACAGCGCATCGGGTTCGTCGCCCTCGCGGAACAGCATGTCGCCACGGACCAGGTCGTGTTCGGTCGCAGTGTCGAGCACGACAAGCAGTTCTTCGCGTGTCGCATCGGCGAAGAATTCGGTCTGGGCAAGGACGTCGACGTGAGCCATGGCAAGCGCGACGGTACTACCGTCAGTACCCATGACGCGCCACCCGGTCCAGAAAGTGTGGACGATCGTGGTCGCCGGCGGTTCGTCGCAACGCTTCGGACGGCCCAAGCAGTACGAGGTCATCGGGGGCTCACGGGTGCTCGACATCTCCGTCGACATCGCCCGCTCGGCGAGTGACGGTGTCGTGTTGGTCGTGCCCGCCGCTGATGCCGCCGCCGAGGGCGGTGTGGCCGGCGGATCGACGCGCAGCGAGTCCGTCCGCAATGGCCTCGCAGCCGTCCCGTCGGATGCGACCGTGATCTGCGTGCACGACGCCGCCCGGCCGTTCGCCGACATCGACCTCTACCGTGCCGTGATCGCCGCCGTGGTCGACGGCGCCGACTGTGCAATCCCCGGCGTCGTGGTGACCGACACGATCAAGATCGTCGATGCCGACGGCGTGGTCGTCGCCACGCCAGAACGCTCGTCCCTGCGCGCTGTGCAGACCCCGCAGGCGTTCCGCGCCGACGCCCTCCGTGCTGCACACGCCGATGGGGCCGAAGCCACCGACGACGCCGCGCTGATCGAGGCCCAGGGCGGCCGCGTGGTCGTGGTCGCCGGCACCGACGACAACCGCAAGATCACCTACCCAGCCGATCTCGAGTGGGCGCGAGACCGGATCGCCGCACGCACCGCAACGGCCGGGAGCCCACGGTGAGCACGCCTGGATCGGTGCGCGTCGGGCAGGGTTTCGACATCCACCGCTTCAGCGACGATCCCGCTCGGCCGCTCGTGCTCGGCGGCGTCGTGTTCGAGGGTGAACGCGGCCTGCACGGCCACAGCGACGCTGACGCGATCGCCCACGCAGTCACCGACGCCCTGCTCGGTGCCGCCGGACTGGGCGACATCGGCCAGCACTTTCCCGACACCGACCCGCAGTGGAAGGGCGCCGATTCGCTGCAGTTGCTGCGCCACACGGCGGGATTACTCTCAGATGCTGGTTGGATGGTCGGCAACGTCGACTGTTCAGTGGTGTGCGAACAGCCGAAGTTGGCGCCTCGGCGTGACGAGATGCAACAGCGTCTCAGCGCAGCCGCCGGTGCTCCGGTCACCGTCAAGGGTCGCCGCGCCGAGGGTCTCGGTGCGCTCGGCCGCGGTGAAGGAATTGCGTGTTGGGCTGTCGCTGTCATCCAGCGGCACGAGAGTTGAGGAACGAACATGGCGCCTCGTGGTGCATCATCATCCGGCAAGGGTCGCACGACCGGCCGCACGACAGGCCGCACGACCGGTCGAGCCGCACCGCCGGCACCCGCAGGCGGTCGCGCCGGGCGTCCGAAGCAGACGTCGACGGGCCGTTCCGGCTCGGGTGGTAGCGGTGGCGGTGGCGCTCGATCGACCGGCGGTTCGCGCGCGGCGAGCACCAGTGCCCGCCAGTTCAACTCCCGCGGCACCGGCCGGACCGGCGGCATCACCCGGCCAGGCGAGGTGCGCAAGCCGGAGAAGACACTCGGCGGCGAACAGGTCGAGGGTCGTCAGGCCGTTCGCGAACTGTTGATCGCCGGCAAACGCAAGATCAAGGAGATCTGGATCGCCTCCGATCTCGACATCAACGAGGTCATCGACGACATCATCGCCCTCGGTCGTAACGAACGGGTCCAGGTCCTCGAGGTCAGCCGGCGCAAGCTCGACGCTGTGGCGCGCAGCGAGGCGCCACAAGGCGTCATCGCGTTTGCGCACTCACTGCCCGAGGCCGACTTCAACGACTTCCTCAAGCGTCGCCCGGGCAAGGCCCCGTTCTTCGTCGCGGTCGACGGTGTCACCGACCCTGGCAACCTCGGCGCGCTGCTGCGCTGTTGCGACGGTGCCGGTGTCGACGGCGTCGTCCTGCCTCGCCACCGTGCCGTGCACATCACCCCAACCGCTGCGAAGTCCGCGGCTGGTGCAGTCGAGCACGTCCCGATGGCCGTCGTCGGCGGTCTTCCCGCCGCGCTCGCGCGGATGAAGGACGCCGGCATCTGGATCATCGGCCTCGACGACGCGTCGGACCGCAGCCTGTTCGACATCGGCGACCTCGCCACCGAAGGGGTGTGCCTGGTGCTGGGCGCCGAGGGTGCTGGACTCTCCCGCCTCGCCCGGGAGCGCTGCGACGTCATCGTCAGTATCCCGATGCTCGGACGGCTCTCGTCACTCAACGTGTCGGCGGCAGCCGCCCTCGCCACCTACGAGATCGCCCGAGCCCGGGTCCGCTGACCCGGCCTCCGCGAGTCGCTGTCACCCACGATTGCGTCTCAGGCAATCCTCGGTGCCTGCGGCCTGCACCCGCCCTACACCCGCCCTACAGAGCGAGATGGAGCCGCAGGGCTTCGTCGAGTGCGGCCAGGAGTGTTGCGGGCATGACGCCGACCCGGCCACCGATGCGTTCCACGGCGACAGAACGAATCTGTTCCGCCTGCGCTTTCGAATCATGCGGTAGCCCGGTGGCAGCAGCGTCGAGCAGCACCTGGAACGGATAGACGCGCACTGTGTTGGACGTGACCGGAACGACGGTGATCACCCCGCGACCGAGACGTTCGGCCGTGCTGTTCGCACCGTCGTTGCTGACGATGACAGCGGGTCGACGCTTGTCTGCCTCGACGCCTCGGACGGGTTCGAGGTCGACGAGCCTGATCTCGCCTCGTCGCATCAGCTGAGTCCATCGCTGACGGTCGCGTCCCACAGATCGGCGTCGCCGTCGCGCGCCCAGTCTTCCCATGCGTCCTGGTACGCGGCACCAAGTTCGTTCGCCTTCAACAGGCGCACGGCTTTGTGGACGACAGCAGACCGTGACGAGATCCCTTGGCTCTGCGCGTACGCATCGAGGAATTCGACGTCCTCCGCGGGAAGGCTGACACTCAATTTCATCCTGGAATACTACCCTTGGTAGCACAGGTGTCCTACCGGTGCCCACTACGTGAGGCGACCCACCGTCCACCCGAGCCCAGGACGCGGACTCGATCGTAACGAACTCGGCCGGTTGCTGTTCGCCGCAGAACGCGTCGGCCACCAACACGCAGCGCTCGCCGCGCTGCTCGGCTTGAACGGGCTACGAGTCAGCGAAGCGACGGCGTGGCGAGGCCGTCATGTGCATGAGTAGCTGGCGAGCCCGATCGTCATCCCGTTGACGCACGAGCCTGTCAAGCCGGAAGTGACGCCGTTGAAGACCGTGTTCAGGACCCGAACGTTGCCGGAAGACCGAAAGATGCTGTTGGTGCTGCCCTCGAAGTACGAGTCACGAATGAGCACCGTGCCGCTGAAGATCCCTGCCCCGTACGCATTTCCGCCCGATCCGGTAGCGCTCACGTTGGTCAGAGTCGGCGATCCTGTCCCATCATTGACGACGCCGAAGTTGATGATGGTGCTGCCGCCGGAGGCGAGGATGTCATGTCGGCCATCTGCGGCGATGACGATACGTTGATGACGCCTGGGTTTCTGTTGGTGCCACCGGTGGCGGTGACGCCGATGTTGCGCATGCCGAGCTCTCCGGCGCTGGAGTCGCTGGTGAGGATCGCAACGCTGAACGCGTTCCCGCCGGTGTTGACGATGGTGATGTCGCGGATCTCGGTGTGGAGGTCTGGGCCGGCGGCGCGTAGGGTGACCGTTGGGTTCGCGTTGCTCCCGGGGTAGGTGGCGAAGCCACAGGCACAGGTGATGGTGGTGGTGTCCCGACCGGAGCCTTCGAGATCGACGTGGTCCTTCATCATCAGCGTTGCTGTTTCGGTGTAGGTGCCCGGGGCGACCTCGATGCGGTAGGGCACCGAGGCGCTGCTCGCCGGCAGGCTGGTGCCGATCGCTGCCAGAGCGTCGGACACCTTCGAGAAGTCTCCCTTGGCGGTGGCGACCCACAACACCCGGGCCGGAGTCGCCCCGTTGGTACCAGCAGGGCCGGTTGGGCCTGCCGGTCCTGACGGCCCGGCTGGGCCGCTGGAGGACGGTTCGTGGTAGCCGACGATGTCGATGATCAGATCCAGCGACCCGGCGTTGTTGAACGCCTTCACCGCGCCGGCTGCCGACAACCCGACCGTGACCTGGTTCGGGGTCGGCGGCTGGCCAGGAGCCGGGTTGAGGTTCGATGTCGGTGGCTGCGCAGCGTCGGCGGGATACAGGGTGAGGAACGTCGGCGTCGTCGCGCTGATCGCGGTGACGTTGCTGGCGATACCGGTCGCCGTATTCGGGATCGCGCACGATCCATTGGCGCCCCACACTGCGAAGGTGGCCGTGTCCGCCGCGCCAAGCGGTGTGTTGCGCGTGCCGACCAGCGACCCGGGACGGGTGTCGACGAGGCGGCACGGCACGATCGGAACGAACGACGACGCCCCACCATTGGTTGCGTTCACCGCCCCAACCAGACCAACCGCGGTGGCCGTTGCCGCCGCCAACGCCACGACAACCCCAACATGCACCAACCTGAACTCGCCCATCACCATCTCCCCCAACGTCTCTGTCCGGACAACCTTGAACGCCCAGCAAAACACCAGGAGCAACCCGAACACGCAACCTCGCGAACCCGCCCCGAATCGGTCTACGGAGACCTGTTCGCCCTCGCCTCAGGCGGGTGGGATCACGGCCCAGCCGCGGCGCTCCAGCTCGTCGGCCAAGATCTCGGCGGGGATGCCGCGCAGCAGTGTCGCGCGTTGGGTGTCGATCTTCTCCTGGGCCTTCTTGGCCACGGGATCGACGATCGCCGGGAGGTCGTCCGGGCCGGTATCGGCGCGCTCGACGAGCATGTCGATCATCTCTGACGCCTCGGACACGCTGAACTTGCCCTTGGCCTGGCGCTGATTCAGGCCATAGTGGTGGCGGCCGGTGGCGAAGTCATACCCCTCCGCCTCGATCAGCGAGAGGAGGTAGGCGATCTGCTTGGTCGATGCCGGTGGTCCCGATTGTTGTCCGAAGGTCATGCAGACAGTCTGACAGGAGGGTGCGCGAGTCGCACGCATGTTCGGTCGGAGACACGGATCAGCAGTGAGAGACGGTCGCCGCCGAGTCCTTGATCCACGTCGTGCCGACGAGGGTGGAGCGCAGGAAGTAGCTCGGGTTGCCGGTCAACAGGGCAATGAGGAACGTGTCGCTGTACGACGTCGCCGACGTGCTGGCCGCCATCACGACCGATGACGAGCCGTTGATCACTCGGTACAGCGTGTAGGAACGGCCGGCGGGCGGCGCCGGCGTCCAGGAGACGTTGATCGTGCACAGGATGCCGCCCA
>JANXUX010000054.1 GCA_025351965.1 Actinomycetes bacterium | reverse complement strand
TCGCCGACGCTCGGCCAGCACACCGACGAGGTTCTCGGCGAGCTCGGTCACGACGCCGCATCGATCCTCGCGCTGCGCGCTGACTCATCGTCGCCTGAACCCGCTGGCGTCGCCTGAGCTCTCCGTCGAGGTTTGTTTTCCACTTCTGTGGTCTCGAAGCACTCAGTCAGTTGCCGACGCGGACCGAGATCGGGGAAGGTCGTCAGGTCCGCGTCGGCGAACCCCCCGCCTGTCATCGGCGCCGTGCAATAGGTTGGCGGCCATGACAGCAGACGCGTCGACACCATCACTCGACGGTGCGAGTGCACCGAGCTCGACATTCGCCGTGATCGGTGGCGGGAACATGGGTGCCGCACTCGCCGGAGGGTTGATCTCGTCCGGCTGGATCGCAGCGGCCGACCTCGCGATCGTCGAGGTGATCGCACCGCTACGCGAGCGGCTCGCGGAGCAGTTCCCTGGGTCGACGATCACCGACGTCGTGCCGCCGTGCTCGGCCGCGGTCATCGCGGTCAAGCCCCCGGATGCGGCGTCGGCGACGACCGCGGCCGTTCGTGCCGGAGCGACCCGCATCGTGTCCGTCGCGGCAGGCGTATCCATTTCGACCCTCGAGGCCGCGGCCGGTCCGGGCGTTGTCGTGATCCGGACCATCCCGAACACTCCTGCCCTGGTCGGCAAGGGGGCTGCTGGTCTGAGCGCCGGGACCGAGGCAACTCCGGCCGACGTCGAGTGGGCGATCTCGGTGCTGTCCGCAGTCGGCACCGTCGAGGTCGTCCCCGAGTACCAGTTGGACGCAGTCACCGGGCTGATCGGGAGCGGGCCGGCGTATCTGTTCATGGTCGCCGAGGCCTTGATCGACGCCGGGGTGCTGGCCGGCATCGCCCGTGCGACCTGCGAAGCGCTCGTGACCCAGCTCTTCGTCGGCTCGGCGGAGATGCTCGCCCAGCGTGGCAACCCGGCCGGGTTGCGCGCCCAGGTGACCTCGCCCGGGGGAACCACAGCCGCCGGGCTGAAAGTTCTCGAGGACCATGCGATGCGTGCGGCCTTCCAGTCGGCTGTCGTCGCGGCGACGGATCGCAGCCGTGAGCTGGGCCGACCCACGCACTGAAGCTCTGAGATCACGGCACGATTTCGTCCCGGAGAACTTCCCAGGAATATTTCTCGGTGTGACTCTTTTCTCGCGACACCCTCTGTGTCTAGTGTGACTGTCCGAGGTCGAGATGATCTCCGCTTGCGAGAGCAAACGGGAGTCGCGCCCCGCAAGGGCTGCGCCGACAGGGGCTGGTGTCATCGGGGGGTTGACACCAGCCCTCGTCGTTTCCGGGCCGGGTCAGCATCGGGTCAGAGCCGGCGTCGGCCCGCCAGTAGCGTGACGCCCATGGCCCGCCGCTACGACACGATCTCGTTCCTCACCGACTACGGCACGGTGGACGAGTTCGTCGGCGTCGTCAAGAGTGTGATCCGCGACATCGCCGACCACGTGACCGTCATCGATCTGACCCACGAGGTCCCGCCGTTCGACATCCGCGCCGGTTCCCTGACGTTGGCGCGCAGCATCTCCTACGTGCCGTCCGGTGTCGTCCTCGCCGTCGTCGACCCTGCGGTCGGCACCGATCGCCGGTGCATCGCGGTCGAAGTCGCGGACGGTGGCGGCGTGCTCGTCGGTCCCGACAACGGGCTCCTGGCTCCGGCTGTCGCCATGGCGGGCGGTGCCGGCCGGTGTGTGGTGCTGACCAACACCGAGTACCAGCTCGAGGCACCGGGCGCGACCTTTGCCGGCCGTGACATCTTCGCCCCGGCTGCCGCGCACCTCTGCAACGGCGTCGACCTGTACGAACTGGGAGACCCGATCGAGCCGGATCTGCTCCTGCCGGGCGTCATCCCGCTGCCGCGTGAGGAGCACGGTGTCCTCATCGCGGAGGTCCTCTGGATCGACCGGTTCGGCAATTGTCAGCTCAACGTCGGCCCCGACGAAGTCGCGGCGTTCGGCGACGTGATCCGCATCACCGTCGGCGACCCGACCGGTTCGCCGATGGTCCGGGTCGCCAAGCGCTCGGACAACTTCTTCGATCTCGGCACCGGTGCACTCGGACTCGTCACCGACTCCTACGGCATG
>JANXUX010000045.1 GCA_025351965.1 Actinomycetes bacterium | reverse complement strand
ACGACCACGACGACCACCACGACCACGACGACCACCACGACGGTGCCCGGAGCCCCCGTTTCGCCGTGTCCCGGCCCGGGCTGAGTACATTCGCCGGGATGAGCACACACATCGGGGCCCAGACCTCGCACATCGGACTGTGCGTGACCGATCTCGAGCGGTCGTTGCGGTTCTACTGCGAGGGCCTCGGCTTCGAGCAGGTCCTGCGCTACGACCTCGACGACACGATGCTGCCCGGCCTCGAGCGCAGCCTGGAGGTGACCTCGCCGGTCGCCGTGACGTCGCAGTTCATCGAACTGCCGGGATTGAAGATCGAGCTGCTCGCCTATCGCACGCCAACCCCGACCGGCGAGCCGTCGACCAGCCGGGGCACGCTCGGGATGACGCACATGTCGTTCTACGTCGACGACGTCGATGCCTCCGCGGCCCGTCTGGTCGAGCTCGGCGGCACGATCATCACCGCGACGCGCGCCTCGCTGGGAGTCGAGATCGTGTTCCTCGCCGATCCCGACGGTGCCCGCGTCGAGCTGATGTCGCCGAAGCCGACGTGAGTCGGGCACCTTCGCCGCGCGCCCATCTGGCGAGCGTGCCGGTCTACATCCCGGGTCGCAGCGCCGCGGAGGCGATGGCCGAGCACGGCATCGCCGAGGCCGTCAAGCTGGCCTCGAACGAGGTCCCGTTCGGCCCGCTGCCCGGTGTCGCTGCGGCTGTCATGGGTGCGCTCGCCGAGTCCTACCGCTATGCCGACCATGACTCCGACGAGCTTGCGTCGGTCTACGCTGCGACGCTCGGGTTGACCCGTGACAGGGTCGCGGTTGGTCCGGGATCGGTCGGGTTGCTGCAGCAGTTGACCCTGGCCTACGCCGGCCAGGACGACGAAGTGCTCTACCCGTGGCCGAGCTTCATCGCCTATCCACAGTTCTCCGGCGTCGTCGCTGCGAACCGGGTCGTGGTGCCGCTGCGCCGGTGTTCGATCGACATCGATGCGGTGCTCGCAGCCATCACCCCGCGCACCCGCATCGTCTTCATCGCCAACCCGAACAACCCGATCGCCGGCGCGCTCCGCACCGCCGATCTGCGCCGCCTCGTCGAGGGTGCCCCGGCCGATTGTCTCGTCGTCGTCGACGAGGCGTACCGAGAGTTCGTGACGGGTGCGGACGTGCCCGACGCGCTGGGTCTCCTGGCCGAGTTCCCCAACGTGGTGGTGCTGCGCACGCTGTCCAAGGCTTACGGGATGGCCGGTCTGCGGGTCGGGTTCATGATCGGCGACCCGGTCGTGGTCGCAGCCGTGTACGCCACCATGATTCCGTTCGCCGTCAACGGCCCGGCCCAGGCGGCTGCGCTGGTGGCGCTGCAGCAGGGCAACGAGATGCGCCGCCGGTGCGCCGTCATCGTCGGAGAGCGCGAGCGGGTCGGTCAGCTGATCCGCCGCCGCGGGCTCGGGCTGCCGGAGGCGCAGGGCAACTTCTGGTGGATGCCCGTCGGCAGCCGCGCCGGCGAGCTGGCGGTCGCGCTCGAGCAGCGCGGCGTGGTCGTGCGTCCGTTCCCCGCCGGCATTCGCGTCACGGTTGGTCTGCCGGCCGAGAACGATGCGTTCCTCGTCGCGCTCGACGCCGTATTGACCGATGCTCCGGACTTCGCCGACGGTTGGACGCTGCCCACCGGCGACCGTGCCCGCAGGACCGCCGATCTGCTCGACGAGATCAGGGTGGCAGCCGTCGGTGCGGATGACGAGCGAGCTCGCTCGCTCGACCGCATCGGTGCCCGCCTTGCCGAGCTGGGCGACGACGACTGGGACATGCTCGACACCGGAGGCGGTGACGCTGGAGCGGGCGACAGTGGCGCTGACGTCCGATTGGATGAGTTGGTCCGGTTCCTGGCCGGACGCCCGGCTCCGGGTGGCGTACCGGTCAACCCGTAAGCTGGCGAGGAGTCCACGGGCGATTCGTGGACGTCGTTCGACAGGGGAGTGCAGTGGAGATCAAGACCGGGGCCAGAATGCGCAGCGCGGTGTGCGCGACCGAAGTCATCGTGGTGCGCGCCACGGGTGCCGACGTCGACCTGCGCTGCGGCGGTCAGGCGATGACGCCGATGACCGAGGTTCGCGATCCCGAGGCGTCACCCGATCCGGAACTCGCCGGCGGCAACGCGATGGGCAAGCGTTACGCCGACGAGGTGCTCGGCCTGGAACTGCTGATCACCAAGGCCGGAGCTGGCACGCTCAGCATCGGGACCACACCGATCGAGCTCAAGGACGCCAAGCCGCTGCCATCGTCGGACTGATCGTGTCGATCAGCCCCCAACTGAGCGCAGTTGCTGCCGAGATCGCGACACCACCGAGGGCGAGTTCTGCGCACCGTTGACGCCCGACACGTCGGGTGATGCTCGCCGTGCCACCTGCGCCGGGGACCAGTCCCAACCCGATCTCGGGGAGTGCGATGGAGCTGTCTGGATGGGCGACGACCTCGGCTGCGAACGCGGCCAGCTCGATGCCCGCGCCCATGCACGCCCCGTGGAGATGTACACGCAGCCGGGGCGCAAGACGGGCCGTCAGCCGTGCCGCTGACCGGGCCAGGCGCGTCTGGTGTGCAGCGGCCGGGTCGCCGAACGTACCGAACTCGCCGAGATCGCCGCCGCTACAGAACGACGGTCCGTTGCCGCTGAGCACGACCGACGTGATCGAGTCGTCCGACACGGCGAGGGCGAGCATCTCGCACAGCCCGTCGCGCAGGTCACGGCTGAACGCGTTGTGCCGCTGTGGGCGGTTCAGCGTGATGAGCAAGGCATCGCCGTCGCGGGTCGCCAGCACCGCTGGATCGGTCGACAGCGGCGGCAGGGCGCGCTCGTGGGCGGCCCGCCACGAGACCGCCTCTCGCCCGGCCTGGAGCATCGAGTACACAGCTGACTCCGCGGCCAGGGCATGTTCGATCGGCAGCCGGGCGCTGCCCCGGAGTAGGACTGCGAGCGACACCGAAGCGACCGGGTTGCGTTCGATCGTCGCCAACGTCGTGTCCAGCGCAGTGGTGTCGTCGAGGACGAGATCGAAGACCGATGAGGGAGCGGCCGGGCGCGCCCCGGGTTCGGCGAGGCCGATGACGACGATCGGCAGCGCCCCGGCGTCGTCGAAGGCGTCGAGCGCGTCGAACGCGGTGTGCGCGTTGTCGCCGTCGAGGGGAACCACCACGGCATGCAGTCCCTCCGCGACGAGGTCGTCCGAGTACGGCGACCGGAGCAGGTCGGCCAACTCACGGGGCGAGATCGTGGTCGTGGTGATGGCCCAACAGTAGGTTGCGCTCGATGGGATCACCCGATGGCACGCGTCGCGCCGAGTCGGACCTCGGCGAGGGGGTCGACTGGTCGGCAGTCTGGGCGGCGTCGGGGGCGGCATCGCTGTCAGGTCGGCCAGACGGGCCGGCACTCGACGTTCCGGTCGGTCTGGTGCGCCTCGCGACCCGGCTCGCCGATCGGATCGCCGACGCTTCATCCGCCTGCGGACATCGGGTCGACCTCGACGGGCCTGCCCTGCTCGGCGAGCGGGCTGCACTCACCGGTTTCGCCCGCAACGGCGACGTCAGCTGCGGCGGGGCAACACGTCTGCTGCGCGCCGCCGACGGATGGTTCGCGCTGTCACTCGCTCGCCCCGACGACGTGGATGCGGTCCCCGCCTGGCTCGAAGCACCGATGCCCGATGGCGACGCCGACGAGTTGTGGCCGGCGATCGACGCAGTCACGGGGCGACGGCCGATCGGCGAGCTCGTCGAGCGGGCGGCGTTGCTCGGTCTGCCGATCGGCCGCCTGGGTGAAGTGGACGCGTCTGCGGACCGCGCGCCGGCGGTCTGTCGGCGGCTGGACGGGGACCCCGTCGCCAAGCCCCTGACCGATCTCGTGGTCGTCGACCTCTCCTCGCTGTGGGCCGGTCCACTCTGCGCGAACGTGCTCGGGCTCGCCGGTGCCCGAGTGATCACCGTAGAGAGTGCCTCCCGACCCGACGTCGCCCGCGCCGGATCGCCGACGTTCTTCGATCTGCTTCACGGCGGGCACGAAAGTGTCTGTCTCGACTTTGGTGACGCCACTGATGTGGCCGGGCTCAGGCGCCTTCTGGAGAGCGCGGACATCGTCATCGAGTCGTCGCGCCCGCGCGCGTTGCAGCAGCTGGGTCTCGACCGAGACCGCGTGTGCGGACCGCGGGTCTGGGTGTCGATCACCGCCCACGGCCGAAACGGTCCCGGTTCCGACCGCATCGGATTCGGCGATGACGCTGCGGTCGCCGGCGGGCTCGTCACCCACGACGCAGATCAGCCGTATTTCAGCGTCGATGCCGTCGCTGACCCGCTCACCGGGCTGGCCGCCGCTGCCGAAGTGCTGGACCGATGCGTCGATGGGGGCCGGTGGCACATCGATGTCGCACTCAGCCGAACCGCAGCACTCGCTACGAGCGCCGACCTGACGAACGTCGGCGGCCACGCACTCGCCCCGCCGCGGCCCAGACCCGTGGTACATCTGGCACCACCGCTCGGCACGCACACCGACACCGTGATGGCCGAGTTCGGGTGAACGCCGGCGCACGACGATGAGGTTCTGATGTCGGTGAGCGGTTCTGCGTCGACGGCATGACTGCGCCGCTTCAGGCCGCTTCAGAGACGGCTGCCGGCTGTGATCTCGACGAGTTCGCGTCGGGTGACGGTGAGGAGCTGCGGGGCGCCAGCGCGGATGATGAGGTTTTCTTCAGCGACGAAGGTTCCGAGCTGCTGGTCGACCCAACCCGGCTCGATCGTGATCGCCATCCCCTCCTGCAGAACGGTGGTGTCGTAGCGCGCTATGTGGGGTGGCTCGGTGCTCATCAGGCCGATGCCGTGACCGGCTCTTCCGGCGGCGAACGAGAAGCGCAGACCGCGCTCGGCTGCGTCCGCCTCCAACCCGTCGACGATGTCGGGAGGCGTCCGCCCGGGCACGCATCGCTGCACTGCTGACCAGGTGAGGTCGCGCACGGCGTTCCAGTTGTCGCGCTGTCCGTCGCTGGCGCGGCCGATGACAGCTGCGCGGCAATGGTCCGTCCAGTACCCGCCGTGAACGACGCCGAGATCCACCCACAGCATGTCCCCTGACTCCAGCGCCCGGTCGCGAGGGTGCCCGGCAGTCCGGTCGTACGATCCAGGTCCCGACGTGACGACGAAGAAGCCGACCCGCCCGCCCTCGGCGGCGATCTTCTGTCCGAGCGCAGCTGCGACATCCAGCTCGGTCATCCCGATTCGCAGGTCTGCGCAGGTTTCTTCGAATGCGACTGCCGCGATTCGCCCGGACTCGACCAGCAGTGCGATCTCGGCTTCGGACTTGATCAGGCGCAGGTCCCACAAGATGTCGCCGACGTCCACGATCGGCGATGGCTGAAGCGCCTTGCGCACGTCGTCGAACTCGTTGCCGGTCAGGCCGATGCGGTGCTCGGCGCCGAGTTCCATACCCACACCGGATGCACCCGTGATGCCCAATTCCGCTGCAATCGCAGCCACCTGCGCGACCGGCGCGTACGTCAAGTCGTCGTAGCTGCGCACATCGTCGAACCAGCAATCTCTGCGTGCATCCGACTCCGGAAATGCGTGGACGAGCAATGCCGGCGCGCCGACAGCGGGGATGAAGGCGAACACAGATCGGCAGAAGGTCGACCACGGGGCGAAGCTGTGGTAGCCGGTGAAATAGTTGAAGTTGGCCTCACTGGTGAGGATCGCTCCACCGAGCCCGCGGTCGGCCAGACGGGTCTGGAACCGGCTGACGCGGGCCTCGTACTCCGCTGCGGGAAACCCCGGGCTCAGCATGACGGGTCGAGGGAGGCGAGGCAGGAAGTGGCGAGCACCGCAGCAGCGTATGCAATCGAGCCGCTCGCGGTGGGCACTGCCTCAGTTCGGACTCGAGCGACCAGAACGCCGGATCGGGTACGTTCGCTTGAGACGCTGGCAGCAGATGTCCGCCCCAACCGGACACTTGCTACCAGCGTCGAGGTCGGATCCGCATTCGCGGCGCGACCACCTACGACCCGCATCGGCCGGATCTGGTCGCTCGTGCCGTTGCTGAGGCCATGTCTCTCGGCTTTGATCGCTGATCACGACGATCTCGACGCTTCTGCCGAGCGGCCAGATCCAGGCACATGTGGTGTGGGTCGGCTGCGATGCCGATCACCTCGTGATCAACACCGAGGTCGAGCTGCGCACGGCGCGGGCCAACATCGACGCGCTTGCCCAGAAGTACCTGGACGCTGACGACCCCGAGGAGTTGATTCACTCCGAACGAGTGATGCTCAAGATCGCCCGGACAGCCAGATCGTCTTCGCTTGCGGGATGCACGACATTCGCCGCTGAGACAGGCACCGACCGACTCGTCGAGTTGAAGACCGTCGTGCCAAGTCGAACAACGTGCGGCCGTCGCCCCGACGCCCACTGGGTCGGGAACTTCTGCCGCAGACTCGTCATCAGGTTGTTGCGGCGGAGGCTCGAGTCCGTACCCTCGGTGAGGTGCGAGTCTTCTTCACTGGTGGTAGCGGCAAGGCGGGTCGGCATGCGATCTCGCATCTCGTCCAGGAGGGACACCGGGTCGTCAACGCAGACCTGGTGGCGCTCGGACACCCAGGCGTCGCCGACCTTCGCATCGATCTGACCGATGCCGGACAGGTCTTCAACGCTCTCTACGCGTACGCAGGCTTCGACGAGCTCGAGCCCGGTACCGGTGTCCCGAGCTACGACGCCGTTGTCCACTTCGCGGCAATCCCAGCGATCCTGGTTCGGCCCGACAACGAGACGTTCCGGGTCAACGCGCTCAGCACGTACAACGTCATCGATGCCGCCGTGAAGCTGGGGATCCGCAAGGTGATCTTCGCGAGCTCCGAGACGACGTACGGGATCTGCTTCGCGGACGGTGAGCTCCAGCCCGAGTACGTGCCGGTCGATGAGGAGCACCCCACGGTCCCTCACGACAGCTACGCGATGTCGAAGGTCGTCAACGAGGCAACGGCGCGATCGTTCCAGACGCGTACCGGGATCGACATCTACGGGTTGCGAATCAACAACGTGATCGAACCGCACGAGTACGAAATCAAGTTCCCAGCGTTCATCGCCGACCCCGGCCTCCGGCGCCGCAACATGTTCGCCTACATCGATGCTAGCGATCTGGGCCAGATGGTCGAGTGCTGCCTGCGCACCGACGGCCTCGGCTACGAGGTCTTCAATGTCTCCAACGACGACATGTCGGTGGGCATCACCAGCCACGAGGTCTACGAACGCTTCTACGCCGGTGTGCCACGTCGGCGCGAGATGGGTCGCAACGCGACGTTCTACGCCAACGACAAGGCCAAACGACTCGTCGGATTCGCTCCGCGTCACTCATGGCGCGACGAGCTCGGCGACCGCTGACGTACACGCCAGGAAGCGCGCCGCGCTATCGGCGTCCCGGCAGGCGACCTCGTCGCCCGGCTGCAGGCAGGCGAGCCCGGGTGGTCATCGGTACGAACCTCCCGTATGAGGTCTGGACCAGCCCGATCGACAAGGATCCCGCGGTCGCCCGGCGACAGTCGAGCAACGCACCCCATGCGTCGGCGTATCAGCGGTGCGCGAGGAGAATCGGGTCGAGGAAGTCGTGGGCCTCTTGGGTGTCGAGCCGGTAGGCCGTGTTCGTCGAGTAGCACGGGATGTCGCCAGTGCTGGTCACCCCGACGATCGTGTTCGAGCCCGGCAAGAACGTGGGGCCACCCGAGTCACCGTAACCTGCACCTGTGTAGCCGGCATTGGCCCGCTGGTTCTCGTGCAGCACGGACGTCGCCAGTGCGGCGAACCCCACGGTGCCGTACCGGCGCTCCCCGGAGTCCGGGAACGAGATGGGCGAGCCTTGACCGGAGAGCGGATCGACGACCATTGCCTCGGTCCCGTAACCGGACAGCGTGAACTCCGAGTTCGTCAGCGTGCCCGCCGACTTCATGCCATCGAGCAGACCGACCGGCGCCACCTGGCCGTAGTCCTCCTTGTGCGGCAGGCTGAAGGGTTTGCGCAGCACGAGCACCGACACGTCGAACTGGTACAGGTCCGTTCCGTTCGACTCCTTGTACCGCGGGTTGAGGATCGCATCCGCAGCGATCAGATCGGACTTGAGCGGGGTGGTCGGCATCTTCTGCTTGAACGAGACGTACGACTCCAGGCCGTAGCGGACGACGTAGTCCACACAGTGTCCGGCCGTCACGAAAACCGTCGAGGAGACGAGCGTGCCGGTGCAGATGAAGAACGGCTGGCCGCCCCGTGTGCTGGCCCAAAACGAACCCACGGCGACATGCGTGAAGTCGGCCTTGGCGTTGGCGACCATGGCGTGCGAGGGGGCGGCGTAGCCAGCGGTGCCGGCGAGTACGGCCGCGGCAACGATCAGGGACCGGAAGACGGGTTTGCGCATGGGCGGAGGCTAGAGCCACCACCCGCGCTCGGCAAGGGGGCATCGACACGGACGCTCGGCGCGTCGGGGGCCTGTTTCGTGCGGACGAGAGGTTGTACGTCGACGGCCGTGATCGGTCGAAGCTGGTCGATGGAGTGCTCGGACAGATCGATGTCGTCCGGGGTGTGCTGGGCGAGGAGTACGCCGATGTGCCGATTCGCGGCGTGCTCTGCTTCGTCGGGTGCGAGTGGGGCTGGATCATGAAGCAGAAGCACGTCAAAGGCGTCACCGCGCTGTGGCCGTTGGCGTTGCCCGACCACGTCTCTGCCGCCGGTGCCCACGCCACTCGGGGTGTGGAAATCGCTGATCGCCGCCCTGTGCTCGTTCTGTGCCGGCGTCGGGTGTTCTGCTCGTCGAGCGCTTGATGGATGGTCTCGGGGCTCGTCCGCAAGGCACGGCGCCATCCATCGCGCCCGATCGCCGCACAGCGTCGAACCGCTCCCGCTCGACCAGCGGCAGCCGCTGGCAGAGTAGGCAAGTAGGCGCTTCTGGCGGTGATGCGACCCGGTTGGTCGCTGGCCGCGTCTGGGGATGCCACCGTCGTTGTTGACAACTGTTGATACCCCCGGCAGAGTTGTGTGGTGAGTCGCAACACGATGAGCTTTGCCCTTCCCGAATCATTGCGTGAGTACATCGATGCTCGGGTCCGTGACGGCAACTATGGCAACACGAGCGAGTACCTGCGCGATCTCATACGACGCGATCAGCACGAGCAGGCTGCGCAGCGATTGCGCGATTTGATTGCCGATGGGCTCGCATCCGGTGAGGGACGGGTCGTCACTGGTGACGTGGTTGCCTCGCTTCGCGAGCGGGCGCTCCGCGCCGACGCGTGACCGTCACACGGATTCGGCCGCTGGCCGAAGCCGACCTCATTGAACGAACCCGCTCTTACCGACGCGAGGGCGGCGACAGCCTCGGCGAACGGTTTTTCGAGGTCGCTGTCACAGCGCTCGAAGCGATCGGGCGGATGCCTGGCGCAGGATCGCCATGCATCGGCGAGCTGTGCGCCATCCCTGGATTGCGGGTCCGTCGCGTCTTGAGCTTCCCGTGCGGTTGGTGCTACTCCGTCGCCGACAACCACGTGGACGTCGTCAGACTGCTCGCCGACGCGCAAGATCTGCCGACGATTCTCGCCGCCGGTTTGCCCGAGTAGCGCGCCACGCGGCGGCCTCGCCGGGGGCCGCTGCGGCCATCTCATCGCTGCCTCGTTCGGGCGCGGTGCGCTGGCCTGTGCGGTTCGGGTTGTCGTACCGCGACCTCGAGCAGCTTCTCGCAGAACGCGGCGTCGAGGTCGATCACGTCACCCTGGCAACATCACTGCTCGGGCGGCGGCGAGCAGTCGCAGCATGAAGGTGCCACCCCAACGTGCGAACGATGGTCAGCTTCCACCGGCGGGGTGCCCCACGCCCCCCTATGGCAACGATCGACTGAACGAAACCGAAGAACTGTCTGTCGTCTTTCAAACCTTGGCCGTGAACAGGGAAGACGAATACGAGGAAGAACGCCCCGACCCTCTCGTGCGCTGGCGGCGCCAACGCCGATCGTCAGACGTCGAGGCGTTCGATGGATTGGCCGGTGATCGCGGCAATCAGGTCGAAGTCTTTGTCGACGTGCAACACGGTGAGTCGTGCGATATCTGCGGTCGCAGCGATCAGCAGATCGGGAATCGACGGCGCTCGATGCTGGCCACGGTCCGCAAGCAGCATCTGAATCTCGACGGCACGAGCTTCGATTGCCGGCGTGAGATGTTCAACGTGCATCGACGACATCGGCGGTTCGCCGAGCGTCACGCGGTGTTCGGCGCCGTTGCGTGTCGAGAAGCCGATCTCGAGCAACGTGACCGTTGAGATCCTCACCAGGCCACGTTGGATGCGTGACAGCCACTCGTCGCTTGCGGTGTTGATACGGGTGAGGGCTGATTTGTCGATGAGCCAGCTGGTCACCGCCATGCGGCTGCCATCACCTCAGGATCACCCAGATCGGCGGTGCGCTGGGCGAAACGGTCCAGATGATCGCGCGTCAGCGCCGGTCCTTGCTGGTCGGCGAGCACCCGGCGCAGATACTCGGCGCGTGTGACGCCGGCGCGTTGTGCGTTGGCGTCGAGCGCTGCAACGACGTCGTCGGGCACATCCCGAATGAGGATATCGGTCATGCCATCAACGATATCACCCCTGGCGACGAGGGGACTGGGCACGGGTGGGGGCGACAGGGTGTACGGCAACAAGTTCGTGATCGTGTCCGCGACCACCGGTAATCCGAACGAGGTGTTCGTGTTGGACACGATCTCGGTGTCCACGACCAAAGGCACCGACAGCGAGATCGCTGCATTGTTCACCATCCTGCCGACGATCATCGAGCAACTCCCAGGGATGCAGGGCTTGGTCTATGACAAAGCGTTGCGCGGTCGCGACGTCACCAAGGTCCACGACGTCGGGTTGCACCCGATCGTGCCGGTGTACGACAAGACCGGTAGGGCCACCGAGGTCGTCCACATCGCTGAGCACGCGTTCACGCTGTCGAACGGTTCGAAGAAGTCGTTCGATGTGTTCGCGACAGCGGGTCATGCGATGATCCGCGGTGTCGCCGCCGGTGACGATCACTGGATCCCGCTCCAAGCAACCAAGATCACCCAGCACCCGAACACCACCGGCCCGGCGCGCGTGTACACGCATTACCGGGTCCCGGCGGGGAGTGCGTGTCATCCGTCGTGGTGGGGTGCGACGTGTGAGGTTCGGATGAATCCGACCAGCCTTGATGGTGTCGATCGTGGTGAGCATTTGCGGGCTCTGCCACCTGACGATGAGCGGTATCCGGGTATCTACAACCGGCGGCAGATGTCGGAGTCGTTGAACTCGTGGATCAAAGCACAGGTCCCCGGTCGACGGGCCCGGACGTACGGGCAGGACAACCAGCACATCGATCTGCTGTTCCTCGGTATCGCCCGGAACACGATGTCGGCGTTGTATCACCGTGACCGTGTCGCGAACGCCCCACCGGGCGACGTAGCAGCCTGACCGGCCTCGGCCGGTGAACTGCCGCCCTACGGGGCGGCACCGGCGCGCCCGTACACGGCAGGCGACGCCAGTTCAGATGAACTGACCCGCTCGGGCCGCCGAACGGGCCAGTAGGCTCCCCGTTCGAACAAACTGGGTGCTGGTCACCTCGTCGCAGCACTTTCGCGGCGGGTTCCGGTCCGCCCCCGAGCGCCTCTAGCTCAATGGTAGAGCAGTGGACTTTTAATCCATTGGTTCTGGGTTCGAGACCCAGGGGGCGCACCAGGTCAGAGGCCATATTTGCCTCAACCGGTTGACAGTTTTGTGGGACGTATGGGACGATCGGTTCATGTCGATCGAGAAACTTCCCAGCGGCAAGTACCGCGCCGTCGTTCGACATGACGGTCGAAAGGCCTGTTCTGAGGCCGTCGAGACCCGTGCCGGGGCCGCCGTCCTCGAGGCCAAACTCAAGATGCAGATGGGCGGCGAAACGACGACTGGCAGGCACACCGTGGGCGAGGTTGTGGTCGGGTACATCGCTGACTCCGAATCGCGTCTTTCACCCGGAACTTTGAGCTTCTACAAAGTCGGCGAGCGGCTGCTGCCGCTCGCGTTCTCGAATCGAGACGTCGCGACGGTTCGGCCCGTTCAGGTCGACGCGCTCTACAACGAACTCCGCGCGGGTGGCGCGTCGGAACACAAGGTCAATCGAGTGCATCGCCTTCTGTCCGCAGCGTTCGGACGGGCAATGCGCTACGACTGGATGGTCAGCAATCCATGTGCGTCGGCGACGAAGCCCAAGGTGCACACGAAGGAGATCACGCCGCCGTCTCCGGAGGAGGTGCGGCGAATCATCAGCGCCGCGCAGTCGGTCAATCCAGACCTGTCGACGTGTCTTCGCGTCGCTGCTGCGACGGGGATGCGTCGAAGCGAGCTCTGTGCCCTTCGTTGGTCTGACATCGGCGAGGGCACGATCACGGTGAGACGGTCGATCGTCGAGGGCGACGACGGGCTGCTGCACACTCGCGAGACCAAGACCGGCTCGCGTGGATGGCGCACAGTGTCGGTCGACGCCGAGACCATGGCGGCCGTCGATGACCTCCGAATCCGGCAGGCAGCAGAGGCCAAGGCTCAGCTCCTGCCGAAGCCGACCTGGTGCTTCAGTCTCGACGCAGGCGCGACCCCGATGCGACCGATGTACCTGACGATGAGCTTCGCTCGACTGAGCACCGAGACCACACTGCACGGCCTTCGTCACTACTCGGCGACGCGGCTCCTCTCCGCAGGGATCGCTGCGCCGACAGTGTCGAAGCGGTTGGGCCACTCCTCGCCAGCGGTCACGCTCTCCGTCTATGCACACCATGTTCCGCAGGCCGATGTCGAAGCTGCAGCCATCATGGGAGATCTCTTGAGTTGATCGTTCGGTCGCCGCGATCGGCGTCAACTGGCCACGGTCGCTCGTTCCGCCTCTTCGACTGCGGCGAGCGAGAACACCCACCGGCCAGCACCGGGGATGATCGGCCGGACTGGCGAGTTTCCGTTGCGCACGGCGCGTTTGATCGACTCAGGGTGCAGTCCCCACCGGGCTGCCAGCTCCTCAGTGGTCAGGGTCAAGCATCCGCATGGCGAGGCGATGGTGGTGAACGGTTGCGACTTCATGTGGCGAAGGATTGACCTGTGACGTCACATGTCGCTACCCGAGTTCGATGCCCGGCGGCACGACGTCGATGGCGTGCGCAGGTGGTGCGGGCCAGGCGGGTGGAAGTTGGCGGTGGATGTCGAGGTGGGCGGCCGCGGTGATGAGCCGGGTAGCGAGCTGGGCGGTGTCGGTGCTGGCGAGCCGACCATGGTCGTGGAGGTGGCGGACGTGGTCGATGACCCAGGCGGGTTGGGTGGTGAGGGTGTCGTGGGCGAGGGTGGCGATCCGGGTGGTGCGGGCGTCGTCGATCGGGTTCGAGTCGTAGCGGTTGAAGGCTTGCTGTGCTGCTTGTGCCCGTCGTGCAGCTCGTATCTCGCTGCTGATGGTGACGAGTTCGAGGTGGAGTGCTTCGTGCTCGGTTGGTATGAGGTTGTGTTGGCTGAGTTGTTGGAGGTTCTGGCGGCGGGCTTTGAGTCTCGTGACGGGGTCACGGTCGATCTCCAGCCGGGCCAGGTCAGCGAGGCTGCGGTCCTCGCGCTCAGGGACATCGGGTGCGTAGCGGCGGAGGTGGTCGAGCACGGTGCGAACCGGGTCGGGTTGCACGGTTGGCCAGTGCAGTTCGGTCTGTCGGGTGGTGATGAGTTGGGTGACTTGTTCGAGTTCGATGATGTGGGGCCAGTTGGCGATGATCCAGTCGCGCCTGGCTTGTTGCCCGTTGGCCACGGATGTGAGGTAGTCGTGCATCTGGGTCGGTGCGAGTGCTGAGTTGATGATCCGGTCGATGAACCTCCGTTGGTCGTCGGGCGCGGTCGCGAGGAGCTGCTGGAGATCGCTGTGGCGTTCGAGGAGTTCGCTCGGTGTCGCGCTTCGAGGGGGCTCGGCGGACGAGGCGGGTTGGCCGGCGAGCCAGACGCGGTCTTGGAGGAGGCGGAGCATCAAGTGCTGCCACTCACGTGCGGAGCTGGTGTCGGCTGGTCGGGCTCCGATGCCTGGTTCGGTGTCGGGTGTGTTGTGGTGGAGCCGGTGGTGGGCGATGCGGGTGGTGGCGTCCTCCCACACCGCAGCAGGGGCTGGTGTAGCGGGCCGTTCGCCGAGCATTGCCGTGAGCCATTCGGGTGGTGCGGCTTGCAGTCTTCGTGCTGCGTGATCGCTCGCAGTGCGCACGGCTCGGCGGTAGAGGTCGGCGTCGCCGGGTTGCAGACCATGGTCGGCGAGCGCAGCCGCCCATTCGCGCTCGGCACCGACGACGATCACGACTCTGTGCTCGAGGTTCGCGACAGCGTCTGGGGTGAGGGTGACGGGCTCGGGGTTGTCGATGACGACGAGGCGTTCCCAGTCGATGGTCCGTATGGCGGTTCGCCCGTCGACGCTTTGGAAGCGGATGGTGCAGTTACCGGCGGTGTCGTTGATTGCGTGGGCGTGGCCGATGTTGTCGCGGTCGACGGCCCGTACTCGTCGCCCGACGTCGAGGTGGGTTCGGGCGATGATCGCAGCGTCGAGCGCGATGCGTAACCCGTGTGGGTTGACAGCGCCACAGCCGTGCTCGGCGCTGGCGGCGTGGCGGGCGAGACGGAGCAGCTCGACAGCTGGGGTGGTGGTGGCGAGGTCGGCGATGCGGGCGGCGTTGGGGTCGTCGATGGTGACGAGGTTCTTGACCGCCGAACGTTGGAGCCGGGTGAGGAGTTCGGTCTGGGGGTTGGTGTCGAGTTCGGCAGGGAGGGGGATGCCGTGTCCGTGGCGTTCTTCGATGCCGGTGATCTGGGTTGTGGTGGCGTAGAGGCGGGCGGTGTGTCGGGCGCGGGAGAGGGCGACGTAGGCGCCTTCGCGGTAGAGGCCGGCGGGTCCGACGACGAGGACGTGGTCGCAGGTGATGCCTTTGGCTTTGTGGATCGTGACCGCGTACCCGTAGTCGACCCAACCGTTGTCGAGGTACTCGCGGTCCAACACGACGTGTTCACCGCTCGTGATCCGGATGGTGATGTGGTCGGCGGAGAGGTCGGTGATGGTGCCGCGCATGCCGTTGTCAACCGCGAACGTCTCGCCCGAGGTCAGGTGTTGGTGGGGGTTGTTGTGTCCGAGCACGACCTGATCCCCGACCGCGAATGCACGGCCGGCGATCTCGATCTGGTCGGTGAGGTCGAGCTCACCGGTCGCGGCGAGCATGAGCCGGGCTTCCCGGTTGAGCTGTTGGGCTTCGGCGCGTGTGCCGGCGAGCAGGAGTGTGGATCCGAGTGTTCGGGTGGTTGCCCAGTCGGTGAGCACAATGTTGTGGAGGTCGTTCGGGTTGTCGGCGATGATCACCCGGTCGTGGGCGAGGTAGGCGGCGAACGCTGTCGCGACGTCACCGTGACGTAGTTGGTCGAGCGCCGCCTGCTCCCACAGTTGTGTTTGGCGTCGGTTGACGGTGAGCTCGACGACGCGGGTCTCGAGGGTGGCGAGTGCTGCCCGGAACGCGCCACCGGCGGAGACTTCGGGTAGCTGGTGGTGGTCACCGACCAACACGATCTTGGCGCCGTGCCGGGTGGCTTGATCGACGAGCGCGGCGATGTCGCGGGTCCCAGCCATCGCAGCTTCGTCGATGACGACCACGGTGGTCGCGGTGATCTCGCGTTGCTCGACGAGGTGCCGCGCGATCGTGGTCGACACGATCCCGGCGCCGTCTTGTAGTTCGCGTGCGGCCCTCGCTGATGGTGCGAGCCCGATCACATCCCACCCCGCCGTCTCATACAAGGTGCGGAGGGTGCCGAGGGTGTGGGTTTTGCCGGTCCCGGCGCGACCGACCATCACAGCCACCCGATCACCAGCGGTGGTGAGTACCCGGATCGCTGCCGCTTGGTCGTCACCCAACGTCGACGCGACGATCGCCATCTCGACGGCACACGGGTCGAGGACCCCGGTGCCGGTCAGAGTGCCGGCAGCGAGTTGGGTCAGGAGGCGTTGCTCGATCGCGAGCAGGGACCGTGATGTGTAGCGGAGTGCCCGGTCGTCGGGTACCACCCGACCCGGCGCAACGACGTTCCCTTGTTCGATCTGGTGGTCACCGACCTGCACGACTGCAGGGGTAGCGAGCGCCCGGTTCACGGTCGCCTCGACCAGGGTGATCGTCGAACCGGCGGGTAGTGCGACGGCGATTGCTTGGGTGAGGTCGAAGCGGGTGCACGTCCCGGACTTCTCGGTGACCCGGGTGGTCAGCAACCGGTCCACCCACTCATCGAACGTGACGGCCCGGGTGGTGACCGTGGAACCACCCGACCCCCACACCCGGTCATCCACCGTCCACCGCTCACCATCCACGTCGACGACATCACGGCCGGTCGAGGTGAGGAGGGTGTCGAGGTCGGTGGTGCCCCACCCGAGAGCATCGGCACGGTGACGCCATTCGGCCTCCACGACCGTGAAATCGGCGACCGCGTGTTTGGTGGTGCGGGTCTCGAGGAGAGCGGCGTCTTTGGCGGGTTGTCCGGACAGTCCGTGGGCGTCCATCCACTCGGCGATCTGTTCGCTGCGTTGGGAGAACTCGCGCAACACCCGACCCGGGACCCCAGCCACCTCCGCCGAATCGTTGTGCACCGGCCCCCACGAGATGCCGAGCCGAGTCGAGAGTTCGCGGCGCATCACCGTCTGGAACAACACCCCGACAGTCCGCTTCGCCGCATACACGGCGGTCCCGTCCAGGGCGGTCCAACGGCCGTCGATCCCCCGGGCCATGTTCGCGACCAGGACATGCCAATGCAGATGCGGATCACCCGCCCGCGACGTGCGATGCCGGAACTCGGCGGCGATGAACCCGTCCGCGATCATCCGGCGAGTCCCGAACCCTGCCGGATCATCCGCCATCTTGCGGTTGTTCGTCCCCCGCCGCACGAAACACGCCTCCCGCTCCAACCAGCTCAACGCCTCCGCAACCGCCGCCTCACAGGCATCGACGACAGCGGCCTGGACCAGCGCGTCACCGAGTGCGTAGACGACCGACACCGACTTCGGGACAGCGAACGTCAAATCGAACCCAGGCACCCGCTTTGCGTGCGCCACGAGTCGAGTGCCGTTCGGTGTCAACCCCGTCCCCGGTGCCAGCCCCGCCAACACCGCCCGCAGATCACCAGCATCAACCGTGCCCGAAAGGCCGAGGCCGGCGACCCCGCCACCCAACCAGACACCAGCGGACTCGCCGCTACCCGTGTAGTACTCGTCCAGTCCGGACGCGACCTGGGCGAGGTAGTAGGCCTCCACACCGACCCGCAGCTTCCACAACGACATCACACCAACACATGCCTGCGAAACCATCATTTCGTGACGGGTACGAGCACCATTGGTGCACGTGTCCATAAAGGTTGTGTATTGCATTGGATGCAAGATCGGAGTGAGCCCCGTGAGGGCGGGGGACGGGGAGGGGGGTGAGCCCCGTGGGGGCCGGTGGGGGTGATGGCGGTGAGCTGGGGATGCGGGTCGGTGGTTCAGGTTGATGCAATGCTCAGTGGACAGATGCAATGACGATGGTGGGATCGGAATGGCGGGGAACGGCGGGATCGCCTTCGCGGCGAGTTGTGCCGCAATCTCGCGGTGGCCAAGAAGAACTGGACCACGGATCCGCCCGCTGTGTGGTGCGCTCCGCCAGGCGACAGATTGGAGCTGCTACAGAACTGATTCGTCTGTCGTCGATGGTGAGTCGTTGTCGCAGGCGAGAGCAGCGCGAAGCGCGTCGCAGAGTTCTTCGGCCACGTGTTCTCGGCTCAGCCATCCGACGGCCCCTCCGCTCAGGGCAGCGTGGCGGTAAGCGGGATCGGGTTCAGGGCCGATGACGATCACCTGGGTAGTCGCCAAACGTGACGGCAAGTGTCGACGGACCGCCGCGAAGTCCGCTGTGTCGACGACGACGAGGACTGGGTCGACAGTGGTGTTGTCGGCGAGTTCGGTGAGTTCAGCGACGGAGTCGACCGCTGTGACTGTCCATCGGCCGCCGTCGCGGTCGAGGAGATCGATGATGAGGGCGCGCATTGCACAGTGGGCGACGACGAGCACGACGCTAGCCGGGCTGCTCGTAGCGATCGTCACCTGTGCGCGCAACCCGTCATCCCCCCATGGTGGTGGTCTGGGCTGGGCGTCGCATCCGCGCTGGCTACGGAGTGTCGATGCGGGAGGTCACGGACTCGACTGGTCGTCGTCGAGCAGTCCAGCTTGTTTGGCCCGCCGAACCAGTTCGGCCCGGTTGCGAACGTTGAGTTTTTGGTGGATGTGGGAGCGGTGGGTCTCGACGGTGCGTACTGACACGTAGAGCCGCTGACCAATCTCGGTGTTCGTGAGTCCGAGAGCCATCATGCGCAACACTTCGAGTTCGCGATCCGAGAGCTCGCCGCCGGGCCCGCCGAGTCGCGGCGACGGAGCGTCGGGGGTGAGCAGGGCAGCGCCCAAGGTGGGATGCACGTATTGTCTGCCGCTGGCCACCATTCGGACAGCCTGGACGAGGTCGATGTCGGCGGCTTCTTTGACGAGATAGCCGACAGCGCCGGCGTCGAATGCGCGTCGCAGGTAGGCGATGTCATCGTGGACCGTCAGCACGAGGACCCGGGTTCCTGGGCTGAGTCGGATCACCTCGGCGGTCGCGTCGATTCCGCTCCCGTCTGGAAGTCCGAGATCCATGACGAAGACATCAGGTGAGCAGGCTTGGGCCAGGGCCAAGGCCTCTTTCACGGTGCCGGCCTCCCCAACCACGTGGAGATCCTCCTCGGCGTCAAGAATTCGTCGCAGACCGCTGCGAACAACGCCATGGTCGTCGCACAACGCGACACGCACGATGTCAGCCAAGGGGCAACTCCAACAACACTGTCGTACCTGCGCCCGGGATCGACGAGAGTTGCACCGTTCCTCCGACGAGGTCCGCCCGTTCGGCCATGCCCCTGAGGCCGAGGTGCCCTGGCGTTGGCGTCGTACCGGTTTCGAAGCCGGAACCGTCGTCCTCGACGAGAACTCGCATTCGTCCCTCCGCCACGATCAGGGTGATGCTGGCAGTGGCGGCGCTGGCATGGCGCGTGATGTTGGTCAACGCTTCCTGCGTGACGCGGTACACGACGGTTTCGGTCTGTGGTGACAACCGCTCGACAGCGAGACCGTGGGCGACAACCGTGGCCGTGGTATCGCCACGGGCAGTCATGTCCGCGGCCAGCCGTTCGAGAGCTGGCAGCAATCCGACATCGTCCAACACGGTTGGTCGCAGATCAAACGCCAACTGGCGGGTCCGACGCAACGCGTCGGCGGCCAGCTCGCGGACCTGCTCGGTACGCCGGCTGGCGTCATCGATTGCTCCCGCACCACTCGCGAGCGCCGATTCGACGAGCCGGAGGCCAAGCAGCACCGAGGTGAGTGCTTGGCCGATGTCATCGTGAAGATCTCGTGAGACCCGGGCTCGCTCCGATTCCTGAGCATTGAGGATCTCAGCCAAGATCTCCCGTTTGAAACCAATCCGCTCCGTTGCAACGGCGAGATCAGCGAGCGCCTCGGCCCGTGCTCGTTCTGCCTGAACAAGATGAGCGCTCTCGATCGCTCCGACAGCAAACGCGGCGAAAGCCACGACCATCGCCTCGTCCTCGTCGGTGAATGGTTCTCCGTTGGCCTTCTCGGTGACGTACAGGTTGCCGTACCGTCGACTGCCCCGACCGACCGGTACCCCGAGGAACGTCCGCATCGGCGGATGATTCGGTGGGAAACCGCCAGAACGCGGGTCGAGTCCGAGATCGGTCAGGCGTATCGGTCCGCCGGCGACAATCACCTCACCAAGGAGTCCATGTCCACCAGGCAGGCTTCCAATCCGTGCCGACGAGTCCTCGTCCATTCCGCAATGGATGAACGACTCGATCGCCCCGGTCTCGTCATAGATCCCCAGTGCGGCATAACGCGCATCTGCGATCGTTGCGGCACCCGCCACGATCCGCCCGAGCACAGTCTCCAACTCGTGCTCACCGGCCAACAACAGCACCGCCTCGAGTAGCGTCTGAACCTTCAGAGGCCGACCGCCTGCGCCACCCTGCAAATCCTGTTGCGTGGTTGGCGTGGTCATCGACAAAGTGTAGTAGCTGCCCGGTCGGGATCGCGACCGCGCCGACACCGCAGGCTTCTTCGGACTTCTACCCGGTGGAATCAGGGGCAGCCACGGATGTCCCGAGTCAGCGCGTTGGGTTCAACTTGACCCATGGTTATCGATATTAGCGGGGTTCGTCGTGACCGGGGCTTGTCTTCGGAGTCCGCCCTGGCCGAATTGGATCGGGCGGCTCCTGCCTCCGCCCACGAGCATGCGGGTTCTTTGCCAGTGCGAGAGGGTGCGTTGTGTCTGTAAGAGACGGTAGTGCCAGCGGCCGAGGCTCGAATTGTTCCCCTCCGGACGCTGTCACTGGAAGTGTGGCGACGGGCTGCTTCCCCACGTTGAGTCGGCGTCGGCTGCTGGTGCTCGGTGGCGGTGCGATCGTGCTGGCCGCGTGTGGTGGATCCAGCGATCGAAGGTTGGTTGAGAGCGACGACCCGAGCGTCGGCAGCCGGGAACTCGAGAGGCTTCGGCCCGGCGCGTCGACGGTCAGCACGAAGCTGACGGCGGCGCCGATGTCCTTCGACCTTGCCGGCCAGATCGTCTCGACGTGGGGGTTCGGCGCCATTCCTGGAACAGCGATCCGTGCTCGGGCCGGGGACATCCTCGAGGTCGCCGTGCGGAACGATCTTCCGGAGGATCTGAGTATCCATTGGCATGGCATCGCCATTCGCAATGACATGGACGGCGTCCATGATCTGACCCAGCCGCCGATCCAACCGGGCTCGGCGTTCACGTTTCGGTTCGCGGTGCCTGACCCGGGTACGTATTGGTTTCATCCGCATACCGGATTACAACTCGACCGGGGCTTGTATGCACCGTTGATCGTCGACGACCCGGCCGAGCCGCTCGTGTTCGATCATGATGAGACGCTGGTGTTCGACGATTGGCTGGACGGTCTCGGACGGAACCCCGAGCAGGCCCTCGTCGAAGCGCGTCAACGCATGAGTTCGATGAGCGGGATGGGCGGGATGGCCGGGATGGGTTCGGCTGATACCGGGGGCGGTTCTGCAACTGGCATGAGCATGACCTCGACCTTGCTCGACGGCGACGCTGGCGACGTCACCTATCCACTGCATCTCGTCAACGGCAGGCCGCCTGCTGACCGTCCCACCATGACCGTCGCGTCTGGCGACCGGGTGAGGCTTCGTTTGATCAACGCGGGATCCGATACGGCGTACCGGGTCGCGGTCGGCGGGCACCGGATGACGGTCACCCATGCCGATGGGTTCGCGGTTGAGTCGGTCGAGGTCGACACGCTGGTGTTGGGTATGGGTGAACGGTATGACGTCGTGGTGACGGCTCGTTCGGGTGCGTGGCCGATCGTCGCTGCAGCGGAGGGCAAGGGCGCGTCGGCTGAGGCTGTTCTGCGAACCACCGACGCTTCGGCATCGACGGCACCGCCAGTCGGCGTCACTCCTGTCGAGCTGGCTGGCCAAGTCTTGACATACAACGACCTACGTGCGCTGAGCACTGTGGCGTTGCCCAACGCGATGACCGACCGCGAACGCGATGTCGCGTTGACGGGCGACATGATGTCCTACAACTGGGGTATCGACGGCCGTTCGTTCGCCGACCACAAGCCGATCGACGTGAAGCTCGGTGAACGGGTCAGGCTGGTGCTGCGCAACAAGACCGCGATGTGGCACCCGATGCACCTCCACGGACACACGTTCCGCATCGGTGGCCGGCCCGATGGGCCACGCAAGGACACCGTCAACGTCTTGCCCGGTCAGAACGTGATCATCGATTTCGACGCCGATAACCCCGGGCAGTGGATGATGCATTGCCACAACACCTACCACCTCGAGTCCGGGATGGCCACCGTCGTCTCCTACGTCCGGTAGGTGCTGCTCATCGAGATCCCCGGCGTCGGCGATGCCCACCGACGCGAGCTGATGGCTCCGAGATGCGGGAGACCCGAAGCCGTATTCCGTAGCCGGCACCGATGGTCACCGGCACTCACCTCAGCGATGATGAAGACAGAAGAGGAAGCGTCCTCGGCGCGTGCTTTGCAGGAGAACTGATGACCCATGACATGACGGCCAAGACCAAGTCAGGACACGACCCTCATGCAGAGGGCTCGGGTGCAGCGACCGCCGTGTTGCATGTTGGCAATCTTCATTGGGGATCTGAGAAGGCCGTGGCGGAGTCGTTGCTCGGCCGACTGCCTGGCGTCTTGCACGTCGACGCGAATCCGGTGGCGCAGACCGCGACGGTGATCTATGACCCGAACATGACATCGGTTGCCGATCTTCAACAGTGGGTTCAGGACTGCGGCTACCACTGTGCCGGCCAGTCCGTACCGTCCCACGTTTGTATGCCGATGACGGAGCCCCGTCACGACCTGACGCACGGCCACGATGCGATGTCCGGTCACGGCATGGTCTCCGGTCACGACGCGATGCCAGGAATGGGCGCCGTCGAGATGGCAGCGCATGGCTCGCATCCGGCGGGCCACGGTGAGTCGTCGCCGACGCGTTCGCCGCATGACGCGATGGGTCACGGTGGGCACGCAGGTATGTCGATGGCGTCGATGGTTGCTGACATGCGCCGCCGGTTCCTGGTGGCAGCTGTTCTGTCGATCCCGATTCTGTTGTGGTCACCGATCGGCCGAGATGTCCTCAAGTTCAGCGTCAGCGCACCGTTCGGCCTCCGTGACGACATCTTCCAGCTGATCTTGAGCGTGCCGGTCGTGTTCTGGGCAGGCTGGATCTTCTTCGACGGCGCAGTGCGCGCGTTGCGGGCGCGCACGTTGGACATGATGGTCTTGGTCGCGGTTGGCGTTGGCGCGGGATGGTCGTATTCGCTGGTGGTCACCCTCACCGGCGGGGGTGAGGTCTTCTACGAGGCGTCGTCGGTGTTGGCGACCTTCGTGCTGCTCGGCCACTGGTTCGAGATGCGTGCTCGAGGTGGCGCGAACGAAGCAATCCGGGCGCTCATCGATCTCGCGCCACCCAAGGCCACCATTCTGCGTGACGGTGTGGAGGTCGAGATCTCCACTGCGGAGGTTGCTGTCGGCGATCTTCTGCTGATCCGTCCTGGGGCGAAGGTCGCCGTCGATGGAATCGTGGAGGACGGTGACAGTGACCTCGACGAGTCGATGGTCACCGGCGAAAGCCTTCCTGTCCACAAGGCATCGGGCGATCAGGTCATCGGGGCGACTCTGAACACGACGGGCACACTCCGCGTGCGCGCGACCAAGGTCGGCGCTGACACGGCGTTGGCCCAGATCGTGAAGCTGGTCCAGGAGGCACAGAACTCGAAGGCTCCGGGCCAACGCCTGGCCGATCGGGCAGCGTTCTGGTTGGTGTTCGTCGCGCTTCTCGGCGGCGCCGCCACGTTTGCGGTGTGGTATTTGTTGGCGGATCGGTCGGTGTCGGAGGCGATGCTGTTCGCGATCACCGTGGTCGTCATCACGTGCCCGGACGCTCTGGGTTTGGCGACCCCGACCGCGATCATGGTCGGCACCGGTTTGGGCGCACAGCGAGGGGTGTTGTTCAAGAACGCGATGGCACTCGAAACCGCCGCGCGTATCGACACGGTCGTGATGGACAAGACCGGGACGCTCACCAAGGGCGAACCCGAAGTCACTGACATCATCGTCGACGGAATCGACGAAGCAGAGATGCTCGCGCTCGTCGCCGCAGTGGAACGAGAGTCTGAGCACCCTCTCGCCCGAGCGGTCGTGCTCGCGGCTGAATCCCGCGGTGCGGCCGAGTTTCGCGCCGAGGAATTTGACAGCGTCCCCGGCCATGGGGCGATCGCGACGGTCGATGGGCGACGTGTTGCTGTTGGCAACCGTCGGCTGATGGAGCGAGAGAAGATCGACCTCGGTGCGCTCGCTGAACGACGTCAGCAACTCGCCGAGAACGGTCGTACCGCTGTCATCGTCGCGGTCGACGGGCGAGCCGTCGGGCTGATCGCGATGGCTGACGCACCCCGCGAAACCGCAGCTGCTGCGGTGGCAGCGCTGCGTGCGCTCGACATCGAGGTGGTGATGCTCACCGGAGACAACGAGGCAACCGCCAAACGGATCGCCGGGATCCTCGGCGTCGACACCGTGATCGCCGAAGTTCTCCCCGGCGACAAGTCCGCCAAGATCGCCGAACTACAGGCCCAGGGTCGCAAGGTCGCGATGGTCGGCGACGGTGTCAACGACGCCCCAGCACTCGCACAGGCCGATATTGGGATCGCGATCGGAGCTGGCACGGATGTCGCGATCGAGACCGCCGACCTGGTGCTGATGCGCTCGGACCCTCTCGATGTCCCGGTCGCGTTGCAGATCGGACGCGGAACGTTGCGCAAGATGCGCCAGAACCTGGGCTGGGCGGTCGGATACAACGTCATCGCCCTCCCCATTGCCGCTGGAGTTTTCGAACCGGCGTTCGGACTCGTGCTGCGCCCTGAGATTGCTGCGCTGTCGATGTCCGGCTCCAGCATCATCGTCGCCGTCAACGCGGTCATGCTCAAACGAATCAAGCTGCCGGCGGCACCGCCGACCACTCGATCGCCTGGGCCGCCAGCGCCCACCGGGGCGGCGGCCCCGCCGAGTCCGGCAAGTCCTGCCCAACCTGTTCGGCAGGGGGACCGGTGAACGCGCGGAGCGTGCGCACTGCGTTGATTGCAACCGTGATGTTGGCCCTCTTCTACGGCGGGGTCGTATGGACTGCGTCCGGTTCGTTTCAACACCTCGCCGATCAGGCAGCCCGCGATTGGTACTACCTGGCGATGATCATGGGCGGATTCGGTGTCCAGGTCGCGCTCGTCAGCGAGCTCCGCCGCCGACACCGCCTCCAGCACACCGCCGCGCTGGCCGGTGGCGCAGGGATCGGGGCATCGACGGCTGGCATGGTCGCCTGCTGCGCCCACCACATCGCCGACCTTGCCCCGCTCATCGGAGCGACCGGTGCTGCGACGTTTCTCATCGAATACCGAATCCCGTTCATGATCGTGGGCATCGGAGTCAACGCCGTCGGGGTGGCGCTCGCCGCTCACCGATTGCACCAGACACCCCAACCGAAACCGCGCCACGGAGCACGCTCGTGGGCAAACTCGTGAAGGCATCGAGCAGACGCGGACGCGACGGGAGAGGGCTCGCCCCGTTGGCAACGGTGGCCGCGTTCGTCGCCGCCGCGGGCGTTGTACTTGCGCTCGTCGGCTGTGGGTCAGCAACACGTTCTGACAACGGGGCGGCGACGAGTTCGCTCGCCAAACGCTCAGTGACGGCGGGGTCGGTCACGATCACGTTTGAACCACGTCGGCTGGGCCCCGACGAGGCCGTGTTCAAGATCAGCTTCGACACGCACGAGTTCGAACTCGACCAGGACATGGTTCGTCAGGCTCATCTCGTCGTTGGCGACACTCCGTGGCCCGTGGTGGCATGGTCAGGTGATGGCCCAGGCGGACACCACCGCGAAGGCGAACTTCGCTTCACCGCGGCTGGGCCCGCAGCAGGCACTGCCACGCTCAGCATCGACGGATTCGCCGAGCCCGTCAGCGCGACATGGGATGTCGGAAATTGAGGCCCGGATCACAGGCGATCCGAACGCGCCGGGGGGCCGGAATACCGATTGAGTAACGCGTCGATCACCTGCGACGTCATGTCGCCAACGGCGGTTCCGTCGACGATGAACCGGGATCCGCTGGTGTCGGTTGCCGGGCTGTGTTGCACTCGAGCGGAGCCGTGGTCGAAGTCGTGTAGCGGTAGTGCGACGACGGCAGCGACCTCCGCCGGGTCGAGGTGGCCGACGTCGAGTTCGGTGGACCAGCCGATCACCGGGGTCACGACGAAGCCGGTCTCGGGCAACTCGAGAGCGGGCAGCGTCCCGATGATGCGGACGCTGGTGGGGTCGAGACCGGCTTCTTCTGAAGCTTCGCGAAGTGCCGTCGCGATCGGTGTCGTGTCGTTCGGTTCGGCGGATCCGCCTGGGAAAACGAAAGCTCCCGGATAGTTCGTGAGTGTTCCAGCGCGCTGTGTCAGCAGAACCTTCGGTCCGTCGGCGCTATCGATGAGCAGCACCAACACTGCGGCTCGCCTCAGACCATCGGCGAGTTTCGGGTTGCGATCTGTAGGCGGGGTCTGCGCGACGCGGTTCCTGATGGCGGCGAGCCATTCGGGTTCGCGATCGTCGGTCACGTGGGACGATCCTGGACCGGAGGCGATGGTTGATCGTCGAGTGGGACCCAGGTGATCTCGGTCGATCGCAGCGCGAAGAGCGCGACGCCGGCGCCTGGGTCGCGGGGTTGGATGGTGATGGTCTGCTCGGTGAGGCCGGGGTGGCCGAACATGGCCCGTGCGGGTCGGCTGGGTGGGTGGGTGTCAGAGGACCATTCGGCGGGGTTGTTGGCGACGGCGACGATGGCCTGGCAGTTGCCGACCAGACTGGATCCCGGCCCACCGAATGCGAGCAGGGTTTCGCTCATTGCCGGCACCAAGACCAGGTTCGCGCCGATCGAGGTCAAGGCGTGGACGGCTTCGGGGTTGAGGAGATCTCTGCACACGGCGATCACGAGATGCCAGCCGTCGATGACGTGCACGCGTAGTTCGGGCCAGCCTTCCGGTTGGATGTCCTCTGCGATCGGTGAGTCTCCGGCGGAGTGTTTGTCGTGTGTGAACGGGTGGTCGTGCCCTCGTACCCAGATGAGAGCAGTGTTGCGGTTTCGGTCCGCAAAGGGTGGGGTTCGGTCGCGGTGCCGGTGGTGGTAGCTGCCGACGACGAGCACTCGTGGACCGTCGGTGCGTCGCACCCAGTGTTCGAGTTCGTTGGCGAGTTCTTCGGTGACGGACAGCTCTGGGAGCACGACGATGTCCGCGCCGGCTTGGGTCGCGAGGCCGATCAGCCGGTTGATGTCGCGGCGTTGCCGATCGAGGTCGACGGGTCGGATGGGAAACGTTCGACCGCGTTCGTCGCGTGGGAGCAGGAATTCGGTGACGCTGCGGTTGGGGTGGCAGGTTGCGATGATGGTTGCGGCGGTGATGAACCCTGCGAGGGCGTCGGCGAGGCTGTAGTCGAAGACCAGCCGATATTGAACGGCCCAGTCGCCGGCGAGTCGGATGTGACGGGATTGATCGAGGCGGTTGGCGAGACGCCACGGGGGTGAGGTGAACGCCATCGTGGTCAGTGCGCGTAGGTTCGGGAAGTCGAGCGGGATCGGGTCGCCGACCGCGGGTTGGTAGGGGCTGCGATCACGGAAGAAGCGACCGAAGGTGTGTGCGTAGTGCTCGTCGAGGAACTGGGCGAGAGCATGCGCGATGACCACTGATGGAACATCGGTCGTCGAGCTGAACGCCGCTGTCAGCGCAGTCCGCATCGCAAGATCCAGTGTCGAGTTCGCACCCGGGTCGGACAGCTGGTCCCCGAGACGAGCGACAATCTCAATCATGCGGTCCTGACAGTCGGGGTCACCGACTCGTTCGCGCAGGATCACGTGTTCGTCACGACACAGTTGCAACAGATGCGTGAGCGTGACGACGGGCTCGGTCTCGATCGCAATGGCTGCTCGTAGCGCTGTCAGCCGGTCCGCCCGCGTGGTGAGTTGGGCAACGCACGGCGCGCATGGCCTGGGGTCTCGCGGCGCGATATCGGACGCAGAATCCATGCGAGGGCTCACAGGCCAGAGGGCCGGGCGATCAGCACTCGGCATTGTCGATCAGTGGCTGCGCGGTGTCGCCGGTACGTGCTCTGCGAACGCGTCTCTGACTCGCTCGATGGTCGCATCGTCGAGGTTGGCGTACACGAGCTCTGCACCGGTGAACCGGGCGGCCTCGGTGACGAGCGCGTTCCGGTCGAGGTCCTCGACCAGCAATGCCACCGTCGCGGTACCTGGTCGGACTGCGTCTCGGAACCAGGTGACCCACTCGTCGGGAACACCGAGGTCAATCACCTTGGCCGTCACGACACCCGCGCCGGCACCGACGGCCAGCCCGACGATCCAGCCGACCGGCCCGCCGAGGATGAGCCCGAACAACCCTGCCCACATGGCACCGGACAGTGCCGCCCGGGCGGGTGTTGGATCGATGGTTTCGTGCACGACCGTCTTGCCGGAGGTGTCTCTGACAACTGTGACCGCGTCCGTGAGCTTGAGCTTTCCGGCAGCGGCGAGGCCGCTGGCTGCGACCAGGAACTCTTGGGCGCGAAAGGCGTCCTCGAACGAGATCCCCACCAGCGTCTGTGGAACGTCGGGCTGACTGGACTGGTGCATGTGCATGAGATCAGCGTCGTCGATCGAGGCGGCAATCCACATCCGTGCGCGCACACCGTTCTGTTGCGGACTTCTACGCAGTGCCACACGCTGCTGCTGCTACGGGATCACCGAAGCCGGAACGCGTAGAAGCAACGGATGGCGCGACCGGTGCCCGTGTTCACAATGAACACACCAAGCGACGCTTGGAAATTGACGAAGGAGCCAAACATGACAGGCGAACACGGTGGCTGCCGCTGCAACCATGACGATCAACACGACACCCACGAGGCTCACGACGTTGCAGTCCAGGCACCTCAGGTCCAGCCCAACAGCGACTCCAAAGGTTGTTGCGGAGGAGTCGGCGCCGAGCAGCCAACCCGAACCGACGTCGTCGTGACCGCCGGACACTCCAGCGGCGACCCGAAGCCATCATGAGCAGGCTGTCCGTCAACATCTCCCCGATCGAACGCGGCGGTCGCATCGCGATCGGGCTCGCAGCTGCGATCGTCGCGGTCGTCCTGCTGGCCGCTGCCGGCTCGGCGGTTGCCGTCGTTCTGGAAGCGCTCCTCGTCGCGGCCGGTCTCGACCTCGTCATCACTGGCGCACTCGGGCACTGCCCGCTCTATCAGCGTCTCGGACACGTACCTGCGTCGCTGCGAGGATCGCGATGATCAACGCCTCAGCTGCACCCCAGCCGCCGCCACCCCACGACCGCAAGCCACGAGGCGGCCGTCACGGTTTGATGATGGTCGCCTGCTGCATCCCGATGTTGGTCATCGCCATCGTTCTCGTCGCGACCGGTGTCGTCGGTGTCGGCTTCATCTTCGCCGCGATCCTCTGCACCGCGATGATGGCCCTCATGATGCGTGGCATGAACCACGGAGGCATGGACCACGACAACTCCCATACCGACGGCATGAATCACGACGGCATGAATCACGACGGCATGGACCATCGTGGCATGGAACACAACGCCGGTCGACCGACAGGGCCGCCCACCCACACGCGGGCCGGTCGCCCCGACGACCGATGAGATCCTGATCAGCTTCGCAACGCTTCATCAAGAACAACAGGTATCCCGATGTGCTCTCACGTCAGGCCGACGTCGCAGCCGGGGTACGCCCGTCAGGCGACCATGCCACTGAGGATCCCGAAATCGCGTCCCAGCTACAGATCGGACTTCCGGCAGCTCGCGCCGCTACTCGGCTGTGTCTTCATCGCGATGATCGGATTCGGGATTGCACTCGTCGTGTTGCCCGTGTACACGGAACGAATCCATGGGTTGGCCGGTGTCGGCCCGGGACTTGTGGCCTTTCATCTGGGGGTGTTGACCAGTGTGTACGCGCTGGCCCAGCTGATTGCGGGCCCGGCGGTGGGCAGGCTGGGTGACCGGATCGGGCGGCGGCCGCTGATGTTGTTGGGGCTGGCTGGCGCCGGCGTGACGCAGGTGGCATTCGCGTTCACCAGTTCGCTCTGGTTGCTGTATGGGCTGCGCGTCGGCGGCGGGATCGCCGCATCACTGTTGACGGTCGGCGCAACCGCGGCCATCGCCGACTACACCACCGAAGGAACCCGAGCGCGTGGCATGGCCTGGTTCGGTACGGCGGCCAGCCTCGGAGTGATCGCCGGCCCCATCCTCGGTAGCGTCCTCGGCCAGATCGGGTCGAGTTCGTCGACCGGCGTGCGTTTTGATGGATACACCCTCCCGTTCGTCGCTGCCGGCGCAATGGCACTCGCCGCGTTCGCGGCCGCCTGGTTCTTGGTGCCGGAGTCGCTCGTCGGCTTGCAACCCGACGTGGGTCCTCGGGTCGCGCTGTGGCGGTCAATGGCGCGCAGCCCCCTGCTGGGTTTGGTGGCCGGCTCCCAGTTCGGGCTGGCGCTGTTCGAGGGCACCTTCGTCTTGTACGCCGGCGGCCGCTATGGCTTCTCGTCGTCGCAGACCGCAGCCGCCTTTGTCGTCTGCGGTGCGGTGATGGGCGTGTTGCAGGCTGCTGTGGTCGGGCCAACGGGTCGCATCCTCAGCGAACGGTCCCAGGCGGCGGGAGGGTTCGTGCTGATGGCGGTCGGTCTGGGCGGTCTCACCGTGGTTCGGTCCTTCACAGTGGTGCTCATCGCAGTTGCCATACTCGCCCTTGGCACAGCCTTCGTCGTGCCGAACCTGGCAGCGATGGTCGCCACCGACAGCGGCGGACGATTCGGGGAAGCGTTGGGATTGAAGAGCTCCGCGACCAGTCTTGGCCAGTTCCTCGGACCGCTCATCGGCGGCACACTGCTTGCCTGGGCGCAAACGTCACCGTACGTGCTCGCAGCCACTTTGATGCTCGCACTCGCCACGGCGTTGCGCCGTGCTCGGCCACGCGAACCTCGCATTGAGCCGTCGTCGAGCTCGACGGCGGTCGACGCCGGCTGAGGGAGCGGGTGTACCCGTCGTCGGGATTGCCGGCACCGCCGAGGCGGCCACCGAGTGCCAGCATCGCTTCAAGAATGGTGAGCCGCGATCCGGTCATTCCACCGTCATGAATCATGAACGCTTCGGCCGACGAGTCAGGGCGGTCTTGCTCCTGCTTGATCTGCAATCCGCAAGGGAAGCGCTCACAACCGTTGGCGCGCTGACCATCCGCAAATCGCAAGGCAAGACCGAGTTGCCGCTCGCGATGGTGCCATTGCTGTTCGGACTTCAACAGATCACCGAGGGTGTCGTCTGGATCAGCCTCCGCCACGACTTCCCGGCGCTGAAGACCGTCGCCACCTACGTGTACTCGATGTTGTCCCACGTCCTGTGGCCGATCCTCGTGCCGTTCGCGATCCTTCTCGTCGAAACCAGCCGACGGCGAAGGCGCGCCCTCAGCGTGTTCCAAGCGCTCGGCCTCGCAGTCGGCCTCTACCTCTTCTACTTCTTGCTCCGCTTCCCAGTTCGTGTCGGTCTGGTGCTTCTACGCCGCCATCTTGAGCCTGCTCATCTACATCCATTTCAGCGGACCGATGCAGGCTTGCCGGACAGATCCTGTCCACTCGCGTGAACGAAGTCGCGAGCCGATTGGATCTCTCAGCGACGGCAAGTGACCTCCGTGCTCTCCGGAAGTCCATGCTCCACAGTCCGTGTGAGCTCGATGCGTCCGTAGCCAGCCGCAGACATCTCCGGGGTTCGCTCGGATGACCCCGTCCGCACAAGGGCGCGACGATCTGTGGGGACACGGACCGGAGGATGCATCATGAGCAAGCCCACCACACCGGCGCCGACCGAACGCTCTGCACCGGCTCCTACCGGCCCCAGTGCCGGATTGACGGCGAGCGGGATCACCAAGTCGTATCACCGCGGGATCTGGCCGCGTCGGCGGGAAGTGCCCGTGCTGCGCGGTGCCGATCTGACGATTGGCGCCGGCGAAGTGGTCGGTCTGGTCGGCGAGAACGGGTCCGGCAAGAGCACGCTCATGAAGATCCTCGTCGGAGCTCTCGCAGCCGACGCTGGGACGGTGACGGTATCGGGCCGTATCGGATACTGCCCGCAGGAGCCGGTGCTCTATGAACGGCTGACGTGCGACGAGCACCTCGAGCTGTTCGGCGTTGCGTACGGCATGGACGAACGAGCGGTGAGCAGTGGTTCCGAGGCGCTCTATTCCACCCTGGGCTTCGATCGTTGGAGAACGTCGCAGACAGCGGAGCTCTCCGGTGGCACTCGGGCCAAGCTCAATCTGGCCATCGCGCTCCTGGCCGACCCCGAGGTACTGCTGCTCGATGAGCCGTACGCGGGGTTCGACTGGGACACCTACCTCCGGTTCTGGGACCTGACCGCAGAACGGCGCGCTGCAGGACGCAGTGTCGTGGTGATCAGCCACTTCGTCGCAGACGAGGAGCGCTTCGACCGCATCGTGCAACTACGCGACGGGCGGACTGTGCAGTGACGACCGCGATGACGGTTCTGGTCGCCAGACGTGCGGTTGGCTCCTACTCCCGCCGCCCGTTGAACCTCGTCCTGCTGGTCGTCGTTCCCGTCGTGCTCGTGTTCGTCTGGGGCCCGTCCCTCGCTGACTTCTCGAAGCTCTTCGGTGGAGCGGGTGATCGCGCCGAAATCGACGCGGCCACCGCCGGTTGGGCAGCAGCGGCGTTGGCCGGGCTCGCCGGCTTCTTTCAAGTCTCCGGTTCGCGCACCGCCGATCGGCGACTTGCTGCCGCTGGTGGACGGTATGCCGCGGTCGTCGCCGGCCGTGGGGGCGCGTCATTCTGCTTGGCGATGGTGGCGGCCGCTGGTGGCCTTGTGGCACTCGCAGCTCGTACTGGCATCAATGACCCATTCCGTGCCATTTCGGCAACAGTCTTGATCGCGATCATCTACCTCGCGCTCGGTGTCCTGGTCGGGACGGTCGTCAAAACAGAGATGAACGGTGCCCTGCTCGTCACCCTGGCGTGGGTGTTCGACGTCTTTCTCGGGCCGGCGATGGGATCCGGACCATCATTGGTGACCCGTGTGTTCCCGTTGCACTTCCCGACCCTTGTTCTCACCGGGCAGGTCACCGGGCACGCAGGCCCGCTGGGTGACGTTGGCTGGTCGTTGGTCTGGGCGGCCGGTCTTTCGACGCTGGCCGGCGTCCGTCTCGCCATCACGATTCGACCGGCGCCTGTTCCGCACTCCGTGCGAGCTGCGACGGCCAACGCCAGATCGCTGTCCGCCACCACAGCCGTCCAGGCAACCGCCACGTCTCCGCTGCCACGGATCGTAGTTGTGGCCAATCTGCCGGCTTCGACCACTCGAACGACCCCGGCCATCCGGCACGTCCGAGTGCGAACGCGCGTGCTCGCTGTGTCGCGGGCCGGAATGCGCGAACACCGCCGTAACCGCGTCCTTTGGGCCCTGCTCGTTGCCGTCCCGACCGTGTTCATCGGGATGGCGATCATGGTCACTGTCGATGTGCCCGGGCCGATCAGCCTCTTTGATGGTGGAAGACGATTCACAGGCTTGCTGTCGGAGCGCCGCATCCACGCGGCAACCATGGTTCCTGTGACCTCGGCGTTCCTGGCCGGTCTGACCGGGCTGTTCGTCGTGACCGGATCAGCCGGCGGTGACGGGCGGCTGGTACTTGCCGGGCTCCGACCGCGGGAGGTGCTCGCGGGCCGTCTCGCTGTCGTCGCCGCGGCCACTGTGCTCACAACTGCCGTCGCCGTCGCCATCTCCGGTATGTGGTATCCGCCCCGCCAGTGGGCCGTGTTCGCCGTCGCCAACCTGCTCATCGCGCTCACCTACGCAATGCTCGGCGTACTCATCGGCCCACTCACCGGCCGCATCGGTGGCTTGTACCTGATGCTGTTGCTCGCGTTCATCGACGTCGGACTCGGTCAGAACGTGATGTTCCCGGCCGGCCCGCCGGCCTGGGGAGCATACCTTCCCGCACACGGAGCCTCACGAGTGATGATCGACGCAGCCTTCACTCAACACTTTGATCAGACCGGCTACTTCCTCCTCGGCCTTGCATGGCTCTTCGTCCTGACAGTCGCAACCGGTCAAGTGTTCCGAACCCGAACAGCGATGGCACGGCGATGAAGGGCGTCGCCGTTCGACGAATCGGCCGTGATGCGAGGCATCGGACCTCAGTCGGACCTGCGCGCATTTACCGGTCGCGGCGAACCGAGTTGGAGCACCACACGCCTGCGTGAGTCACGCTGCGTTGGCCAGTGTGGTGTCTTTGGGGGTGGGGCCGGCGCCGATGCGGACGCGGAGGAGTTTGGTGGAGTTGAGGAACACGAGGACGTCGGGGCCGAGGTGGATGATGGCTGCTTGAACCGGGCCAATCAGACCGATCAATGCTGCGGTGATGCCGAGGACGTGGACGACGCCGACGCCGACGAACAGGTTTTCTTTGATGGTGCGGTAGGCGCGGCGAGCGATTGCTCGGACGAACACGATCTTGGAGAGGTCGTCGGTGAGTAGAGCGATGTCGGCTGCTTCGAGGGCGGCTTGGGTGCCGCCGACGCCCATGGCGATGCCGACGTCGGCGGCGGCGAGTGCGGGGGCGTCGTTGACGCCGTCGCCGACCATCGCGACGCGATGACCGCCTTGTTGCATGGCCCGCACGGCGTCGACTTTGTGTTCGGGGAGGAGGTCGGCGACGACTTCGTCTATGCCGAGTTGGGCGGCGATGTGAGCGGCCGCGGCCGCGTTGTCGCCGGTGAGCATCGCGATCCGGCCGATGCCCGTTGCGCGCAATTGGGCGATTGCGTCGCGGGCGCCGGGAAGGATCTGGTCGGCGAAGTTGATCGTTCCGACGACGTTGCCGTCGATCGCGACCCACGCGACGGTGACAGCCGGGTCGTGGTCGGGGATGGCGAGGTTGTGGTCGGTGAGAAGACGTTGGTTGCCGACGAGCACCGCTCTGCCGTCGACTGTCGCGGCGACGCCCCGCCCGTCGAGGGTTTCGAACGTGGTCGGCTCAGCGATCAAGATTCCGGCGGCGGTGGCGTGCTCGACGACGGCTTCGGCGAGCGGGTGCCCGGAGCGCCGGTCGGCAGCTGCGGCGAAGGTGAGGATGTCGTGCTCGGCGAAGCTCGAGTCGAGGACGGTGATCGATTCGACTTTTGGTTCGCCGATGGTCAAGGTGCCGGTCTTGTCGAACACGATGGTGTCGACTTGGGCGAGGGCTTCGAGGTGGAGGCCGCCTTTGACCAGGATGCCGCTGCGCGCCGCGCGAGCGATCGCCGCGATCATCACCATCGGGGTTGCCAGACCCAGTTCCGCAGGCGAGGTGAAGATCATCAACGTGACGACCTTGCGAACGTCGCGGGTGACGATGAACACGATCACGAGGAACACGACAACGACCGGGATCAACCAAGCCGCGACCCGGTCTGCGAGTCGCTGGATGGGTGCCTGGGACGCTTCGGCTTCTTCGACGAGGCTGACGATCCGGGCAAAGGTCGTATCAGCGCCGGCGCGTTCGGTGCGGATGTCCAACGCCCCGGCCTGCAGCATCGTGCCTGCGAAGACGGTGGAGTCCTGTTGTTTGTCTTTCGGGGTGGGTTCGCCGGTGATCGAGGCCTCATCGACTGCGGCGGTGCCGGTGACGACGACGCCGTCGACGGGGATCTGCTCGCCGGCGCGGACCAGGATGACGTCGCCGGGTCGGATGGTGTCGATGTCGACGACGCGTTCGCCGGTCGAGTCGCGCAGGCGGGCGGTGCGCGGCACGGTGCCGATCAGTCCTTGGATCGAGGCTCTGGCCCGTTCGGTGTTCAGATCGGCGATGAACTCGGCGAGCAGGATGATCGTCATCAACACTGCCCCGGCGACGGCTTCGCCGCCGATCAACGCAAAGATCGTCGCGAACGTCACGAAGATCTCGGTCCCGATCTTGTGCTCACGAACGAGATCGGACAGACCCGTTTTGGCGAGCGGGTACAGCCCGACAGCGACTGTCGCCCACAACACGCCGATCGGAACCCAATGCTGCGCGTAAGCGAACACGAGCACGGCGACGACGACGATCCTGGCGACCTCCAGCCAACGACTGCGATTCATCACCGCAACGAAGCCGACCTTCGCCCGAGGCGCCTCGCCTGGTCGTGACCCAACTGAAACGACAGGGGCTGGCGGCTGCTGGGTGGTCATCCTGCTGTCCTCGTCGACTCGGTCGGCCCGGCGGCGTGTGCGGTGCCGGTTGCGTGGTCGGCGTGGAACAACGCTTCAGTCGTCAGTCGCTCCAGGTGATCGTTCTCCGCGACGTAGAACACCTGGGTGCCGTGCCGTCGGGTACGTACCAGTTTCGCGAGACGCAGCTTGGCGAGATGCTGTGACACCGTCGAAGCAGGCGACCCGACGTGGGCAGCCAACTCGTTCACGGAATGCTCCCCGTGCAGCAATGCCCACAAGATCCGCAACCGTGTCTGATCCGCCAACATCTTCAACGTCGCCGCAGCCATCTCGAACTGAGCATCCGACGGAAGAGCCTCTATCTGCGTAATCATGCAGACAACGTAGCATTCGAATACGCGGATCCAACCGGCCGACGACCTCATCGACGCATGCGAGTTGCGCAGTGAGCTGCGAGACCGACCGTGTGGCGCGAGACTTCGACGATGGGCTTCTATGGCGACCGTGTGTTCCCTCGAGCGATGAATCGGCTGATGGACACCGACCAGACCAGGGAGGTTCGCGCGCGAGTTTGCGCGTCGCTGTCAGGTGACGTCGTCGAGATCGGTTTCGGGACGGGTCTGAACCTGCCTCACCTGCCGCCCACCGTGACCATTGTTCGCGCGGTGGATCCGCTCGAACGAGGCCGGGCTCTCGCGTCCGCACGCATCGCGGCGAGCCCGGTGTCGGTCGAGTTCGTCGGGCTCGACGGGCAAGTACTGCCGCTGGGCGATGACTCTGTTGATGCGGCGTTGTCAACGTGGACGTTGTGCAGCATCCCGGATCCCGTCGCCGCAGTGCGCGAGCTCAATCGAGTGCTTCGTCCCGGTGGGAAACTGCAGTTTGTCGAACACGGATGCTTACCAGAACCGCGCGTGCTGAAGTGGCAGCGGCGGTTGAATCCCGTCCAACGGCGGGTTGCGTGTGGATGCAACCTCGACCGTGACATTCCGTCGATTCTCGAAGACGGCGGCCTGCGGGTCGACTCGTTGACGTCGTACTACATGAAGCGCGACCCCAAGATCCTCGGATGGACATTCGAAGGAGTCGCCAGTACTGCGTGATGACGGGAAACCCCAGTCCCAACCCGGGGTAGGCGAGGGTGCAGCCCATCGCCCCCATCGGGGCGCGCCTCGACAACATCACCCAGCCAAGATCGACCACGCCGCTGGCATCATCAACGGACAGCGTCGAGGCCACCTCAACTGCCGGAGCCCGACCAGGCTCTACACTGCCGCCACAACAACTGTGCACTGACAGTGGAACTGGCCGACGGTCGACTCCAGACCGAAGAGGAAACGTTGACAATGGCAGCGCTCACCGCATTCACCAGCACGAACCTTGATCGTCAAGGGTTTGGCGATCTTGATGAGGAGTCAAAGTCGCGCTATCGGTGGCCGCTCCGCTTCACGCCTGGGGTAGGGATCGCCTTGATCGGGATCGGACTGGCGTTGCAGTCGCCGATTTGGCTCGGGTCGATGGCTCTTGTGGCCCTCAGTGGCGCGGTGTTGCCCGGCGGCATGTTGATTGACCTGGTTTACAATCTCGGCGTTCGCCGCCTCTTTGGTGCCCCAGCACTGCCGCCCACGCCGAAACCTCGACAGTTCTCCTACATCCTTTCGACTCTCCTGCTTGCGGGTTCAGCCGTAGCATTCCTCTCCGGCCGACCGGTATTGGGCTGGATTCTGGGCGGAATGGTGATCCTGGGAGGCGCGATCCTCGCCACCACGCTGTGGTGCCTTGGATCGTGGATCTACGGGCAATTCTTCAACACTCCTCGGAGATGATCCTCCAAAATACCCCAGGGGGTATGGACTCGAACACCCGTCCCCGAGTGAAACCTGGACGCAGTCAGCCGGGCATTTGGCAGGTGTGCGCAGCCCCAGACATCGGCTTCATCATGCTCGGGTTGTGGTCGCCGCTGAAGCCGTCCATGACGTGTGGGCAGTGCGAGACGTGGCTCCCAAAGTTTTGCTTTTCCTGTGTCGACTGGGCTGCGGCTGGCCCGGCAGCGGAAAGCCCTCCGACTGCTATGGCAACTATGATCGTCGCTTGCATGAGTGTTCGCTTCATGGTTGTGCTCCTCGGTGGATGTGTATTCAGGATGCGTGATGTGTGCCGAGGGGACATCGGGGAAATCGCTGAACGGTTTGCGGCAAACCCACCGGAATCCGCGTGGTGCAATGTGGAGCACGCGCGCTGATGGAGTTGCACCGGCCGACGAGTCGCAGGACTCGAAGGATCTCCGCCAGCATTCGGTCCTGCAGGTCGACGGTGGTTACATGGTGGAACATCGTGAACGCCATGGCCCCGGTGAAGCGCTCAGACTTGAAGGGCATGCTCGTCGCGTCACCCTCGACAACGGTGACGTTGGTCTGGGTGAGCCGAAGCGACAATGCGAGGGCGAGCTCGTGATCGAGTTCGATCGCCGGCAACAGCTTCAGCTGGGGTCGAATCAACGAGTGGACGACCCTGTACTTCGATCCGTGCCGATGTCCGATCGACTGGACAGAGCCGACAGTCGTCAGCGCTGACGGCCTTCGTGACCATCTCAATCAACACCTCAGCTCCGAACTCGAGCGCGTTCGTCGCGGTATTCAAGAGATCGCTCGGGGTCTCGCCGGCTGCGTACTTCTGCCGAGGGTGAAGTGCCGCTCACACTCACACGGTCACGTGCCGGTGCACATTTGAAGGCACTTCATCTAGACTTCTACATTGTGTAGTCGCGGATGTCGCCCGTGCGTCCGACTCCATCCAGCCCTCGCTCCCATGATCCGTCGACTGCTCCTGATTCTCCTCGTGTCCGTCACAGGCGTACTCGGTCTCTCTCGACCGGCGTTGGCCCACAACACGCTTCTCTCGAGCGATCCGGCGACTGGCACGACCGTCGAGTCCGCTCCGACAGCGCTCACACTGGTCTTCGACAAATCGGTGCCGCTCGACACTCTCTCGATCGAGATCATCGACGCGACGGGTGTTCGATCCGACCTGACAGGTTCGTACTACGGGCCGAGCGGTGATGTGCAAGTGATCACTCCGCTTCCGGCTCTCTCGGCGGGTGACGTGAACCTTCGCTGGCGACTCGTCGGTCCCGATGGACATCCGATCACCGGTCGCATCATGTTCACGATCGCTCTCTCCGTTGTGACGAGCACGACGATCGCCATCGCGGGTGCACCGTTGACGAGTTCGGCAATCGCAGTGCCAGCCGCGGTGGGTGACGCCGTCTCGAGCACGACCACTTCGCTCGCGCCGGTAGGCGCGGCCAGTCCCGCGGACAGCCAATCGTTCTCCCAGCCGTGGACGACGCCTGACTCGGCGCGATGGATCATGAGGATGATTTCGTACCTGGCGATCGTGACCATCGGCGGCATCGTGGCGACGTTGTTCTTCGTGTGGGCCGGGGCCTGGCGGCATCGACTGATCCAGCGGGCTATGGCCGTCTCCATCGGGACAGCGTTCGTCGCAGCTTTCGCTCAATTGGCCACTGTCGCCTCCGACGTCACAGGCCTGGCGCCGTGGGCGTCGCTCGGCTCGATGTCTCGTGCGCTCGAAACAGATGCAGGAGTGGCCCTCCTCGCACGAATGTTTCTCCTCGGTCTGCTCGGCTGGATCATCTACAGCCGCAATCGTTCTGTCCTCGAGCTCCGGTGGAATGGCGCTGCCGTTGTCGTGGTCCTACTTCTTGGAACCTGGGCCTATGCCGGGCACTCTCGATCGATGCGTTGGTCCGTCATCGGCATCCCTGTCGAGTCGCGCACCAGGCAGCCGCGGTGGCATGGATTGGTGGGCTCGCAATCGTGGGTCTCGTCGCGACGAATTGGACGGAACGCGATGAACTCGTCGACATCGTCCAGCGGTTCGGGCGACTCGCTGCGATCAGCGTTTCTGTGATCATCGGAACCGGGCTCATTCAGGCGTTCCGTCTCGTCGGCAGCCCGACCAACCTCTTCGATGCTGACCACGGCGTCTACCTCGTCGTCAAGATCCTCTTTCTTGGTGTGATGTTGAAGGTTGCCGACATCAACCGTCAGCGGGTTGGGCGACGATTCCGCGATCCAGCAACCGCAACCCCGCGCATCACCGGAATCCTTCGACGAGCGATGGGGACCGAACTCGCCGTGGGCGCGGTAGTCATCGGGATCACAGCTGCCATGGTCGTTTCTCCTCCCGCAGTTGCGCAGCAGCGGGACACAGCAACAGCGGCGGCAGTGCCGGAGGCCGGTTCTGTCGAGTTGGCCAGCGTGCCGGCGTTGGTTCCCGTTCAGCTCACAACCCCCTCGCTCCCGGACACGGTGCCGACTCCGCAGGAGTCTTCGTGTGTGATCGAGCCTGTCGTACTGGCGATGGGCTCGGTGGGCGACAGCGTGGTGTGTCTGCAGCGAACCCTGATCGTGCTCGGTGTGTACGCAGCCGAACCGACAGGGGAGTTCGACAGCGCAACCGACCAGGCGGTTCGTGTGCTGCAGCAGCAGCTCGGCCTTGCCGTCGACGGCATCGTCGGCCAGATCACCGCATCGTCGATCGGTATATGGCCAGGGTTGTGATCGTCCCGACCACGAAGTGCGCATCGACCTCTACACTGTGTAGTAGTTTTCCAACAGATTGAAAGGCAAACTCATGAAGTTCACTCGAATCGCAGCCCTCGCCAGCATTGCGATGCTTGGAATCACCGCCTGCGGCAGTGACGCAAAGACCTCGTCGCCCAGCATCCCTGCGGAGACGAGTGCGAGCACCATGACGTCCAGCAGCACGATGATGGATCCCGCTGCTGGGTTCAATGATGCGGATGTCCAGTTTGCGCAAGGGATGATCCCTCATCACGAACAGGCCATCGAGATGGCTGACATCGCACTCGATCCAACCGTCGCTGCCGGCGACGTCGTCACAGCGCTCGCGACGCGTATCAAGGGTGAGCAGGACCCTGAGATCCAGTTGATGACCGGGTGGCTCACGACGTGGGGGCAGCCAATGCAGATGACCACGGATTCCGGGCATGACATGTCGTCGATGGACGGCATGATGAGCGCTGAGGACATGGACGCATTGTCGGCTGCTCGGGGGGCTGAGTTCGACAAGCTCTGGCAGGAGATGATGATCAAGCACCATCAGGGTGCGATCGACATGGCGGCAACCGAGACCGCAAACGGGTCCGATCCTGAGGCCCTTGCGCTGGCGGGGCAGATCACGACGGCGCAGCAGGCAGAGATTGCAGAAATGACGACGAACCTCGCCGGGTGATTGCGCAATGTTCGATGTTGCCCACTTCGGCGTCCATCGGAGTGGGCGACATCGAAGAATTCCAGTGATGTTCGGAGGCCGCCGGCTGAATGTGTTGGTGTGCGCTCGTCAGCATCGACAGTCGGTCGATTCTCATCTCAAGTTCTCTGGAGTGCCTCGAGGCGAGTGCGGTAGTCATCGGCGTCGATCTCGCCGCGTGCGAGACGCTCCGCCAAGATCTGGGCGGGTGCCGGAGGCGGAGTGAGCGTCTGGTGCGATGGTGCTTGGCCGC
>JANXUX010000456.1 GCA_025351965.1 Actinomycetes bacterium | reverse complement strand
TGGTCGGAGGTCCGGCCGGAGTGGGGCTTGGCGGGCAATGCGGCCTTCATTGTGGCGCCGCGCGAACGCACGCGGGGCCTCGACCTCGCCGGGCGCGCCTTCCTGCACGAGTACCGCTGGGAGCAGGACGCGGGCTTCGCGGTGCTCGAGGCGATCATGACGGCCCCGATGGTGGTGACGCATTGGATCAACATGCAGTACCACGCCTCCACGGTCGACAATCGCCGCTACGGCAGCGGCAACAAAGTGCTCCACAACGTCGTCGGTGGGCGCATCGGCGTGTTCGAGGGCAACGGTGGCGACCTGCGCATCGGTCTTCCGATGCAGTCCCTCCACGACGGGGCCACGCTCCGCCACCGCCCGCTGCGACTCTCGGTGTTCGTCGAGGCGCCGCGCGCTGGCATCGATTCGATCATCGCTCAACACAGCGTTGTGCACGACCTGGTCGCCAACGGTTGGATCCACCTGTTGCGCATCGAACCGACCGTTGGAACCGTCGAGCGGTGGTCGACCGAGGGTTGGGTGACGCCATGACAGCGATCGACCCACGGTCGCCGTGCATCGTCGGAATCGGCCGGCGGACATGGCGCGCGATCAACGGCGACGCGCCCGAACCACTGGACATGAGCGCGTACGTGGCAACAATGGCGGCCGACGACAGTGGGTCGGTGCGCCTGTTGCGATCGATCGACGCGATCCACGCCGTGCACTGCGCCAGTTGGGCCTACGACGACCTCCCGACCAGAGTCGCTGGACGACTCGGTATCGAACCCTCCCACGTCGAGACGTCGATGCTTGCTGGAACCTCCGGGCAGCGCATGATCACGAGCGCAGCCGAGCGAATGCTCGCCGGTCACTGCCGAGCCGCGCTCATCGTCGGCGCCGAAGCCCTGGCGACGAAGAAGCGACTGCTCGACGCTGGAACCCGACCAGCGTGGTCCCACACCTCGCCGACCGGTCCTGAACCGATCATCGACCTGTCGGCATGGACATCTGAGACCGAATTCGCACACAACCTCCTCGCCCCGTCGCTGACCTTCGCGCTCGTGGACTCGGCCCGACGCGCCGCGCTCGGGATCGACGCAGACGCAAACCGTTCCGCGGCCGCCCGGATCCTCGCTGCGTGCAACCGAGCAGCCGTGGACAACCGGCACGCATGGTTGCGCACGCAGCGCGACGCCGACGAGATCGCGACACCCACGACGGAGAACCGGATGATCTCCACCCCGTACACGAAGTACATGGTCGCGATCATGAACGTCGACATGGCCGCGGCGGTGATCCTGACGACGCATGAGATGGCGGACGAACTGGGGATCGAGACCGAACGACGTGTCTACCTCCGCGGGTGGAGCTTCGGTCGCGACTCGACCCACCTCGCCGAGCGCCCGTTCCTCGATCGATCACCAGCGATGGCCGAGGCCTCCCAGGATGCACTGCGACAGGCCGGGATCAGTGTCGACGATGTCGAACACCTCGATCTGTACAGCTGCTTCCCGTCGTCGCTGACGTTCGCGGCCGACGCGCTGGGCATCGGCCCGGAGGACACCAGGGCGTTCAGCGTGACGGGCGGCCTTCCGTACCACGGGGGTCCGTCGAGCAACTACACCACCCACTCGATCGCCGAAGTCGTCGACCGACTCCGTACGAGCGGCGGCTACGGACTCGTCTCCGGTGTCGGCATGCACATGACCAAACACTCCTGGGCCGTCTACTCCGACCGTCCAGGACCCGTCACGCCACCGGACTACGAAGCCGTCCAGGCCCGCATCGACCGTCACCACCCGTTCCATGTCCGGCCCCGACTCGAGCAAGGCACTCCCGGGACCATCGCCGCGGCGTCGGTGACACATGCTCGGTCGGGAACTCCGTCGGCGGCCGTCATCATCGCCGATCTCTGCGACGGAACCCGCGCCTACGCACACGCGACGGACGCGATCGCAGCCCTCGGTGAAGGAGACCCGATCGGCCGACACATCCAGATTCGACCAGCCGGTGCTGGAACCCACACGTTCCATGTCGACTGAACCAACCGCTGTGTGGCCTCACCTGCTCACTGGCGTCAGAGTGCTCGACCTGTCGCTTCACGGGCCGGCCGCCCTCGCCGGGCATCTCGTCGATTTCGGGGCTGAGGTGATCAAGATCGAGGCACCGTCGGGGGACTACGTGCGTGAGATGACCTGGCCGATGATCGGGGGGGTGTCGCTGATGCACCTCCACATCAACCGTGGCAAGGAGTCGCTGGTGCTGGACCTCAAGCGTCCCGAGGCGATCGCCGTGTTCGAAGCACTGGTCGCGAAATCCGATGTCGTCATCGAGGCGATGCGGCCAGGTTTTCTCGACAAACGCGGCTTCACCCGTGAGCGCCTGGAGGAGATCAACCCGGCCATCGTGTTCTGTGCGATCAGCGGCTACGGCGCCACCGGTCCGTACTGCGACCTGCCCGCCCACGGCATCGCCTTCGACACCTGGGCCGGCCAGATCGAACCGGTCGTCGATGAGCACGGCTTCACGCGCATGCCTGATCAGGCCAACATCGGCGTCACGGCCGGCCCGGCCTTCGCAGCGTTGGCGGTGCTCGCCGCACTCGTCCGGGCGCGCACGACCGGCAAAGGTGCGCACATGGAGATCGCCCAGAGCGACTCAGCCGCGTACTGCGACCGGTACCGGATCGAGACTGCCCGGGCCAACAAACCCCCGGACGATGTTGTCAGCGACAACAGGACCTGTGACCAGCTCTTCGAATCGGCGGACGGTCACGTGTTGTGGATGGCCGCAGAGCGATCCGCTTGGAAGAACTTCTGCGACGGCATCGACCGCGACGACCTGTTCGAGCTGGATCCCGGCAGCGGCGCGGACGACGCTCAGGGCAGCCCGGGGCTGCAGGTCGCCCTTCGTGACATCTTCCGCACCCGCACAACGGCCGCATGGCTCGCGTTTGCCGTCGAGCACAACACTGCCATCGCTGCAGTGAACACACCCGAGACCGTGATCCACGACCCGCAGTTCCTCGACCGGTTCCGATGGACCACGATCGCGGAGACCGGGATCGAGCAGCTGCTGTTCCCACTCCAGATCGACGGCGAGCAGGCCCCGGTGCCGACCCATGCGCCCACGGTCGGCCAGCACTCCGCAGACGTGCTCCGCCGAGTTCTCGGCTACGACGACGTGCAGATCGAGACCTTGCATCGGGCCCGAGTCACCCTCTGACGACTACCGCCGGAGTCTGATCACGCCCCGGCTGGGTGCGGTTCGGTCTCGAGTATTTCGCGAACCTTGGCGATGAGCGCGTCGACGCTGAACGGTTTCTGGATGAAGTGCAGATCCCGGTCGAGGATGCCTTGCTCGGTGATGATGTCGGCGGGGTAGCCGGACATGAACATGTGCCGGGTATGGATGCCTGCGGCAGTGAGCGCCGCGGCGAGATCACGGCCGGTCATGCCGGGCATGATGACATCGGTCAGCAGCAGATGGATCTGCTCGTTGTGCTCGAGCGCGATGCGGACTGCGTCGGTGGCGTCTGTCGTCGCCAGGACCGCGTAACCGTCGGATTCGAGGATGCGGGTGATCACCGCCAGGATTGCCGGTTCATCCTCCACGACCAGAATCGTCTCGTGACCGCGAGCCCCACCATTGCTCGCCGGGGGAGCCGGGTCCGCGACCACCGGTCCGTCATGTCGTGGGAGGAAGATCTCGAACGTCGCGCCATCGCCGGGAGAACTGGTGACGACGATGAACCCGTTGTTCTGTTCGACGATGCCGTACACGGTCGAGAGTCCGAGCCCAGTGCCTGTGCCCGGACCTTTGCTGGTGAAGAACGGCTCGAAGACCTTGCCCTGGGTGTGCTCGTCGATGCCGACGCCGTTGTCGGCAACCACCAACCGGACGTGATCGCCGG
>JANXUX010000282.1 GCA_025351965.1 Actinomycetes bacterium | reverse complement strand
GTCGTCGTTGCCGTCACCGACGACGGCTGCAGGCACCGCGTCGTCGCTCCCGATGCCGACCACGCTTCCTGCGGCGAAGGACCCGGGCGCAATCGGGACGACTCTCGACGCTTCCGCCTCATCGGCGCCGGCGACTGCGGCCGTCGACGGTGCGGCGCTCCTCCACGGGGCGATCGCGTCGATGTCCGCCGGATACCACTTCACGACGACCCTGACGGTCGACGGCGCGGTCGTGCTGACGGCCGACGGCGACCGAGTGGGCGACGGCACCCGGCTCGCAGTGACCCGGGGCGACGTGTCCGTGCAGTACGTGATCACCCCGGCGGCGACATGGGTCCAGCCGGAGGGCGGCGACTGGCAGCAGCTCGACACAGCATCGGCCAGCACCGACCCGATCGCAGCCTTGGCGAGCCCGTCGGCCGTCGCGGTCACCGCCGTCGACGGCACGGCGACCATCGTCAACGCGTCCGTACCCGCTGCCGCGCTCGGACTCAGCGGGGACGACGCCGTCACGATGTCGGCTCGCATCGACAACGGCGCGATCACATCGGTCGGCTACGACGCGACGATCGACGGCAAGCCGGCCATCATGCAAGCGAGCATCGGACCCGTCGTGGACGGGTCACCGGTGGTCGCCCCGATCTGACGATCCGTCCCGATCGTCGGGCGACACGCGATCTGAATGCAGTTCGTCCGTGCTCACCGGCCGTGAGCGTGGGCCCGCTGCATTCAGGTCGCTTCGTCGCGTGACGAGCGGGTGAGCCCCGGACCACCACGCGCACGCATGTGCCCCCACTCGAGCTCCTCGCCGCAATGGCTGCACGCAACGATGGGATCGGTCTCGTGCCCGCAATCGAGGTGGGTGAGCACCATTGGTTTGCCGTCGGGAGCGACCCATCGGTCACCCCACGCCATCAACGCGAACAGCACCCCGATCAGATCCTTGCCCTTGGGCGTCAGGCGGTACTCGAACCGTTCCGGGTTGTCCTGGTACTTCGAGCGGGTGAGGATCCCATGATCGACCAAGGTCGACAGCCGATCGGACAGCACGTTACGGGCGATGCCGAGATCAGCCTGGATCGCCTCGAAGCGACGCTGACCGAAGGAGATGTTGCGCAGCACCAGCAGGGTCCACCACTCCCCGACGATCTCCAGCGTCTGCGCGATCGAGCACTCCAGATGGGCGACGCTGCTCCGCTTCACCGCATCATGCTATGCCCGGCAGAGAGGCCGCAGCCCGGGCAGACACGCCGTGGCCGCCGCTACCCTTGCCCGCCTATGTCCAAGGTGCTCACGTCCCTGCCCGTCGGCGAAAAGGTCGGCATTGCGTTCTCCGGTGGTCTCGACACGTCGGCGGCCGTCGCCTGGATGCGTGAGAAGGGCGCACTGCCATGCACCTACACCGCCGACCTCGGCCAGCAGGACGAGGCCGATCTGCCGGGCGTCCCCGACCGGGCCAAGGAGTACGGCGCCGAGCTGGCCCGCATCGTCGACTGCCGCGCCGAGCTGGTCAACGAAGGCCTGATCGCGCTGCAGTGCGGCGCATTCCACATCACGACGGCCGGCAAGACGTACTTCAACACCACCCCGCTCGGTCGGGCCGTCACCGGCACGCTGCTCGTGCGGGCGATGCAGGCCGACGGTGTCGACATCTGGGGCGACGGCAGCACCTACAAGGGCAACGACATCGAACGCTTCTACCGCTACGGCCTGCTCGTCAACCCCAACCTGCGGATCTACAAGCCCTGGCTCGACGAATCGTTCGTCGGCGAGCTCGGCGGCCGCGCCGAGATGAGCGAGTACTTACTTCGGAGGTCACTTCCCTACCGCAACAGCAAGGAGAAGGCATACAGCACCGATGCCAACATCTGGGGCGCCACACACGAGGCCAAATCGCTGGAAGAGCTCTCGACGAGCATGGACATCGTCGAGCCGATCATGGGTGTCGCCCACTACGACGAGTCCGTCGAGATCGCATCGGAGACCGTGACGATCCGCTTCGCCGGGGGCTGGCCGGTGGCGCTGAACGGTGTCGAGTTCACCGACCGCGTCGCGTTGGTGCTCGAGGCGAACATCATCGGCGGACGCCACGGCCTGGGGATGAGCGACCAGATCGAGAACCGGATCATCGAGGCCAAGAGCCGCGGCATCTACGAGGCCCCCGGTCTGGCGCTGCTGCACATCGCCTACGAACGTCTCGTCACCGCGATCCACAACGAGGGCACGCAGGAGAACTACCGCACGATGGGGCGCCGCCTCGGTCGTCTGCTCTACGAGGGGCGCTGGTTCGATCCGCAGAGCCTGATGCTGCGCGAGGCCCTCACCCGCTGGGTCGGTTCGGCCGTCACCGGCGAGGTCACCCTGCGTCTGCGCCGCGGCGACGACTACACGATCGGTGACACCACCGGCCCGCACCTCACCTATTCGCCAGAGCGCCTGAGCATGGAGAAGGTCGACGATGCCCCGTTCGGTCCGCTCGACCGGATCGGCCAGCTGACGATGCGCAACCTCGACATCGAAGACAGCCGCGCCAAGCTCGACGTCTACCGCAGCGTCGGCACCCTCGGCGCCGGCGGGCTGCTCGAACTCGAGTAGGTCAGCGGGTCACCGGGTCACCGGGTCACCGGGTGCGTGTACGTGTTCGTGACGTGTTCGTGACACAGACGTTGTGGGTCACGAACCAACTGGCCGAACTCGAACCGGTCCGTGCCGGCCGCTACCGGGTGCTGATCTCGTCGAGCAGGCCGGCGAGCAGGCGGACCCGGTCGGGCATCGTGTCGACCTCGACGAACTCGTGATCGGCGTGCGCACCGCCGCCGGTGGCACCGAGACCGTCGAGGGTTGCGACGCCGCACGCGGCGGTGAAGTTGCCGTCCGAGCCGCCGCCGACCGCGACGCCCTGGACTTCGGCGAGGCCGAGCTCGGAGCCGATCGAGACGGCGAGCGGGAACAGCCACTCCGACGTGCTCGCCGGCATCGGCGGGCGGGTGATGCCGCCGGACACCTCGATGCGCGTCGCCGGGTCGTGCGGGCTGAGCAGAGCCATCGCCGTCTCGACCCGGTCCTTCTCGCCCTCGGCTTCGACGCGCACGTCGATGGTCACCTGCGCCAGCGCAGGGACGACGTTGTCGGTGGTGCCGACGCGGGCCACCGTCGGCGTGACCGTCGTACCGATCCCGGCGTCGCCGAACGTGTTGATCACCAGGATCTGGTGCGCTGCCTCGACGAGCGCGTTCACGCCCTTCTCCGGCTCGAGCCCGGCGTGCGACGCCCGGCCGTGGATCAACACCTGGAACGTACCGAGGCCCTTGCGCGCGATCTTCAGCGCACCACCGTCGGCGCTCGGCTCGAGGACCAGGACGGCTCCGCAGGCGATGGCGCGCTCCTCGATCAGCTCACGCGACGCCAGCGATCCGACCTCCTCGTCCGGCGAGAACAGGATCTCGACGTGGCTCGGATCCGCGAGTGCGGCGACGGCATGGACGGCGAGCACGATGCCGGCCTTCATGTCGAACACACCGGGCCCGGTGGCCCGGCCGTCGGCGACGGTGAACGGGCGCTGGGCCAGGCTGCCGAGCGGGAAGACCGTGTCGTGGTGACCGAGGATCAACACCTTCGCCGAGCCGCCGCCCGACCAGTGCACGATCGGGCCCGCTGCGGTGTCGATGACCGCGGGTGCGGAACCCAAGCGCGTCTCGATCACGCCGGCCACCGCCGCACCGGACAGCGCCAGGGCCTCGAGGTCGCGTGACGGTGACTCCACGTTGACGAGGGAAGCCAGGTCGTCGAGCATCAGGTCCAGGTCCACCATCCTCTCAGTCTGCCGGATCGGTCCGGATTCGGCGCGCCTGCCAGACTTCCCGGATGCGATCGCCCCGCCGCCTCATCGTCTCCGCAACCATCGTGTTCGCCGTTCTCGCCACCGCGTGCGCGAGTGATCCGAGAGATGCGGCACCCGCGTCCTCGGCGCCCACGGGCTCGTCGACCGCTGTCACCGACACGACCACAGCGTCGACGACATCCGGAACGGACGCCACGACGACGATCGATGCGGCGACGACCACCTCAGCGGACGCGCTGCCGAGCTCGACGTTCCAGGTGCTGCCCGGTGTCAGCCAGATCGGGGTCATCCGCGCCGAGGCCGGACAAGGGCTCGAGCTGCGCGACGCCGACGGAACGGTCGTGGGCACGGGCACCGCCGACGCCCAGGGTTCGTTCCTGTGGCGCCTGATCCCACCCGGCGACGGCTACAGCGTGCGCACCACCGGGGCCGACGCCACCGAGGAACGCAACATCACGATCATCGACGAGCGTGACCCGGTCGATCCGACGCTGTACACGTTCAAGCCGTTGACCAACGGGTTCCAGTACATCACGGTGCGCGACGGCACGACGCTGAGCGCGAACGTGATGCTTCCCGGCCCGGCCGACAAGGGGCCGTATCCGACAGTCGTCGAGTACTCCGGGTACTCGCCGAGCAACCCGGACAGCACCACGTTCGGGCAGCTGTTCAACGCGCTCGGCTTCGCCTACGTCGGCGTCAACATGCGCGGCACCGGCTGCAGCGGCGGCTCGTACCAGTTCTTCGAGCGGGCCCAGCTGGTCGACGGCTACGACGTGATCGAGTCCGTGGCTCATCAGAGCTGGGTGCTCGACAACAAGGTCGGCATGGTCGGCATCTCCTACCCCGGGATCAGCCAGCTGTTCGTCGCTTCGACGAAGCCGCCGAGCCTGGCTGCGATCACGCCGCTCAGCGTCCTCGACGATTCCTATCGGGCGACGGGCGAGCCGGGTGGCATCCTCAACACGGGCTTCGCCGCACCGTTCCTGAGCGAACGCCAGGCCGAGGCTGAGCCGTACGGGCAGGCGTGGACCAAGAAGCGCGCCGACGCCGGCGACACCCAGTGCGCGGACAACCAGAACCTGCGCCTGCAGAACCCGGACTTCCTCGCTGTCACCGAGGCCCAGAACTTCTACGATCCGGCCCAGGCCGATGCACTCGCGCCGAGCACGTTCGTCGACAAGATCGACGTGCCGGTGTTCCTGGCCGGTGCATGGCAGGACGAACAGACCGGCGGCCATTTCCCGAACATGCTCGACAAGTTCACCGCCACCCCGCACCTCTACGCCGACCTCACCAATGGTCTGCACACCGAGTCGCTGAGCCCGACGATCTTCGCCCGGATGGTCGAGTTCCTCGACCTCTACGTCGCCCACGAGACGCCCTCGTTGGCCGGCGCACGGGCGGTCGCCAATGTCCTGGTCCCCCAGCTCTACGGCGTCACCGACGCAACCCTGCCGGCGGACCGGTTCACCGGGATGAGCTACGAGCAGGCGCTCGCCGCGTTCGAAGCCGATCCACCGATCCGGGTCCTGTTCGAGGAGGGCACCGGCGGTGCCGAGCCCGGCGCGCCGTACCCGGGTTTCACGACGTCGTTCGATGCATGGCCGGTCCCCGAGGCTGTCGCAACGAGCTGGTACCTCGGCGATCGTGGCCTGCTCGCAACCAAGCCGCAGACCACCGGAAGCCCGGACTCGTACACAGCTGATCCCACTGCGCTGCCGAAGGCGTTCTACCCCGGCGGCCGCAGTAGCGACATCTGGAAGGCCGGCACTCAGTACGACTGGCAGGCGATCCCGGCCGGCACCGGCGTCGGCTACCTCACCGACCCGTTGAAGCAGGACACTGTCGTCGTGGGTGGCGGCTCGGTCGACCTCTGGGTGCAGTCGTCGAGCGCCGACACCGATCTGGAGGTGACCATCAGCGAGGTCCGCCCCGACGGTTCGGAGATGTACATCCAGAGTGGCTGGCTGCGCGCCTCGCACCGCGCCCTCGACGAAGCGGCGAGCACCGACGTGCTCCCCGTGCAGACCCATCGCAAGGCCGATGCTGCGCCGCTGCCCGCCGGCGAGTTCACGCCCGTGCGGATCGAGCTGTTCCCGTTCGCCTACGCGTTCCGTACGGGCAGCCAGATCCGGATCACCGTCGACGCGCCGGGCAACAGCCGCCCGGTCTGGGAGTTCGACACGATCGACGCCGGCGAGACCGTGCAGATCGCGCACGACGCCGACCATCCCTCCAAGATCGTGCTCCAGGTGGTGCCCGGCATCGCCGTGCCGCCCGGCGTTCCGGCCTGCGGTGCGCTGCGCGGCCAGCCGTGCCGCACCTACGTTCCGGCCGACAACGAGCCCGTCCCGATCTGAGCGGCGGCCGAGCCGATCTGAGCGGCGGCCGAGCCGATCTGCTCCAATGGGGGCATGGATCGCCGGGCAGAACTCGGGGAATTCCTGCGCTCGCGACGCGACGCGCTGCAACCGGGTGACGTCGGGCTGCCGGTCGGTGGGCGTCGACGAACACCGGGGCTGCGCCGGGAGGAGATCGCCCTGCTCGCCGGCGTCTCGGTGACCTGGTACACCTGGCTCGAGCAGGGGCGACGGATCAACGCCTCGCGTGACGTCCTGCTCGCCCTCGCCCGCGCCCTGCGACTCGACGAGGCCGGCCGTGACCACCTGCTCGCCCTCGCCAACGCGGACGGCAGGGCGAGCGATCCGGTCGACCGCGTCATCGAGGCGCCGGATGCGCTCAACCGGTTGATCATGTCGATGGAACCGGCGCCTGCCTATGTGCTCGGCCCACGGTGGGAGCTGGTCAGCTGGAACGCCGCCGAGGAACGGCTCTACCCGGCGCTGCACGACCTCGCCGACAACGAACGGAACCTGCTGTGGGTGATGTTCTGCGAGCCGACGGCGCGTCGCCTGATCGCCGACTGGGAGGACCGGGCGCGCAGCACGCTCGCCGAGTTCCGGGCCGGCACGACGCTGCTGTTCGACGACCCGCTCGTGATCGACCTCGTCGACCGGATCTCGACCGCGAGCCCGGAGTTCGCCGAGTGGTGGCCACAGCACGACGTGGCTGGGTTCCAGACCCGGCTACGGCGCTACAACCACCCACGAGCCGGTCGGTTGACGTTCGAGTACCAACAGATGATCCCGTCCGAATGGCCCTACCTGCGCGTGATCTGCCAGCTCCCCCTGCCCAGCGACGACAGCGCCCAACGCCTCGCCGCCTGGCGCGACATCGGGTAGGGCGCCAGTTCTGACGCGGTGTCAGATTTCTCGGAGGGGTGCACTACTCTCGCCCGCATGATCGAGATCCCGTCCGGGGCACGGGTGTTCGGCATCCAGTTGCCGATCCAATCCCAGAGCGCCAGTTTCGTCGGAGAGTGGGAGGCCCATGCGGGTCCGACCGAGCTCGCCCGCATCGCCAAGACCGCCGACGATGCCGGCTACCACTACGTCGGGGTGTGTGATCACGTCGCTCTCCCGGAGAGCGTGGTCGGCGGGATGGGAACGTGGTGGATGGAGCCGATCAGCACGCTGTCGTGGCTCGCCGCGCAGACGACCAGGGTCGGCCTGCTCACCCACGTCTATGTGCTCGCCTACCGCCATCCGCTGATGGCCGCGAAACAGTTCGCCCAGCTCGACTACCTGTCGCGCGGTCGCGCCCTGATCGGCATCGGCGCCGGTCACGTCGAGGCCGAGTTCGACGCGCTCGACGTCGACTTCCACCGCCGCGGCAAGCTCACCGACGAGGGCATCCCGGTGCTCGCCGCCGCGCTCGAGAGCGAGTTCGTCGACGGCTTCGGTGCCCAGCCCCGTCCCGTGCAGTCGCCCCGGCCGCCGATCTGGGTGGCCGGTTCCAGCGCTCCCGCCATCGCCCGCGCCGCCAAGCTCGGCGACGGCTGGCTACCCCAGGGCCCGTCGAACCAGACGATGGTCGACTCGCTCCAGGCCCAGCGCGAGGCCGCCGGCCGTGCGGACCTGCCGATGATGATCGGCCACATCACGCCGTTCATCTACGTCGGTGATCCCACGTTCGACGTCGCTCCCGGCACCGTCACGGGCTCGCCCGTGGCGATCGCGGAGCAGATCCTTGCCGGCACAGCGACCGGTGTGAACCAGATCCAGGTCCGCTTCCGGGCGCGAAGCTGCGACGAGCAGTGTGAGCAGATGGTGGCTTTCGCAACCGACGTCGCCCCGCTCCTCACCACCGTCTGAACGGACCCACCATGCTGACCAACCTCGACGAATACCCGATCCACCAGGCCGCCGAGCCGATGCGCTACGTCGCAACGAGCGACCGCAACTTCTACGACCGCTACTACTTCATGGGCTTCGAGAAGAACGGCGAGGCGATGTTCATCGCCGGACTCGGCGTCTACCCGAACCTCGGCGTCGCCGATGCGTTCCTCGCGGTCATGCACGAGGGCCAGTACCGCGTCGTGCGCGCCTCGCAGGAGCTCGAGTTGATGGACCGGCTCAAGCCGTCCGTCGGCCCGATCAGCATCGACATCGTCGAGCCGCTGCGCAGGCTGCGTGTCCGCTGCGAGCCGAACGAATGGGGCATCGAGTTCGACTGCACCTTCACCGGTACTCACGAGCCGCTCGAGGAGCCCCGCCACTCGGTACGCGAGCAGGGCCGCGTCATCTTCGACACGACCCGCCTCGCCCAGACCGGCAACTGGGCCGGCACGCTCACCGTCGCCGGCACCACGTTCGACGTGAACCACGAGCACTGGTACGGCACCCGCGACCGCTCGTGGGGCGTCCGTCCGATCGGCGAGGCCGAGCCGCAGGGCATCCGCGCCAAGTCGCCGTTCAGCTGGTTCTGGGTCTACTGCCCGGTCCAGTTCGAGGACCACACCCTCGTGATCATCATGCAGGAGCACCGCGACGGCAGTCGGGTCATGACCGAGTCGGTGCGCATCTGGCCGATCGGCAGCGGCCAAGATGGAGGGAGCCGGCCGAACGAGGTCTTCACCCGCTCGCGCCATCAGATGGACTTCGTCGAGGGCAGCCGGTTCAGCACCGGGGCGCACATCTTCATGAACGCTCCGACCGCTGCCGGCGACGATGCGCCCGGCGAGCTGATCGACATCACCGTCGAGCCGAAGATCTCGATCCACATCGGCATCGGCACGGGCTACGGCTACGACACCGACTGGAAGCACGGGATGTGGCAGGGCGCAGAGCCCGTCGTCCAGAACTTCGAGCTGGACACGAACACGCCCGAGGGCAAGGCCCGCCTGTTCGGCATCGTCGACAACGGCGCGACGTTCACCTACACCGACCACCTCGGCACCCATGTCGGACACGGTCTCTACGAGAACCTGGTGATCGGGCCGCACGACCAGTACGGCTTCACCGACATCCTCGACGGTTACGTCGCCAAGACCGCGGACTGACGCGATGGCCCGCACCTTCAACCTCGCCGACCTGTTCGAGGAGGTCGTCGACGCGGCGCCGGAGCGCACTGCGGTCGTCGCCGGCGATGCCAGGCGCACCTATCGCGAGCTCGACGACCGGGCGACACGCCTCGCCAACCACCTCGTCTCGATCGGCGTGGGGCGCGGCGACCACGTGGCCGTCCATGCGATGAACTGCGTCGAGTGGGTGGAGGCGTTCTTCGCCTGCTTCAAGATCAGCGCGGTGCCGATCAACGTCAACCACCGCTACATGGCGAGCGAGCTCCAGTACCTGTACGACAACGCCGATTGCGTTGCCGTGATCGTCGAGCCGCAGTTCCGCGACCGCCTCGACGCAGTTCTCGACGACCTCGCGAACGTGCGCTCCGTGCTCGAGATCGGCCCGCAATACGAGGCTGCGCTGGCGGCGGCGTCACCGGAGCGAGCGACCGCTGCCGATCTCGGCTGGGAACGTTCCGACGACGATCTCTACGTGCTGTACACCGGCGGCACCACGGGCATGCCGAAGGGCGTCATGTGGCGCCATCAGGATGCGTTCTTCGCGATCATGAACGCAGGTCGGGGCAACCGACCGCTCGACCGACCCGAAGACCTCGGTGACGAGATCCGGGCCGCTGTGGCGGCCGACGCGTTCCAGCCGACGATGATGGCGCTCGGGCCGATGATGCATGGCGGAGCGCAGTGGGCGCTCGGCAACGGCGTGTTCATGGGCGCGAAGTTCGTCCTGTCGTGCCAGACCCGCTTCGACCCGCATCTCATCCTCCAGATCGCGGCCGACGAGGGCGTCAACAGCATCGCCACCATCGGCGATGCGATGGTCCGCCCCCTCGCCGAAGCCCTTGCCGAAGCGCCCGACAAGTACGACCTCTCGATGCTGTTCGCGTTCGGCAACGGTGGTGCTCCGCTGTCGGCCGCGGTGCGCGCCCAGATGAAGGCCGCAGCCCCGAACATCGCGATGAACGACGCCTTCGGCGCGTCCGAGACCGGTGCCGCCGGAGCGAAGGTGGACGCCGGCGAGGGCTACAGCGCGCCGCGGTTCGTGATGAGCGCCGACACCACCGTGCTCGACGACGACGGCAACCAGTGCGCTGTCGGTGTCACCGGCAAGCTCGCTCGCTCCGGCCACATCCCGCTCGGCTACTACAAGGACGAGGCCAAGACCGCAGCCACCTTCCCCACCTACGCCGGCAAGCGCTGGGTGATCCCCGGCGACTTCGCACGTATCGAGGAGGACGCCACGGTGAGCCTTCTCGGCCGGGGCTCGGTCAGCATCAACTCCGGCGGCGAGAAGATCTACCCCGAAGAGGTCGAGGCCGCGCTCAAGCAGCACGAGTCCGTGTTCGACGCCGTCGTCATCGGTACGCCGAACGACCGGTGGGGCGAGCAGGTCACCGCGATCGTGCAGCTCCGCGAAGGGCACACGCTCACCGAGGCCGACGTCCAGGCCCACAGCCGCGCCGTGCTGTCCGATTACAAGATGCCGCGCACGGTGCTGTTCATCGACGTCGTGCAGCGCACGCCGGTCGGCAAGTCCGACTACAAGTGGGCCAAGGAGACGGCGCTCGCCCTGATCGAGGCAGCCCGGGTCGAGGCCGCCGGCAGCTGAGCCGGCGGCCCCATCTGCATCAGGGGATCGAACCCTCGGAGGTGACTGATGCCGTGTTGCCGCCGAAGTCGATGACGGTCAGCTGGGCGAACAGCGGGGTACCGGAGACGAGCGGGACGATGTCGTAGACGAGGTTGGGCAGATCGGCGAACAGGCCGACGTCGCTCGTCGGGACCCACGTCTCGTTGCCGTCGGCATCGACGTTCAGCCGCTCCGGGACGATGATCGCCTTCGGGTCGGCGGTCAGCTCGCCGTAGGTGCCCAGTTTCTCGTCGTACACGTAGTAGGTCTCGTTGATCACGTCGAACGTCGTGGCATCGAGCGTCAGCGACAGGAGCACGTCCTGGTAGGTCTCCCCGTCGACGTCATCGGCGGCGTAGTACGCCAGGGGCACGTCGATCGTCGCGATGTTCGCGGCCTCGTCGATTGTCATGGTGAGGTAGGCGTACGCAGTGTCCTGGCCGTCGCTGATCGTCAGTGACGTGAGGTCGTAGGTACCGACGACCGTGGTCTCGCCGTCGGCCGGCAGCGTCGCCGGCTCCTCACCGATGTAGGTGATCGAGCCGTCGGCCTCGACGATGCCGTAGCTGATCGTCGCCTCGGACAGATTCGCGACCGCCGCAGGATCGAGCTCGCCCGTCAGTGTCAGGCCGTCCACATCGAAGGTCGCGTCCGCAAGGCCGTCGACGTTCGTGAAGGTCGGGCGCTCGTTGGTTGGAATCGCCTCGCCGGCGTTGAAATAGCTGACGAGGAAACTGAGCCACGACGACTCACCGACCGCCGTGGCGTAATCGGCGTTGGACAACTCCTGGGTCGGAGGGAAGTAGATCGACAGCCCCGTCGCGCCCTTCGTCGCCGATCCATCGATCGAGTCGACGACGACGTCGTTGATCGCCTTGATCAACGTGTCCGCCTGATCCGACACGTCGAGGGCCTCGACGCCGATCTTCGCTGCGAGCAGACCGAGATCGGTCATCTGGGTGTCCTCGGCCGGGTCCGGGCTCCGCCCGAAGCCGAGGTTGTTCGCCCGGGACGCACCGATCACTGGGGCGATCGCCGCACCGCGCTCGGCGAGT
>JANXUX010000415.1 GCA_025351965.1 Actinomycetes bacterium | reverse complement strand
TGCCGTCGCCACGTCTCGGGCGCGACGTCGCGGACCATGTCGTATGGGACACATGGGTGCAGTCGATGGGCTCACGTCTCGGCGTCGCCGCCGGCGTTGCCGAGCCGTGTCCCGACGTTCCCGAAGGCAGCACGATCCAGGACGTGATCGCCGCCCGCCTGATTGCGGCGCAGGCCGCCAACGGTGTCGATCTGTCTCATCTCGACAGCAAGCGGGCGACGGGCGCGACGCAGTACAACTTCTTCCCGAACAGCACGATGCTCGTCTGGTCCGACATGGTCAACGTCTTGTCGACACGTCCCGGCCTGAACCCGGACGAGTGCCAGTTCGTGATCATGAACTGGCACCGCGTTCCGAAAGGCGCACCGCGCTCGAAGCCGTTCACCCTCGACAACGCCGGCGACGATCTTCCGCTCGGTCTGGTCATGGGCCAGGACATCAACATGATGAAGACCGCCCAGCGTGGCCTGCACCAGCCCGGGCTCACCCACCTCGCCGTGTCGGCCGAGGAGGCCCGACTGCTCAACCTACACCGCAACCTCGAGGAGTGGTGCGGGGCAGGGTCGTGAGCCTGACGATCGAGGAACTGCTCGCTCGCGAGGAGATCACCGACGTCATCAAACGTCTGGCCCGCGGTACCGACCGACTCGACGAGGAGCTGATGGCGTCGTGCTACCACCCCGACGGCTTCGATGACCACAACGCATTCCGTGGCAGCGGCACGGAGTTCGCGAAGTGGGTCGTCACCGTGCTGCCCCACTTCACCACGACGATGCACTTCATCGGACCACCGAACGTCTCGGTCGATCTCGACGCCGACGTCGCCCAGGCCGACACCTACTGCGTCGCTCACCACATCAACGCCGGAACCGGTCCCGGATCCAGCCCACGGACCGCCACCGATCCGGAATCGACTCCCGGGACCGACATGGTTCTCGGCCTCCGCTACGTGGATCGCTTCGAACGCCGTGACGGGACGTGGCTGATCGCCAAGCGGGTGTGCGCATTCGACTGGACCTACACGATCCCGATCGACCCGACCAACCGCTACGTGTTCGAGGCCGACTACACCGTGGGCCGCCGCGACCGCACGGACATCACCTACACGGGCGTGTGAGCCCTCCCGGCCACCAGGCCGACCTCGCAGCGCGGAGGGGTTGGTGCGCTCCATTCGCCGCGTCGGTGGTGGTGAATAGACGGGCGGCCCCTCGGCGGTTGTCGTGCTGGCCCGAAACCGGGTCAGGCCGGGCCGGGGTCACGCCGCCCGTTGTTGGGCGGGTGGTCCGGTGGTTTGGATGGTGCCGTCCGGGTAGGTGATGGTCAACGACCGATCGGGGTGCAGGACGAGGTGCCAGCCGCCTTCGTGGACGGCGTGGTGATGCCGGGAACAGACCGGTAACAAATTGGCGAGGTCAGTCGGGCCGTGGTGTTTGAGCCACCAGCGCACGTGGTGTGGTTCGCAGTGACGGGATCTGACGGTGCACCCGGGGATCCCACAGGTCTCGTACATCGCCCGCAAGGCGCGTCGCTGGTCTTTGGTCGCCAACCGTGTGGCTCGTCCCTGATCCAGGACCGCCCCGGCACTGTTCAACACGGTCGGGATGATGCACGCGGTGCAGGCCATCCGCCGATACGACTCGATCGGCAACGTGAGATCATGCCCAGGGTCGATGATCGCGCCCTTTCGCAACCCGGACAACAAGGTCTCCCAGTCGATCACGATCACCAGGTCGGTCGTGTTCCCGACCGTGACGATGTCACCCACCTCACCATCCGGAGCGGCGACACCTGCACCGGTGACCAAACGCACGAGTGCCATCGCCCGCAGCCAGTCCTGACGGCTCTCACCATCCGGACATTCCGGTGGGACCCCACTGTGGAACATGGTTTCGACCGCAGCCTCCAGGGCGGCGATGAACACCAACCCGGTCTCCGGATCCAACTCGCCGGACAGGCGCAGCATCCCGGTGATCTGATCGGTCCAGGTCCGGAACCGATTCGCGCGTTTCTGACGCTCCAACCGGTCACAGCCCTCGCGTTCGTCCAAACGGGCGATCCGCTCGTTCAACCGGCGCCCGAACTGCTCCGGTGTCGTCGACGCCGCCAACACCGCCAACCCCGCACCATCCGCGGCCAACTCGTCACGCCGATCACCGAGACGATCGAGTGCGTTGGTGAGCTTGTCGACATGATC
>JANXUX010000413.1 GCA_025351965.1 Actinomycetes bacterium | reverse complement strand
GGACCGTCCCATGCGTACTGTTTGTGGGTGTGTCCGGTGAAGATCACGTCGACATCAGCCGACGTCTCTGTTGCGATCTTCGCGAACACGCCGCCCTTGGCGATCTCGTCGGCCAGGATCGACGGCTGACCCGACGGCTGGGCGTCGGGGGCCCCTTCGTGGTACTCGGCGATGATGACCTGCGCCTCACCGTTGGCCGAGTTGCCGTCGCTCAGCTGAGCCGCAACACGATTGACCGCAAGGACCGGATCACCGAACGTGAGCCCGGCGACCCCGCTCGGGGCGACGAGTGAGGGGGTCTCCTGGGTGACGACGCCGATGACCCCGACAGTGACCTGGTTGCCAGCAGGACCGACCTGGAACAGTTCGTAGTCCGAGCCAGGGATGGCCGGCGTCTCGGTGCCGGCGTTGTAGACGTTCGCGCCGAGATAGTCCCACTCGGCCGGAGTGTTCGGGCCGTTGCCGCCGATGACGCGACCGGTCAGGTCGGCGAAGCCCTTGTCGAGTTCGTGGTTGCCGATCGCCGAAGCATCGAGATCGAGGGCATTGAGGACGTCGATCGTGGGCTGGTCCTTGACCGATGACGAGGCGTACAGGGACGCGCCGATGTTGTCACCTGCTGACAGCAGCAGGGTGCTGACGTCACCGCCAGCATCGATACGCGCCTTCTCGATGGTGCCGGCGAACTGGACGGTCGCACTGTTCGGCTTGGTCAGCTTGTCGTTCTCACCGGTGATACGGCCGTGGAAGTCGTTGATGTTCAAGAACGTGAGTTGCACGGGACCCACTGCATGGGCGGTCGCGATGTCGAATGGCATCGGGGCACCGACGGTGCCGACAGCGAGTGCCAGACCCCCGATCGCCGCGACAACCCGTTTGCTGGATCTGTGCACAGATGTCCCCCTGAGTCGGCCGCCCCATCGAGCACTGTGCCCGGACCGAGCGAACGTCAAACCAACTCTGGGCGATCAACTCGCGAACAGGGCGCGGCCACGATGGCCATCAGGGTCAGGCCCGCTCCCACAGTGCCGGCAGGCGATCCTCGGGCTCGAACCGGCAGACGATGCCGGTGCGCACGCTGTCGGACAGCAACGCTCCGAGGCGTGGCGACTGGACGGCGACCTCGTCGAACACGCGACTCAGCGACTTACGGACCGCGACCCGCGCCCGCTCCTGCGACGACGTGAACTGGCGGCTGCGCCGGCCGAGCGAGGCGCTCTCTCTGATGTGTTCGAGCAACGCATCGAGCTCCTCTCGCATCCGCTCGGCGCGCACGATGTCATGGTGCGCGTCGGCCTCGTCGATGTCGGCGTGCAGGTCCGAGATCCGCTCGCGGTAGGCACGCAGCGCTGCAGCATCGATCATGTCGTGGTTCGACGACGGCTCCAGGCCACCGACGAGGTCGGCGACCGGCACATCGGCAAACGGCCGCTCGAGGAGCATAGCCAGACGCTGCATCCCGATCGAATCAGGGATCACGGCCAGTTCATCGGCGAATCCGAGGTGCCAGTTCCCACCCTCGAGCCGCATCCGGCCGACCGGTTCGGACGAGTGCGCGTCCGCGAACCGTCGCAGGTCGTCCACGCGGATGGGCAGTCCGAACTCGTCGAGCAATGCGATCGCCGACTCGATGAGGACGCGACCTCGGGCTCGGTCCGTTCCGGATCCACGCTCCACGAGTGCGCAGCCGAGCTCGCCCATCGCGATCGCAGCGACGACCTCGTTGCCGAGTTGACGGTTGGCCGTGACGGCCAACCCCAAGTGTTCGATCGCGAGGTCCAACTCGCCGAACGTCTTCGCGGCGAGCCCGAGCGTGCGCTCGGCTGAGCCGAAGCAGGCGACGCCGAGCGAGCCGACGATGGGTTGGCCCCGGAACGGGAGGAGGAGGTCATAGACACGGCGGGCGCACTCCACATCGCCGATGCGCGAGGCCGCCTCGATCGCGCAGAACATCCACACCATCCAGTTGCTGGAGGTTGCAACCGCACGCATCGCGGAGCTGGCCATCACTCGCTGCAGCGCGTTCCGGGTTTCGTCGACCTCCCCGGCCATCGCTGCCAACGCCGCCACGGCGACTGCGTACGTGACATCGCCTTCGACCAACGTCGGTGACTTGGCGACCTCGCGGGCGAGCGGCAGCACATCCTCGGGCTGGCACTGCAACCAGCGGATGCACATCAGGTGCGCTCCGTAGTAGCCGACCGCGTCGGCGTCACCGATGCTCGATCCCAGCGTGAAGCACTCCTGCGCGGCGAGCTCGGCCTCGACGATCATCCCCTTGCGGAGCAGGTGCATCACGTCGATGGCCGACACCACGAACAGCACGGCAGCGATCTGCAGCGCATCAGCGCGTTCGCGCAGTGAGTTCAGCGAACGCTCGGCGCGCGGGTCGCCGGCGAGGAGGAGATCCACGGTACGCCAGAGCACTCCCATCACGACGAGAACGTCGTCCCCGGCTGCGGTCGCGGCGAGCACTAGTTCGTCCGCGATCGCCGTGCGGTCCGCTGCCGACGCCGGCCCGAGCATCGTGTGGTGCTGGAGCGAGAGGGCCTCGGCGAGCACCAGCGGATCTCCGATCGCCCTGGCCCCAGCCACTGCTGCGCGAACCGTCTGCGCCGTCGCATGACCGAGATAGGTCTGCTCGGCCGAGCGGCGCACCACGAGCCGGGCGCGCAGGTCCGGCCGGGTCTCACCCAGATCGTCGAGGGCACGATCGATGAGGGCCATGTAGGCCGCGTGGTCGATGGTCCCGCGATGCTCATCGACCCAGATGCCGCCGAGCCCGACTGCGGCCTGGGCCCGCTGAGCCGGCGTGTCGGCATCATCGGCCGCCCGCCAGAACCATGGACGGGCGCCGCGCAGGTTTCCCGACGCGAGTTCGGCACGGGCGACGTCGAGCAGCAGGTCTGGCGGCGCAGTCACGCCGGACTGGTCGTGGAGTTCGATCGATTCGCTGAGCAGTCGTGCTGCAGCTTCGTACGCGTGCCGCTGGACGAGCTCGACCGCTGCGGTGCGGCAGCTCTGTGCAGCGAGGACGATCGACGGCGAATCGCGACGGAGGCTCGCGGCAGCGAGATGGTGATGGGCTGCCGCCACCGCACGCTCGGCCCCCGAGGTCCCACCGGCCACGAGCGCTTCGGCGGCGGCGTCGTGCAACTGCGAACGTCGCGTCGACGAACAGGCCTCCAACGCTGCTTCGGCCATGAGGTCATGCGCGAACCGGAACCGTCCGGCCTCGTCGCGCACGACGACGCCGGCCTCGGCTGCGACGCGCAGGTCCGCTTCGGCGAGGTCCACGTCGATCCCGGCGACGGATGCGATCAAGGGCAAACGGGCCAACGGCCCGAGCAGGGCGACGACCTCGAGGAGCAGTTGCTGCTCGCCCCCGAGCTGCCGGGTGCGCAGCGCCATGATCGCACGCACGGAGTCCGCCGTCGCAAGGTGTGACCCATCGGTCGAGGCCACGAGCTCGGTCACGAACAACGGGTTGCCGCCGGTCAGTCGATGGACCTCATCGAGGCGCTGCTCCGACGCAGTCCAACCCAGATCCTCGACCAACTCGCGCAGCACCGGCACGCTGAGCGGTTCCGGGCGCAGCACCACGCCGTCCCTGGTGATGTCCGCCAGCGCGACACGGACTCCGGATTCACCGTCGGACACGCCGGGGCGCGCCGTGATCACGAACAGCACGCGCGCGGCCGGCAGCGACCGCACGACGAAGCGGGCCAACAGCAGCGCCCCGTCGTCCGCCGCCTGGGCGTTGTCGATCACGACCAACACCGGCCCGGCGTCTGCCGATCGGGAGATGGCACGCGCGACCGACCGGAAACGGGCGAAGCGCTCCGCCTCGAGATCGTCGACCCGGGTCCCGGCTGTCACGGTCGACGTCGGGATGCTCGGATCGTCGATCTGGCCGAGCTGCTCGATGATGTCCGGCCACGGCCACAGCGGCGGCGAACCGCCTTCGTTCCAACCCGACCCCCATGCACAGCGGAAGCCAGCCGAGCGGGCCATCCGCACCGCCTCGGCGGCGAGTCGGGTCTTGCCGATCCCGGCGTCGCCGATGATGCAGACGAGTCCTCCGGAACCCGAAGCGGCTGCGTCGATCGCGGTGGCGATCGCCGCCAGCTCCCGTGATCGCCCGACGAGCGGCAGTCCGGAGCGGTCGACGTCCACCCGCATCGCACACCTCCTCGTCCGAACCGCCGCGGTGCAGCCGGGCTGCCACACTCACCGGCGCAGGATCCCCACGCCGTGCGGTCATGTTAGGCGCACAGCAGATGGGCACGAGGCGTGACCTGCTCCCGCGTCTGCCGGCTCCGGCTGGTCCCGTTGCGGTCGGGCCGGGCAACATGGACGAGCACGACAGCACGTCGACGAGGAGACCACCCATGGGCAGCAACCAGCGTTCGCAGATCACGATGAGCGACGAGGAGATCACGACCTTCATCGAGCAGAGCCGGATCGCGACGATGGGCACGATCGGGCCTGACGGCCGGCCGCATCTGGTCGCGATGTGGTATGCCGTGCTCGACGGTGCGATCTGGTTCGAGACCAAGGGTCGCGCCCAGAAGGTGAAGAACCTCCAGCGCGACGACCGCATCACCTGCATGATCGAGGACGGCCACACCTACGACAGCCTGCGCGGCGTGTCGATCGAGGGCCGCGGCGTGATCGTGGACGATCCGGACGAGATCTGGAAGGTGGGCGTCAGCGTGTGGGAGCGCTACAACGGCCCGTACTCCGACGACGTCAAGGCGTTCGTCGAGGTCATGCTGAACAAGCGCGTTGCGGTGCGCGTCGACGTCGAGCGGATCCGCTCGTGGGACCACAAGAAGCTCGGGATGCCGTCGATGCCGGTCGGTGGCTCGACAGCGGCGTTCCTCGGCCAGCAGCGCTGACGCCGCCCAGTTCGCCACCGCTGCAGCGGCGAACTGATTGCCCAAGGCGGGTCAGTCAGCGCGCGTCACCCGGATGTCGCCCGTCACCGAACGCAGGCGGAGTGCGACCGGACGGCGATCGGCCGACAGGCCACCCGAGGGATCTGCTCGCGCCGGCTCGGGCAGATGCACCCGACCGCTCATCGTCGCGATGTCCGGGTCGACGCGGATGCCCGTCGGCAGTCCGACCCGGATGTCGCCGGACACGGTGCGCATACCGATCGCCGACCCGTCGCACCGCGACACCGTGATGTCGCCGGATGCGGTTCCGGCGTCGACATCGCCGGATGCATGATCGACTCGGATGTCGCCAGACGTCAGCGACGCCGTCAGCCGACCGCCGACGGAGCGAACGACGATGTCGCCGGACGTGGTCGTGAAGGTCGCCTCGTTGCGGACGACGCCGATCCGCGCGTCACCCGACGACATTGCCAGATCCAACCGAACGACGTCGTCGACGTCGACATCGCCGGATGCCGTCTTGGACCGAAGCGATCCCAGAGCACCCCGGGCAGAGACCTGCACGGAGACACCCTTGACCGCGAGGTCGGTGCCGACAGGGACATCGACGACGACGCGTGCGCTGCGGCTGCGCCGGCCCTGCCGGATCGAGACCGCGTCGCCCATCTGCGACACGTCGATGTCATTCGCGCTGCCCGCCTCGATCGAGACCGTGATCGACCCCGCTTCAGCGGCTCGCACCGTGATGCTGCCGGCAGTCAATTCGAGGTCGACCCGGGCATGGCCCTCGACCGTGAAGCGCTCGTCTCGCCGCATGCGTCACCCTTACAGATCGAAGGACTGGTTGAAGTTCTTGGTTGCGCCCCGGCCCGGGCGGGCGCGCTTGCCGAGGGCCTCCACGACCCATGCATTCACGGACTCACCCGTGTGCTGGGCGGAGTCCTCGATGAGCTGCTTCAGCGACGGCGGCAGGCGCAGCGTGATCCGTGCGTCGAGATCCTCGGCGGCGGGCCGGGGTGCGGCTGCACCGGAGCCCTCGGCGATCCGTAATGCGGGATCACCATCGGACAGCACGACATCGACGGTGTGATCAGGGAGCTGAGCGCGGACCTCGGCTGCAGCCTGTTCGGCGATCTCCATCGCGGCGATGCGCAGCGCGGCGCCGAGTGCCTCGGTGAGCTGGTTGACCGCCGTCTCGACGGCCGGGTCGGAGTTCGCCATCGCGGCCTGACTGGCCAGCGTCGCTTGCACGGAATTGATGATCGGCTGGATGAGCATGCTCGATCCTGCCCGATCAGTCCTGCCGCTTGCGGCGACGCAGCAGTGGACGGCTGGGGCGCTGATCGACGTGGCGACGCAGCTCCAGTCGGCGGGTGCGGTCGTGGTGGCGGGCGTCGATGGACGACTGATCCGTGAAACTGAACATGAGCAGACCTCGGTTGTGCGTGGATGATGCCGGCGTGACATCGTTATGATGTCATGATGATGTCATACTGCTGTCATGCTGTCAACCCCTCCCGATGATGATCACGACCGACCTGGCTGTCTCGTCGCAGGGACGACCGAGGTACCGTTCGGCGTGATCACGGTCTGGGTGCTCGGTGACCAACTGAATACCGAGTTGACGGCGATGGCCGCAGCGTCACCGTCGACACACCGGGTCCTGATGGTCGAGAGTGCCGCCAAGCTCGGCTCTCGACGGTGGCACCTGCAGCGGGCCCACTTCGTACTGGCCTCGATGCGCCGCTTCGCGATCGAACTCCGAGCCGAGGGGTTCGAGGTCGACGAGCGGCGGTCGGCATCACTCGCCTCAGGCTTCGCCGACCACGTGCGCGAGCACTCGCCCGAGCGCGTGATCGCGACCGAACCAGCCAGCCGGGACGGTCTTGCGCTCTTGCACCGGCTCGGCGTCGACGTGCTCCCGACCAACCAGTTCCTGTGCCATCCGGATGAGTTCGCAGCATGGGCGGGCGACCGGACGTCGTTCACGATGGAGCACTTCTACCGCTGGCAGCGCCGCCGGCTCGGCTACCTGATGGACGGCCCCGAGCCCGCTGAGGGGCGCTGGAACTTCGACAGCGAGAACCGCCAGCCACCGCCCAAGGACGGCAGCAACCCGTGGCCCGCACCGCTGCGCGACGAACTCGACGACCTCGACCGTGCCGTCATCGGCCAGCTTCGCGCGCACACATGGGGCGCACAGCCGGACGGCACGTGGGCCACGAGCCGTCGCGGAGCGCTCGCCCGCCTCGACCACTTCGTCACCAATGTCCTGCCCGGCTTCGGCCCGCACGAGGATGCGATGACGACGGCGAGCTGGACCGTCGGCCACGGCATGCTTGCGCTGTACCTGAACATCGGGCTGCTGCTGCCCGGCGAGGTGTGCGACGCGGTCGAGGACGCCTACCGGACGGGTCGGGTCCCGATCGCCAGCGCTGAGGGTTTCATCCGCCAGATGATCGGCTGGCGCGAGTACGTCTGGGGCCTCTATTGGCTGTGGGGGCCGGAGTACGCCGAGCGCAATGCGCTCGAGGCGCACCGCGCCATCCCGCCGGCATTCGTCGGCGCCGCAACGACCGAGATGCGCTGTGTCAGCCACACCCTCGAGACGCTGCACGACCACGCCTGGGTCCATCACATCCAACGCTTGATGATCCTCGGCAACCTCGCGCTCATCGCCGGTGTGGACCCGAAAGCGATGACGCGATGGATGTGGGCCGGGTTCGTCGATGGCGCAGAGTGGGTCATGGTGCCCAACGTGGTCGGGATGGCCCTGCACGCCGATGGCGGGAAGATGGCGACCAAGCCGTATGCGGCCGGTGGAGCGTACATCGACCGGATGAGCGACTACTGCAAGGGCTGCCGCTTCGATCGCAAGCAGCGCGTCGGCGAGGATGCATGCCCGTTCACGACCCTCTACTGGGACTTCATCGCCCGTCACGAAGAGCGCTTCGCGCGCAACCCGCGCATGGCTCAACAGGTTCGCGCCGCGGCCAAGCTGACCGACCTCCCGGCCGTGCGGCGGCGGGCGGTCGAGGTGCTCGACCGTCTCGACGCCGGCACGCTCTGAGCCCGCAGCACCAGCCGGAGTGCGCCCGTGTGAGAATTGCGGCATGGCACGTGATCTGAAGTTCGGCTGGCTCTCACCCGCGATCGGCAACCGTTGGAGTGACCACCAACCGATCGTGGTGTACCAGGACCAGCACATCTTGCCGACTGCGCTGCCCCACTTCGATTCGCTGTGGCTCGCCGACCACTTCTACGGCTTCGACGCCAAGACCGACCCGTTCATGGAGGCGTGGACGACTCTGACCTGGCTGGCCGCGCGCCACGAGAACGTGACGCTGTGCCACCACGTACTCGGCCACGGGTACCGGCCGCCGGCGCTCACTGCGAAGATGGCGGCGACGCTGCAGGTGCTGTCCGGGGGACGCTTCGTGCTCGGCATCGGGGCCGGCTGGCGCGACCACGAGTACGCCGCCTACGGCTACGACTTCCCCAAGCCGTCCGTGCGCTTCGCCCAACTCGAAGAGGTCATCCGGATCTGCCGGCTGATGTGGACCGAGGACGAACCGACCTTCGAGGGCGAGCACTACCGCATCGACGGCGCATCTGCGCCGCCGCTGCCCGACCCGGTGCCACGTATCTGCGTCGGCGCAGCCGGCGAGCGGATCGGCTTACCCCTCGTCGGCCGGCTGGCGGACATGTGGAACGCGCCGGGACGTGGTACGGACGAGGACTGGAACCGCCGGCTCGGCATCGTCCACGCCGCGGCAGAGGGTGCCGGACGAGATCCGGCCGACATCGAGGTGTCGGTCACGCTCGAGCGCGCCCTACCGGAGACCGACCACGACTCGGAACGACTGGTCGCCGAGATCAACCATCGAGCCGATCTCGGCGCCGAGCATTTCGTGATGGACTTCGGTCATCCGCAGTCGACGGAACCGATCCTGCGCTTCGCGGAGCAGGTCATCGCTGCGCTGCGGACATGAGCGCCGGCCGGGTGTCATGAGGCGGTGTCAGTTCCGGTCAGTTCCGGCCACCCCGGTACGGATGGAGGCCGTTGGCCGGAACGCTGCCGAGCCGACCGGCATTATAGTCCTCCACCGCCTGCTGGAGCTCGTGGCGATGGTTCATCACGAACGGTCCGTACTGGGCGACCGGCTCACGGAGAGGCTGACCGCCGAGCAGCAGCACCTCCATCGACTGGGCACCGGTGTTGGTCCGGCTGGTGTTCGAGCCGCCGGTGTTCGAGCCGCCGGTGTTCGTGCCCATGGTGTTCGTGATGGTCAGCGAATCGCCCTCGCCGAAGACGACGAGCTGGCCGGCCCCGACCGGACGCTGCCCGACACCGACCGTGCCAGATCCGGCGAGGATGTAGGCGAGTGAGTTGAACGTCGGGTTCCACGGTGTGACGAGCCGAGCGCCGGGGGCCAGGGTCACGTGCGCCATCGCAATGGGCGTGTGGGTGCTGCCCGGTCCGGTGTTGGCGCCGATGTCACCGGCGATGAGCCGCACGAGGGCTCCCCCATCCGGCGAGGACAGCAGCGTCACCTGGTTGCCTTCGAGGTTCTGGTACGCCGGGCTGATCATCTTGTCCTTCGCGGGCAGGTTGACCCAGAGTTGCACGCCGTGGAACAAGCCGCCGGAGATGACGAGCTGCTCGGGAGGTGTCTCGATGTGGAGGATGCCGGAGCCAGCGGTCATCCACTGGGTCGCGCCGTTCTCGATCACGCCACCGCCGCCGTGGGAGTCCTGGTGCTCGAAGGTCCCCTCGATCATGTAGGTCACGGTCTCGAGGCCGCGGTGGGGGTGCCAGTCGGTGCCCTTGGGCTCGTACGGCGCGTAGTCGACCTCGCCCATCTCGTCCATGTGGATGAACGGATCGAGCAGGCGCTGATCGACGCCTGCGAAGGCCCGGCGAACCGGGAAGCCCTCACCCTCGAACCCAGACGGGGCGGTGGTGATCGACACGACACTGCGGTCACGCGAAGTCGGGTCCTGGACGTCGAGCTTGGTCAAGTTGATCGTGTCTGCGGTGACTGCCGGCATGAGGTTCCTCCTCGGAGGTTTTGTTGCGTACGCAAAGGATCAACGCGCGTCGAGCACTCCGCATTCCCGTTCTGCTCGGCTCTGTCGATCGATCGGCTCTGATTCTGATTCCGATCAGATTTTGACCTGATCACAATCGGTTGCGGAGCGGCGATCGGGAACGATCGCGCGTCATCATGGTCCTGGATGAGCTCGATCCCGGTACCGACGCGCCTGCGCGACGCGTTCGTGCCACCGCTCGACCGGGACGGCTTCCGCAGGGGCGTCCGGGTGATGTCGACGCCCGGGATCGCCATCGCGGCGTGGGGCCTCGTCACCGGCGTCGCACTCGTCGAGGGCGGGCTGTCGGCCCCGAAGGCGCTCGTCATGACATTCGTCGTCTTCGCGGGGTCAGCCCAACTCGCGGTGCTGCCGCTGCTCGCCTCCGGCGCCCCGCTGGCGGTCGTGTGGATCACGGCGTTGCTCGTCAACCTCCGCTTCGTGATCTTCGCGGCGGCATCGCGGCGGTTCTTCACGATGCTGCCGTGGAAGCAGCGCCTGTTCTCGTCGTACCTCAACGGCGATGTCGGCTTTGCGATCTTCATGCAGCGCTACGGACACGCCCCCGAGGCCGGCACGACCGAGCAGTGGAGCTTCTTCTTCGGCACCGCCACCGTCAACTGGTTCTCCTGGCAGGCATCGTCGGTCGCCGGGATCCTGCTCGGCAACCTCGCACCGACCTCATGGGGGCTCGAGCTCGCCGCCGTGCTCGCCCTCGTCGCCGTGCTGACGCCGATGGTCAACCGGGTCCCGGCGATCTTGGGCGTCATCGTGACCGCCGCCCTGTCGATCGTCACGGTGCGCGTACCGCTCAAACTCGGGCTGCTGACGTCGGTCGTGGTCGGCGTCATCGTGGCCGTCATCGCCGAGGCGAAGTGGCCCGTTCGCGGGGGTACGGACTCGGCGACCGTCGAGGAACTGTCCCACGGGGTCGGGCTCGACGAAGAGGGCTACGCACCGTGAACGGAATCGACAGCTGGCCGCGCATGCTGATCGCGTTCGTCGGCCTCGGCGTGACCACGGTCGTCACCCGCGGCAGCTTCTTCATGCTGCCCGCCTCGCTCAAACTGCCACAGCGGGTCGAGCAGGCACTGCGCTACGCGCCGGCCTGCGCGCTGACGGCGATCATCGTTCCCGGCGTGTTGACCCGCGATCAACACCTCTATCTGAGCTGGCACAACAACGAGTTGTGGGCTGTCCTCGTCGCGGCCGCCGTCTTCGCGAAGACACGCAACATGATGGTGATGATGGCTGCCGGCATGGTCGCTTTCACCGTGCTCCGCCTCTACGCCTGACCTGGACCATGATCGCCGAGAAGGCTGTAGACAATATTTGAGGCGCCAACCGGCACCGTTACCGCTTGGCTTTCTTGGATGTCCGATTGGCATAGATGATGGGGGCGCGACCGCGACCGACGTGGGTGGTGCTGGTCCCCAGCTTTTCCAGGGTGCCCTCGCTGATCAATTCCTCGATCGCTTTGCGCAACGTCATCGGGCTACCGCCAGCGCGCTCTGCGACATCAGCCAAGGTGAACTGCGCAGTCAAGGTGTTGACATGAGCTTTGATGGTTTCTTTGCTGACCGCAGTGCCAGCGCCGCGACGGACATCGGCGCGCTTACCCCGACCTGCCCGACGAGAGGCCAGCAGTCCTGCAGCCTGCAGCGTCTGATCACTGACGCCGAGCTGCTGGAAACTGGAGACCGGGATGTCGTTCTCGGTCGCCCAGGTCTTGGCGTGGCGGATGAACGCCTGCTCATACGCGTCGCGATCCGGGACCCGGGCCCGGTCCAGGTCGGCCAGCGCTTTCAACTTGTCGATGGGGTCAGTGGCAGATACAAGAGCGGCTTCGAGCGAGGCAATGTGCACGGCATCTATCAACGATGCGGGATCATCCAACATCAACAGGTAGGAACGGACTGCAACTTCTGCTTCGGCGAGACTGCTCATCTACAAAACATACCAAGACACCAGCAGTGAGTACCGCGCACCGAGATGATTAGTCACAAACCAGTCGCGATCGAGGCAAACCCGGCAATCGAGTACTCGTATTGGATCTGCTCGGAAGATCCGATTACGGTGTGATCTGGATGTGATCAGGGGGGTCTGGGCGTGGCATGGGACTTCGCGAGTGAGCCCGAGTTCGAGGCCCAGTTGCAGTGGATGCGGTCGTTCATCGACCGCGAGCTGATTCCGCTGGAGCCGATCCTGGACCACCTGCCCGCCAGCGAATGGCTGGTGGTCAAGCGCCACCTCCAGGATCAGGTCAAAGCGCAGGGTCTGTGGGGCGCGTTCCTCGACCCCAAGCTCGGCGGCAACGGCCTCGGCCAGCTCAAGCTCGCCTTGATGTCGGAGATCATCGGACGGTGCATGTACTCGATGGCGATCTTCGGCGTGCAGGCACCCGACAGTGGCAACATGGAGCTCCTCGCCCATGGCGCCACCGACACCCAGAAGGAACGTTGGCTGTGGCCGAACATGCGTGGCGAGATCTCCAGCGCATTCGCGTTGACCGAACCATTCCTCGCCGGAGCCGATCCCACGGTGATCGGGACGACTGCGACCACAGACGGCGAGGAGTGGGTGCTCGAAGGCCACAAGTGGTTCATCACCAACGCGTCGGTCGCCGACATCGTGCTCGTGTTCGCCGAGACCAATCCGGACGGGAGGCCGCACCGGCACGCCTCGGTCTTCGTCGTCCCGGCAGGCACTCCAGGCATGGAGATCGTCCGCGACATCGGCACCATGGCGCATCCCGACCCCGAGTACGGCCGGGTCGGCAACCATGCCGAGATCGTGTTCCGCAACTGCCGGATCCCTGCCGACCATCTCATCGGCCAGCCCGGCGAGGGGTTCACGCTCGCCCAGCAGCGGCTCGGCGGCGGGCGCATCCACCATGCGATGCGCTGGCTCGGCCAGGCCCAACGCTCGCTCGACATCATGGGCGAGCGGGCCGTCTCGCGGACCTCGCACGGCAAGCTCCTCGCCCAGCATCAGATGGTGCAGGACTACGTCGCGCTCTCCCACATGGAGATCCAGGCCGCTCGCCTGCTCACCTTCCACACGGCGTGGAAGATGGACAAGTACGGTGCCGCCGCCGTACGCGCCGATCTCGGAATGGTCAAGGCCCATGTCTCCAAGGTGGTCCTGGCCGTCCTCGACCGGACCATCCAGGTGTGCGGTGCGCTCGGTTACTCCAGCGATCTGCCCGTCGAGGCCTGGTACCGCTCGACCCGCTTCGGGCCGATCGGTGACGGACCGGACGAGCTGCACAAGTCGGTCCTGGCGCGCACACTCCTGAAGGGCTACACCCCGGTCGAGGGCTGGCCCAGCGAGCACATCCCCAGCCGCCGTCCGGCGGCCGAGGCGAAATGGGCGGAACTGAAGACCATGGCCGGTGTCGGGTGAGCGTCCCCTCTCGTGGTCAGACCGGCGCCGACGTGTCGACGGCGATGGTGATGGCGGGTCCTGGCGCACCGCTGACCGCCGACGCGCAGCCGATCCCCGAACCCGGGCCCGGTGAGGTCCTCGTTCGCGTACGCGCCACCAGCCTCAACTACCACGACCTCGTCAACCTGCTCGGGCTGATCGACGGACCGTGGCCGCGGGTCCCGATGTCCGATGCCGCAGGCGAAATCGTCTCGGTCGGAACCGATGTCATCGGTTGGTCGATCGGCGACCGGGTCATCAGCGCGTTCCATCCCGGTTGGCTCGATGGCCGCCCGACGCCGGCCGCCAAGCGCGACATGCCCGGCGATCTGTCCGATGGCTGGCTGCAGCAGCACCGGCTGACACCTGCGTCCGCGCTCGTCGCGGCGCCGGCCCATCTCAGCGACAGCGAGTCGGCCACGCTCACCTGCGCCGGGACCACTGCGTGGAGCGCACTCGAGGAGGCGCACATCGGGACCGGCGATGTCGTGGTCGCCCAGGGCACCGGCGGCGTGTCACTGTTCGCGCTGCAGTTCGCCAAGGCCCGCGGCGCGACCGTGATCCTGACGTCGTCGTCGGACGCCAAGCTCGCGCTCGGCCAAGCACTGGGAGCCGACCACCTCGTCAACTACTCGACCACACCGGACTGGCAGCGCGAGGTCCGCCGGATCACCGACCGTCGTGGCGCTGATCTGGTCGTCGACGTCGGCGGAGCATCCACGCTCGGACGCTCGGTGGCCGCGACGAAGATGGACGGCACCGTTGCCATCGTCGGCGTGCTCGGCGGCTTCGGTGGGGCCGAGATCCCGGTCTCGGTGGCGATGCTCCAGAACGTCCGCCTGATCGGCATCACCGTCGGTAGCGTCGCCGCCCACCGGGCGATGAGTGCGGCCGTCTCAGTCGCTGGGTTCCATCCACACATCAGTCATCGGTTCGGTTGGCACGAGATGGCCGAGGCGACGCGCACCATGCAGGCCAACGGGCACGTCGGCAAGATCGCCGTGGACATCCCATGAGCGCGCCCACCCCATCCACCCGACCCAACACGCTGACCGCCCTCCCCTGCCGGGTCCATGCCGTGCTCTTCGACTTCGCAGGCACCCTGTTCGACGACCGCGCCCTGCGCGACGTGCATCTGCAGCAGTTGCGCTTCGTCGCCGACGCGGCCGGCGTCACCGCCGACGACCAACAGCTGCGCGCTGCGTACCGAACGGGAATGGGTGTCGGGTTCCGGACGGTCGCGATACGGCCGGCATACCTGCACCGCACCCTGTTCGGGGCGGCGTTCTCGGCGATGGCCGAGGCGCTCGGCGGGCACATCGATGCCGCGACCGAGCGCGAGGCCGTCGATCGCCAGTACCGGGCGACGATCCAGTTCGCCGAGCTGCGACCCGGCTGCCTCACCACTCTCGCCGCGTTGCGCAGTGCCGGGATCCACGTCCAGATCGTCTCCAACATCGACGACGAGCAGATGCTGCCGATGATCGAACGGCTCGGCCTGGGCGACGTCATCGATGCTGCGACGAGTTCGGAGTCCGCCCACTCGTGCAAGCCCGACCCGGCCATCTACCGATTCGCGCTGGACAAGGCGGGCGTCGAACCTGGTTCGGCGCTGTTCGTCGGTGACAGCATCGGACACGACATCATCGGTCCCGGCACCATTGGACTGCACACGGCCTGGCTCGCGCCTCGTTCCGACGCCGACCCCGGTGACGCTCGGCCCGATGCCGTCATCGAATCGCTCACCGACGTGTTGACGCTCGTCGGCCTGACCGGACAGCCCGGCCTGGCGGCCCCGAGCAGCGGGGAGACGCCGCGATGACCAACGGGCTACAGCAGTTCCTCGACGACTCACTCGGCGGTCACACGCCGATGACGATCACGCCGATGACTGGCGGAGGTTCGTGCGAGATCTTCGCGATCGATCGCGGTGAGGCGCGTTGGGTACTGCGCCGCGCGCCCCGCCACGCCAGTTCGGCAACGGCGCACGACGTTCTGCGTGAGTTCCGCATCCTCGACGCGATCAAGGACGGCGCTGCGCCAATCGCCCGTCCGATCGTTGCGTGCGACGATCCAGCGGTGTTCGGCGCAGCGTTCTACGTGATGGAACGCGTCGACGGCATGCCGATCCTCCAGCGCGTTCCGCAGGCCTGGGCTGACTCACCGTCGACGCACGGGCGTGCGCTCGAGGAGCTGATCGACGCCCTCGTTGCGATCCATGCAGTCGACTGGCAGGCGTGCGGTCTCGGCGACATGGCTCCGAGCCCGAACTACCTCGCCCGCCAGCTGACCCGCTGGCTCAGTCAGCTCGATTCCTACGGTGGTCGCGAGCTACCGGTGGCGCACCGAGTCGGGGCATGGCTCGAGGCGAACCGCCCGGCCGATCGGCCGAGTGCGCTCTGCCACGGCGATTACAAGCTCGACAACGTGCTGTTCGCGCTGACCGCGCCACCGCAGCTGCTCGCGGTCGTCGACTGGGAGATGGCTGCGATCGGCGACCCCCTCGTGGACCTCGCCTGGGCACTCATCTTCCATCCCGGACCGGAAGGCACGATGCGGTTGGGTATTGGCAAGGAGCCACGGTTCTCGGTCGAGCACCTCCCCGATCGCGCCGCTCTGATCGAGCGATACGCGGCCGGATCGGGTCGCGACACGAGCGACATCGGGTGGTACGACGTGTTCGCCCGCTTGAAGCTGGCGATCGTCCTCGAGGGCAGCTTCGCCAAATTCCAGCGCGGGCTGTCCGACAAGCAGATCCACGAGTTCTTCGGGTCCCAGGCCGACCTGCTGCTCGCCAGCGCAGCCGGTCTGATCGACGACCCGCAGAGCCCAGCACGAGACACGGCGCACCGATGATGCGAGCCTGGCAGGTACAGGGAGCGGGCGAGCCGATCGATGTGCTCCACGCCGTCGAGGTGGTTGTCCCCGAGCCGGGGCCGGGTCAGCTGCGGATTCGCGTCACAGCGGCGGGCATCGGCCTGCCCGACGTCTTGATGTGCCGCGGCACCTACCCGCTGACGCCACCGCTGCCGTTCACGCCCGGCCAGGAGGCCACAGGGGTCGTCACCGCCGTCGGCGAGGGCGTGGACATCGCGATCGGCGCACGGGTCATGTGCGTGACGATGTTCTGGATGGGCCACGGATCCTTCGCCGAGGAATGCCTCGTCGGCGCCGACTCCGCGTTCGGTGTTCCCGAAGGCCTCACCGATGTCGAGGCCGCCGGGTTCTGGATCCCGCACATGACCGGCTGGATCGGCCTCGTCGATCGTGGCCACATCGCACCCGGCGACCAACTCGTCGTGCTCGGTGCGTCGGGCGGCAGTGGCATCGCTGCGGTGCAGCTCGGCACGGCTCTCGGCGCCCGGGTCATCGCCGTCGTCAGCGACGAGGAGCGGGCCGAGTTCTGCCGCAGCCTCGGCGCGGATACGACCATCGACCATCGCGCCGGCCCGGTCGCCGCCGCCATCCGCGAGGCGACCGGCGGACACGGCGCGGACCTCGCCTACGACCCGGTCGGCGGTGCCCTCGCCGAGCAGACGGCCACGGCGCTCGCCCGGTACGGACGGTTGCTCGCAGTTGGTTTCGCCAGCGGGCACTGGCCGAGGATCGCTGCGCACGATCTCGTCGTCTCCAACACCTCGCTCGTCGGTGTCTTCGCCGGCGGGTACAGCCGGGCCGAGCTGGACGCGATCCATGCCCGGCTTTCGGCATTGATCGCCGATGGTCGTCTGCGCAATGCCGTGACGGCCGAGGTGCCGTTCGACGATCTGCCGGCAGCACTGCAGCAGATGGCCGACCGCGGCGTCATCGGCAAGCGGGTGATGGTCGCGTGAGCAAGGCCAACGAGTTCGAGCTGCGCGCCGATGAAATAGTCGATGCCGCCGTCGAGATCTTCCAGGAGGGCGGGCTCGACGCCGTCAGTATGCGCAGCGTGTCGACCCGCCTCGGCGTGTCGCCGGTGCCGCTGTACAGCCGGATCGGCAACCGCGACGCGCTCGTCGACGCGATCGCGGATCGAATCCTGGAGGACCTCGCTCCGGCGAGCACCGACGACGAGTCGTGGGACGAGTATGCGATGCGCTGGTCGCGCGAGCTGCGTTCCCGACTGGGCAAGGCACGCGACAGTCGGCTGATCGTCTGGCACGGTCGCGAGGCGTACGTCGAGGCGTCGCGTCCGCTCGTCTCGATCATGCGTCGCGACGGGCTCGCCGCCGATGCCGCAGTGCAGGCCTGCCGTCTGCTGATCTGGGCCACCGTCGGGTTCGGCGCAGTGGAGAGCGGCGCCCAGCCGTCGAACACCCGCAAGCCGCGCACCCGACCGGGTGGTGATCCCGGCGGTGTCGATGCCGCCGAGGTGAACACGCTGTTCGATCTCCACGTCCGTTACCTGATCGAGGGCATCGCCCGAGACGCTGCGCGAGCAGCCGAGACAGCCGAGACGCACGAGGCCGGGCGATGACGATCCCGAGCCTGGTCGCGACGGGCAAGGTCGTCGTCGTCACCGGTGCCAGCAAAGGGCTCGGCCGGGCGATGGCCCTCGGGTTCGCCGAAGCGGGTGCCGACGTCGTCGTCGCCAGCCGCAAGCTCGGCCGGTGCGAGGAGGTCGCGGCAGAGATCCGGGCGATGGGCCGCCGAGCCCTCGCCGTCAGCTGCCACGTCGCCGAGTGGGATCAGTGCGCCGCGCTGATCAATGAGACGGTGGCCGAGTTCGGGCGAATCGATGTCCTCGTCAACAATGCCGGCATCGCGCCGGTGCCGCCGTCATTGCTCGCAGTGACCGAGGATCTGTTCGACAAGACGATCGGGGTCAACCTCCGCGGCCCGCTGCGCCTCACCGCGCTCGCGGCCGAGCACATGCCGAGTGGTGGCTCGATCATCAACATCAGCTCCAAGGCCTCGCTGCACCCGTCGTCTTTCACCGTCGTGTACGCCGCGGCCAAGGCTGGACTGAACGCGTTGACCAAGGCTGCCGCCGACGAGTTCGGCTCGCGTGGCATCCGTGTCAACTGCATCGTCTGCGGCACGTTCCACACCGACAGCCTGCACAGATCGTTGCCGTCCGCAGACCTCCAGGCGCAGATGGCCAGCCGGATCAGCCTCGGCCGCATCGCCGGTGCCGACGAGATCGTCGGCACTGCGCTCTACCTCGCCAGTCACGCGTCGTCGTACCTCACCGGCGAGCTGATCCTGCTCGACGGGGGATGAGGAACGCACCACTCGTCGCCAGACAGCCACATAGTGCACAATCAACTGAGGGAATGGGGTCAATGATGGACAGTGTCATCGGGTCAGGCAAGGTCACGGTGGTGACGGGGGCAGCGAGCGGGATCGGTCGAGCCCTGGCCGAGGCGTTCGCCACCGAGGGATCAGCCGTGGTCGTCGCCGACCTCGACATCGAGGAAGCCGAGCGCGTCGCCGCATCCATCCGTGCCGTCGGCGGTGACGCGCTGGCCGTGGCCGTCGATGTCGCCGATGCCGCTTCGGTCGATGCGCTCGCCGCGGCGGCCATCGCCCGCTACGGCCGCGTCGACGTGCTCTGCAACAACGCAGGGGTATCGACGTTCAACCTGATGACGGACCAGACCCTCGACGACTGGCGCTGGGTGTTCGGCGTCAACCTGTGGGGCGTCATCAATGGTCTGCACACGTTCGTGCCGATCATGCGCGAGCAAGGCACGCCGGGCCACATCGTCAACACGGCCTCGATCGCCGGGCTGCTCAGCGGCATCGCGTTCATCGGTCCGTACGCGGCGACGAAGGTCGCCGTCGTGTCGATCTCGGAGACGCTCGTCCAGGAACTCGCCATCGACGCAACACCGATCGGGGTGAGCGTGCTCTGCCCGAGCTCGGTCGACACCAAGGTCATGGAGTCCGAGCGCGCCCGCCCGGCAGAGCTCGGCGCCGAGCAGCGCACCGAGATGGCGGAGTCCGTACGGATGATGATCCGTGACAGCTTCACCGGACCCACCGGACAGACACCGGCAACGGTCGCAGCCGCCGTGCTCGAGGCGATCCGCGCCCAGCGGTTCTGGATCGTCACCCACCCCGACGAACGCCCATCCGTCGAGGCCCGCGCGGCGCGGATCCTCGCCAGCTTTCCCGACGCTCAAGCAGCCACGACGGCCTGAGCGCCAGATTCGAGTCGCGCGTCGGGCGGCGCGCGACTCACCTCCTCTCACAGATTCCACCTATCAGGGGGCAATATGAAACACCGATACATCCAGGCCATTGCGGCCATGACCGTGCTGACACTCATCGCCGGCGCATGCGGGAAAGATCGCAACCAGTCAGCCGACACGTCGACGACCGTCGCCGCAGCGACGACCGCACCGGCGACCACTGTTGCACCGACGGGGGACACGACAACTGACGGCACGGGCGCGACAACTGACACGTCGGCAACGACCGACGCAACGACGGCAGCGACCGAGACCACGGTGCCGGCCCTACCGATGTTCGGCGACGCGCCATGGCCGTGTGGACCCGGCAGCGGAGCGAACCAGGACGACGGCACCGAGATCGGTGTCACCAGCGAAACGATCACGATCTCGGGCGGCGACGACGCCGGCTACTCCGGCGCACCGGGCCTCGACCACGAGGCCACCGACGCGATGAAGGCGATGGTCGCGAAGTGCAACGATCTCGGCGGAATCAACGGCCGCACGATCAACTTCAACTACATCGACGCCGGTGTGTTCAACGTCGCCCAGGCCGTCCAGACCGCGTGCGACAACGGAAGCTTCTTCCTCGTCGGCGAGGCGTGGGCGTTCGACGGCAGCCAGGAGGAGGCCCGCCTCGGCTGCGGGCTGCCCGCAGTGCCGACGTTTGCAGTGAGTGCTGCGTTCTCGATGGGCAAGGACGTTTTCCAAGGCACGCCCAACCCGGCCGACGAGACGCCAGCAGGGTTCTTCGCGATGATGTCGAAGATCCTGCCCGACGCCGTCAAGCACGTCGGCACGATCGCTGCGGCGATCTCGGCGACGACCGAGCCACGCGACAAGACCATCGAGGTCTCACCGAACTTCGGCTGGGGTTTCACGATCACGAACCTCGAACCGAACCCGGTCGGTGAAGCCGACTGGACACCGTTCGTCAAGCAGCTCCAAGACGCCGGATCGACCGCCGTGTACTACGTCGGCACCTGCCTGCCGGCATTCCAGCTGTTCAAGCAGACCGCCGACGCCAACGGCTTCGACGTCCCGATGCTCGCGGACACGAACTTCTACGAGGCGTCCTGCGCGGCGGCGAACACCGATGGTGCGTTGGACGGCCTGTACCTGCACCTCGCATTCATCCCGTTCGAGGAGGCCGATGTGAACCCGGCGACCAAGGACTACCTCGACCTGCTCGCGGCGGCCGGTGGCGACACCTCCCTGCTCGGTGCGCAGGCGACGTCGTCGTTCCTGCTCTGGGCAACGGCTGCCTCTGCCTGTGGCGACACACTCACCCGGGCGTGCACTCTCACCAACCTCGAGAACACCCACTCCTGGACAGGTCACGGCCTCCACGCCGAGGGCGATCCCGGTGGCAACCATCCGCCGTCGTGTCAGATTGTCCTGCAGCTCCAGGGCACCAAGTACGTGCGTCTCGCCCCGGAAGCGCGCGGCACCTACGAGTGCGATCCGAGCTGGGTAGCACCGGTCACCAAGGCTCCGGCCGTCGTTGCCGCCAAGCTCGACGCCGACCGGATCTCACAGCAGTTCGCGACCGGCTGACAACTCCATTACGGACTGGACGACGAGGTCGTGGTGGACGCAGCGCTGGTGGTGGTGGTTGGTGTGGTTGTGGTTGTGGGTGGGGTGGTGATGATGACGGGTGCGGTGGTGGCGG
>JANXUX010000379.1 GCA_025351965.1 Actinomycetes bacterium | reverse complement strand
GTCGGTGACGGGGTCACCACCACGAACCTCGCCGGGCGAACGCTGTGCGACCTCATCCTGCACCGTGACAGTGATCTCACGACGCTTGCGTGGGTCGGTCACCGCTCACGCAAGTGGGAGCCTGAGCCGATCCGCTGGATGTCGATCCGCACGTCGCTCAAGCTGCCGTCCGGTGCCGACGCCTACGAGCAGCGCACCGGCAAGCCCGAACGGCTCCGCAGCTGGGTGCTCGGCAAGCTGACCGATCACTGACCGGATCAACATCGCAACCCACCGTGACGGAGGGATTCATGCCGGATCTGCCGGCCATCCTTGCAGCGCGGCCGGTCGCGACGCCGTCGTCACAGCGATTGCTGTGACGAGTGTCCCAGGAATTGCGCCGGTCCGCGACGGCACCGGTGAGTAGCGTTGGACTACGTGCTCCCCGCCGGTCTCCGCCCTCTGCGACACCGCGCTTTCTCCTTGTTCTGGGGTGCCGGAGCGACGTCGGACATCGGTACCTGGGTGCAGCTCGCCGCCATCGGCTCACTCGTCGCGGTCAGTAGCGGAAGTGCGCTGGCGACGGCGATGGTCGCTGCCGCCACGTTCCTCCCCCAGGGCATCTGCTGCCCGCTCGGCGGGCTGCTCGCCGATCGATTCGAGCGCCGCAAGACATTTCTCGTGACGCTCGGGGGCCAAGCCGTGATCACGTCCATCATCGCCGTCCTCATTGCGATCGGTCTCCGCAACCCGTTCGCGCTGAGTGGGTTGGTCCTGCTGCAGAGCAGTGCCGGCGCGCTCGGCCAGCCGTCGCTGCAGGCGATCCTGCCCGACCTCGTGCCCGCCGACGAACTGACCGCAGCCGTGTCGCTCGGCGTCACCAGCTGGAACAGCGGCCGCGTGGTCGGCCCGCTACTGGCCACGGCACTCGTTCCCTTCGGCGCCTACTGGGCCGTAGCCGCCAATGCCGCGAGCTTCGCCCTGCTGTGGATCGCGATCGTCATGTTCCGGCGCCAGTTCCACCCGGCTGCCGCCGACCGTCAGTCGATGCGTTCCGAGCTCGCCGAAGGCGTCCGTGCGCTGCGCCAGAGCCGTGGCTGCAGTGCGGCGGTGGCCACGATCGTCGCCGTCCACCTGTTCGTCGTCCCGTTCGTCGGGCTGATCCCCTCGACCGCTCGAGCCCTGCTGCGCAGCGGTGGCACCACCGTGTCGGACTCGTCCGTGACGTCCATCGCCGCCCGCCTGCTTTCGGCGCAGGGACTCGGGGCGATCGTCGGCTCGCTCGTCGTGGCGAACCTGGTCCGCCGCTTCCGTCGCTCGACCCTGCTCACCGTCGCCGCACTTGCCGCATCGGTGCTCGTCCCGGTGCACTCCTTCATGCCTGGTTGGATCACGACGGGACTCGTGGTGTTCCTGATGGGTTCGTGTGTCGCGATCGTCCAGAGCGTGCTCGGTGGCGTCGTCCAGCGCGACGCCACGATCCAACACCGCGGGCGGATCCTGTCCTGGTACCAGGGGCTGAACGGGCTTGCCTACGGCGTTGGTCTGCTGACCCTCGGCCTGGTCTCGGACCACATCGGGCTACGCGCCACGTTCATCGGCACCGGAGTGATCACGGCGGGACTGGTCTGTGTCGCGCGGCGTTCGCTGACATGGGCGGACGCAATCGACGACCGCTTGGTCGTTACCCGCCACGATGGTTGCGACGCCGAGGTGGGCGCACGATCGGGTCGCACGATCGCGTTGCCCGTCGCCGGATCCTGAGGGCCCGGATGCGACAACCGGTCGGTCCCGGTGTTCGCGGATAAACTCCTCCAGTGAGCCTGACTGAGACCCTTCCGACTCGGTACTACCTCGATCCCGCCATCTGGGAGATCGAGAGGCATCAGATCTTCGCCAAGACCTGGGTCATGATCGCACTCGATCACCAGCTCTCCCGGCCGGGCGACTATGTGGCCGAGCAGCTCGCCGGCTGGCCGATCTTCATCCAGCGCGCGGACGATGGCAGCCTGCGCGCGTTCCACAACATGTGCCCGCATCGCGCCGGCCCCATCGTGTGGGAGGGCACCGGACATCAGGCCAATCTCGTCTGCCGGTACCACGGCTGGGCCTTCGACAAGGAGGGAGCGCTCATCAACGCTCGAGACTTCGGTGCCGACGCGCCCGACGGCACCTGTCTGACCAAGGTCCGCGCCCAGACCTGGCGTGGTTTCATCTTCGTCTGCCTGGACCCGACAGCACCGGATCTCATCGAGTGGCTCGGTGGCTTCATCGCCGAGTGCGACGCGTACCCGACCGACCACTACACGTTCCACAGCCGCACGGTGCGGCGGATGAACATCAATTGGAAGGTGTACAACGACAACTTCGTCGAGGGCTATCACCTCCCACTCGTGCATCCGGCGATGAGCCGTGAGGTCGAGGCACTGCAATACCGAGTCGAGGGCAAGGGCGACCCGCGGTGGAACATCCACACCGCGCCGCGTCGCGATGGCGTCAGCTGGAGCGGTGTCTGGGGCTACTACTTCCCGTGCTTCTCGTTCGACATCTTCCCCGGCGGCATGGCCGTCGAGAGGTGGCTACCCGTCGGCATGGGCCAGACCGAACTGATCTTCGAGTACTTCTTCGCCGACGACGCCGATGACGTGGACACGATCGTCAAGAGCAGTGAAGAGGTCGCCGACGAGGACGTGCGCGTCGCTGAGTTCGTGCAGCAGAACCTGGCCGCCGGGCTGTACACCACGGGCTGGCTGAGCCCGAAGTACGAGTTCGCCCTCGGCGAGTTCCACCAACTCGTCCGCGACGCCGTCGACCCATACCTGGTCGAGCCCGCCGCGACACCCGTCACCGTGCGCTGACCAGCGCGCCCATCGGACGTCGCTCACAATCAGCTCGGGAACGTGTCGGGCAGGTCCGTTGCGTAGAGCCAGTCCTGGAAGAACGAGGTCAGATCGACACCGGCGACCGTGCTGCTCAAGGCGATGAAGTCCGCAGACGTCCGCGAGTCGTACAGGTTGTCCTGCACCCAGGTCCGCAGGATCGTGAAGAAGTGGTTGTCGCCGACCTCGTCGCGCAGCGCTTGGAGCACGACCGCACCGCCCTCGTAGACCTCGAACCCGAACAAGCCCTGGACGTCGGGGGTGCCGGTTGCGAACGGGCCGTCCTGGCGTTCGGCCAGCGCGGTTGCAGCGAAGTCGTTGATGGTTCCGTATCCGGCGTGCTCCAGCCACATCCACTCGCCGTACGTCGCAAAGCTCTCGTTGAGCCAGATGTCCTGCCACTGGGCCGGGCTGACGCCGTCGCCGAACCACTGGTGGGTCAGCTCGTGTGAGAGCAGCAACTCGGTCCCGTGATCCAACTGCCCACCGGCGAAGTCCTGCGCGCTGAACAGCGACCGCCCCTGCTCCTCCATCGCGCCGCCGATGTAGCCATCGGTCATCGCGATGCCGTAGCCGTCGAAAGGGTACGGACCGAAGTACTGCTCGAAGTAGTCGACCTGCTCGCCGGTCACATCGAAGAACGGCTGCATCAGGGTCTGATCGCCAGCCTGCACAACACTCGTCAACGGTGTGCCACCCGGCGTCGTTCCGTCGACGACGTCGAGCGTGCCGGTCATCAACTGGATCAGGTACGTGGCCATCGGCTGCTGTTCGTCCCAGATCCAGGTCTCGCTGCCATCCGGCGCTGTTTCGTGGCTGACGAGATCCCCGTTGGCGACGCCGGTCAGACCGGCCGGCACGTGGATCGTGAAGCGGTACGTCGCCTTGTCGCTCGGATGGTCGTTGCTGGGCAGCCAGTTGCGCGTACCGTCGGGCTCGTCGAGCACGAAAGAACCGGACTCTGTCCGGAACCAGCCGGCGGACACCCCGGCGGAGATGTTGCCCGGGTTCGCCTCGGCCGTGTACGAGACGGTGACCTCGAACGACGCACCTTTCGCGATCGGCACATCGGGGGCGATCCGCAACTCGGGATCATCGACCTCGTAGTGGGCGACGTCGCCATCGACTTCCACCCCACTGACATCGAGCCCGACCGCGTCGAGCGTGAAGTGGTCGAGCGGCTCGGTGGCGGTGATGCTCAGCTCGACGGTGCCGTCGATTTCGCCTGTGTCGTGGTCGTAAGCGACATCGATGTCGTAGTGATCGACGTCGAGGCCGGGGTTGCCGAGATCAGGGAACAGCACATCGCCGACGCCGCTCACGCCAGAGCCCACGTCCGGTGCCGCCCCGTCGGCCGGATCGCTGACCGGTACAGTGGCCGGCTCGGTACTCGGATCGGTGGCCGGTTCGGTGCTCGGTGCGGTACTCGGATCAGTCGTGCCCTGGCTCGCGTCGACAGACGATCCGGTGTGCTCGGAGGCCCGGCCGGTGTCCACACCGGAGTCGGTCGAACTGCACGCGCCCAGCCCGGCCGCCACGAGCAGCCCAGCGATGCCGGCGGCGGCCCATCTCGTGCGGTGCCGAGATCCGACCGTCATCGGTGTAGCCCGCTGTCGGTGACCTCGGCGGTCAGGCGCACCGTGAAGACCGAGTCGCCGGACAGCACGGCGCTGCGCGCGAGGAGGCGACCGTTCTCCCAATTGGAGAGGCCGAGCTCGGGTTTGTCCAACGCGAACTGGCCGTCGACCCAGCGGGTGAACCCGTCGCCGACGAACGGCGCTACGCACGTCGCGTAGAACGAGGCGTGCTCGGCAGAGTCGTCGCTGATCAGCGACGCAACGAGTCGGGGGCTGTAGCGGTTGAACAGACCAACGGCGGCGGCAACATCGGCGACGATCACGAGGCTGACCTCCGGCGAAGTCTCCCACTCCCACTCCCGGGCCAGCTCGGACTCGTCGATGGTCGTCGCGAGCGGCTCCGTCGACACCCCGTCGGCCCGGGTCACGTCGACCAACTCGACGAACAATGCGTCCGGCACATGCGATCGGCTCGCAGCGAGGATGTGCAGCCGGGGATGCGTGCCGCGTGCCGACGCTGCGTCGCGAAGTGCAGCGATGAACACCGGCACGAGTTCGGCGGCGCGATCGGCGACGATGCAGCACACGTTGAGGGTGTTGCACACCTTGCGATCGAGCGAGTTCCGCACCGAACGATGGAACCGCTCGGAGTCCGCGTTCGCCGACGCGACGAGCCACGCCCCGCCGCTACCGTGCAGGCTGACGGGGACCCCGGCCTGGCGGGCGACGGCTCCCAGCTGGGCAACCGCATCACCAGAGCCGCGTGCGACGGCGAGCGCGACCCGACGGTCACCGAACAGCGCCCAGCCCGTTGCTCGCGACGGCGAATCGACGAGGACGACGGCTCCGCTCGGCAGGCCGGCGGCTTCGAGCGCCGGCTGCAGTGCCTGAGCGACGATGGCCTGCGCCGTGCCGAGCGCGTCGCTGCCGATGCGCAGCACGGCGGTGTTACCCGTGCGCAGCACTCCGGTGGCGTCGGCGAACACGTTCGGGCGACCTTCGAAGACGAAGCCGACGATGCCGAGCGGCGCCCGACGAGCCGTGACCATCCAGCCCTCGTGGACGACTGTCTCGACGATTGCGCTGCGACCCCCGACCGTGTCGCGCCACACCCGCAGACCGGCGATCATGTCGGCACGCATCGCCTCGCTGATCATCAGCCGCGTCGTCGATCTGCCCCTCGCGGTCGCCGCAGCGACGTCGGCGTCGTTGGCCGTTCGGACCGCAGCGAAAACGTCGTCATCAGCGAGGCGCGTAGCGAAGTGGGCGTAGAACGACGTGATCTGCTCGTCGGTGCAACCAGCCAGCGCAGCGAACGCACGCTCGGCGTCGTCGACGGCGATCTCGACCAGCCGATATGCGTCGGCAGGGATGTGCAGCAGAGCGCCGGAATCCTGGACCACCACGAGCCGGTCCCCGGCCGCGAAAGCACCCGCCAGATCGTCGTCCACCACGGCGACGCGATCGCCGCCGAAGGGAATCACCTGACCGGCGGTCAGGGCGACCAACATCGGCGGGGGTCCTCCTGGCGCCGCTGTGCTCATCGGCGGACATCGTAGGTGGCGGGCTCGGCGGACATGGAGCGAGACGCGCAATTCCGTTCGCGCGCCCCCTAACGTGGCGTCGTGAGTGAACCTCAGCTGTACTTCCGCCAATTGCTGTCCGGCCGCGACTTCGCCAAGGAGGACCCGATCGCGCGCCAGATGGTCAACTTCGTCTATGCGATCGGGGATCGATCCACCGGCGAAGCCGTAATCGTCGATCCCGCCTACGCGGTCGACGACCTGGTCGATGCGATCGAGGCCGACGGCATGCGCATCACCGGCGCCCTCGCCACGCACTACCACGCGGACCACGTCGGCGGCACGATGATGGGCCACACCATCGAAGGCGCAACGACGCTGGTCGAGCGCTGCCAGTGCGCGATCCACGTGCAGCGTGACGAGGTGCCATGGGTGCAGCGCACCACCGGACTCGGTGCGTCGGACCTGATCGAGCACGAGGGTGGCGACACGGTGCGCGTCGGCGGGATCGAGATCCAGCTCCTGCACACACCTGGCCATACGCCGGGCAGTCAGTGCTTCCTCGTCGAGGGACGACTCGTCTCCGGAGACACGCTGTTCCTCGAGGGATGCGGGCGGACCGACCTGCCCGGCAGTGACCCGGAGCTGATGTTCGACAGCCTGCAGCTGCTCGCCGGCCTGCCCGACGACACCATCGTCTACCCGGGCCACATGTACTCGATGCCCTCGAGCGGACAGTTGTCCGAACTGCGCGAGGACAACTACGTGTTCAAGCCCAAGACGCGCGAGATGTGGATGCAGTGGTTCGGCGGCCGCAGCTGACCAACAGCTGCGGCTGACGGCTGGGACGTGCCGCCACAGCCCCGACCGGTACGAACCCCGACCGGTACGAACCCCAACCGGGACGAACCCCACCGGGACGAGTCGCGCCCTCGGAGCGCTGTCGTCCCGCTCGGCGGGACGTGCCGCACCTGAGGGCGCGGAACGTCCCAATGGGGTCTTGGCGGGACCAGCGGGTCGAATGATCAGCGCAGCGACAGCGCCAAGCCGACGAGTGCGGCGTGGTACGACACCATCACGGCGAGCGCCATCCACGCCTTCTCGCGCACGAACGCTCGCCAGCCGAGGATCGTGTCGCTGATCACGAAAGCCGCCGCGCCGAAGAGGGCCCACCACCGCCCGGTCATCACCGCAACCACGGCCATCGACGTGATCACGACCAGATACGCACTGACCGGGATCCGCAAGGTCGCGTTCTCGGCCGAGGCACCGGCGACGATGCGCCGGCCAACGAGTACGGCGTGCGCGATCAGCACGATCACCGCCGGGACGCCCCACCACGGACGGTGCAGGTGCAGCGTCACAAACATCGCGACGAACACGACGTGACCGACGAGGAACGACGCCAGGCCGGCGACGAAGTTGTCGACGACGTCCATCAAGGCGATGTCGCCGCCGAGGCAGAACACGAGGCCGACCACGGCCAGGATCGTCGGCGTGCGCGGACCGTCTGCTGCGATCGCGACCCAGATCACGAGGATGGTCGTGAGCGGCTTGGAGACAATCTCCAGCGCCGTGCTCGGCCGAACTCGGGTGTACCAGTTCACCGACGCCGCAGCGAGGGTGCAGATCAGGGCGAGGGCGAGCACGGTTCAGTCTTGCGTGTCGGTGCTCAGGTGAACGCCTTGGCCATCGCAGCCACGGCTCCGGCGACGAGCAGCACGAGCACCAGCACGCGGAACCGCCCGGGCGAGAAGCGCTTGCGGAGCGGCAGGCCGACGAACATGCCCAGTCCGAGCGCCGGCGCAGCGATCGCGCCGGCGAGCAGTTCGTGGGCGTGCACCTTGCCGCCGGCGGTGAAAATGCCGAGGCCGATCAGTCCGCTGAAGAGGAACACGTAGTTGATCGTCGCGATGAAGGCCTCCGGTGCCAGCTTGCGGGCCTGGAGGTCGAACACCAGCGGCGGGCCACTGGTCGAGATCGAGGTGTTCAGCACGCCGCTGGTGAAGCCGAGCACCCAGTCCATCCGCGGTCCGAGATGGGCAAGGTCCACACCGCGGGCCAGTGCTGCGACCGCCACGATCACGCCGATGCCGAGCGCGATCCGCAGGGCCCGGTCGCTGACGAGCTCGTAGATCAGATACCCGAACGGCAGTCCGAGCACCGTGGCGATCAGCAGCCGGTTGGCGAGACGACGGTTGCGAACTCGGCGGTACAGGTATGTCTGGGTACCGTTGGCGAGGACGGCGACGATGGACGAGACGATGACCGCGTCGTGGAGATCGATCGCAAGGCTCATCAGCGGGACCGACATCAACCCGAAACCGAAACCGGCGACGGCGGTGACCATCGCCGAGAAGCAGACCACCGCTGCCACCACGACGAACTGGGCCGTGGTGAAGTTGGCTGCGATCAACGAACGCCCCAGCTGAACCGGTGGGTGTGAATCCGGAAGTAGGGGAAGGCCTGGACCTCGCGGACGCCGGGGATGGTGCGGACGTCGTTGTTGAGCACGTTGAACAGCTCGTCGTTCGACTCGCAGAGCACCTCGGCGAGCACGTCGTACCCGCCGGCGGACAGCACGGCATAGATCACTGCCGGCAACGCGCCGACCGCGTCGGCCACCGACTGGGCATCGCGCTCGACGGTGATGCAGAACATGGCCATCGCGGTGTAGCCAAGGGCGAGTGGATCGGTGACCGCGACGATCTGCAGGACCCCGGAATCGGTGAGGCGCTGCACCCGCTGACGGGTTGCTGCGGGCGACAGCCCGACCACGGGAGCGAGGTCGGCGTAGCTCATCCGTCCGTCGCGCTGCAGCTCGCCGATGATCCGCTTGTCGATCGCGTCGAGGGTCACGGCGGCCTACCCTACGAGGGCAGTGACCGCAGAACGAAACACCTCGGTGTGCCGGTCGACGTCGGCAATCGAGTGGTGTGGCGACAGCAGCGCCATGTTGTGGAACGGCGTCAGCAGAATGCCCCGGTTGAGCGCCCAGAGGTGCATGAACGACTCCAGATCGGTGTCGATCGCGGCTGCCGCAGACGCACCGTCACGTGGCGGCGGGCAGAACCAGTACTCGCCCCGACAACCGAGCTGCTGCACGGTCCACTCCAGGCCGGCGTCGGCGATGGCGCCCGCGACCCCGTCCGTCCATGCGGTGGCGAGCGGGATCGCGACGGCGAAGTCCTCGTCGCGCAGGCACGTCGACAGGGTCGCACGCACCGCCGCAATGGCGAGCGCGTTGCCGGTCAGGGTGCCGCCGACTCCGCTCGTGTCGACCGCCGTCGTGGCCAGCGGCCCGATCAGGCGCTCGGCGATCTCACTGGTCATCCCGTAGGCGGCTGCCGGCATGCCGCCGCCGATCGTCTTGCCAATGACCAGGAAGTCGGGCTCGATGCCCCACTCGCGGGTGGCGCCGCCCGGGCCGACGCAGATCGTATGGGTCTCGTCGATCACCAGCAGGACGTCGTGGCGTCGGGTGACCTCTCGCACCGCCTCGAGGTAGCCCGGCTCGGGCAGCACGATGCCGATGTTCGTCAGCGCGGGCTCCATCAGCACACAGGCGACATCGCCGTGGGCGAGCGCCATATCGAGCGCCTCGAGGTCGTTGAACTGCACGACCCGCGTCGTGAGCTGCGGATCGACCTGGGGGCCGAGTGAGCCCGGGCGGGCGATGACGCCGCGCTGCGGATCGGCGATGGCGAGGGTCTCGTCGACGGCGCCGTGATAGCACCAGTCCATGACCAGCACCTTGCTGCGTCCGGTGAGGTGCCGAGCGAAGCGCAACACGAAGCGGTTGGCATCGGTAGCCGTCATCGCCATCTGCCAGATCGGCAGCCCGAAGCGTCGGGCGAGCTCGCCGGCGACCCAGCTGGCGTCGTCGTTGGGCAGCATCGTGGTGATCCCCCGCAGTGCCTGGTGGTGCAACGCCTCGGCCACCTGGGCCAGACCATGGCCGGCCATCGCCCCGGTGTCGCCGAGGCAGAGGTCGACGTACTCCAATGAATCCACGTCGCTGAAGCGCGCACCGGTGGCCTCGCGGAAGAAGATCGGGAACGCTCCGGGCCAGCGCGACATCCACGGCATCGGCACGCCGCCGAGGAGGTGCTCGCCGGCCTCGACGGATCGTTGGTGCGAGGTCGGGTGCAGATCGACGAAGCGCTGCTCCTCCTCGGCGAGAACGACGGACAGACGCTTGCGATCGAGCTCCATGACAACAGACTAGATCGTCAGTAGATGCAATCACGATGTTTTCACTCGTTCGAACGTGACTTCTCGATGGATTCGATCGAATCAGTCGAACAACTGCGGCTGCTCCTCCATCGGGATCACGACCCTGGGCGCCGGGAGCCGCTCCAATCCGGGCACACGTGCCTCGATCTGCTCGTGCAACAGTCGAGCCAGCGGGAGGGCGATCATGTTGTCCGGCGTGTGTACGAACATCGTCGGTGTACGACCCTCGCCGAGCCACCCCGCCAGCACGTCGAGCCACGGCTGCCACCCGGCAACCGTCTCCTCCGGATCGCTGCGGCCGATGAACCGCACGATCGGTGCGCCGGTGACGGCCGTCGACAGCACCGGGACGCGGGGCTTCTTGTTCCACCCGTCGCGCTCGGCGTCGTCGGTCGGCGGCTTCGCGAACAGCGTGTGAGTGTCGATGATGATCCGCTCGGTCCCGGTGTCGGCGAGCAGCCTGTCGAGCCACAGGTGGGCACGGCCACCATCGAAGAACGCCGGGTTGCGCACCTCGACGGCCCAGGTCGCGTCGCGTGGTGCTCGGCGCAGGAACGCGGCGAGCACGCCCAGATCACCGGGCCCGAACGAGGCCGGCAGCTGGATCGACACCGGGCCGAGCCGTTCGCCCAGGGGCTCGAACAGGCGCAGGAACGACGCGACCTCGGCGTCGACCCCGCGCAGGCGCTGGTCGTGGGTCACGGTCCTCGGCAGCTTGCACACGAAGCGGAACGAGGTCGGTGTCGCATCGGCCCATCGCCGCACCGTATCGAGCGGCGGGAGTGCGTAGAACGTGGTGTTGCCCTCCACGGCGTTGCACCACGTCGCGTACTCGGCGAGTTCGTTGCCGGGCCGGGTGCCAGCGGGCAGAAACGGCCCGACCCATGCACGGTTGGCCCACATCGCGCAACCGACACGCAGCACTGCAGGGTTCGCCACCACCCGGCCAGGCTATGTTTGCTCGGTGGCTGCCGACGATGTCGTCCTGCGGATTGCGGATCGTGAGGTGACCATCACCCATCCGGACAAGGTGTTCTTCCCAACCAACGGCGACACCAAGATGGACCTGGTCGAGTTCTACCTGTCGATCGGCGAGCCGCTGATGCGCGCGATGCTCGACCGACCGGTGCTGCTCCAGCGCTTCCCGAACGGTACGGTCGGGTCGTCGTTCTTCCAGAAGCGCATCCCCGACTCCGCTCCGGACTGGCTGACGACCACCACGGTGAGCACCCCGAACGGCACCGAGTCGCGAGCACTCGTCATCGCCGATCTCGCCCACTTCATCTGGGCCGTCAACCTCGGCTGCCTCGGGTTCCACTCCTGGCCGATCCGCGCTGCCACACCGCAGTTCACCGATGAGTTGCGCATCGATCTCGATCCTGGTCCGGGCACGACGTTCGCAATGGCGCAGGAATCGGCACACGAAACCAAGCGGCTGTTCGACGAGGTGGGCGTCACCAGCTACGTCAAGACGACCGGCAACCGTGGGCTCCACGTCTACGTCCGGCTGACTCCGCACTGGGATTCGTTCGCCGTGCGCTCCGCTGCCGTGGCCGTGGCCCGTGAGCTGGAACGTCGGCGGCCAGAACTGATCACCTCGGCATGGTGGAAAGAAGAGCGCGGCGAACGGATCTTCATCGACTTCAACCAGAACGCGCCGCACAAGACGGTCTTTGCGCCGTGGTCGGTTCGGTCCCGCCCGCACGCGCCGGTGTCGTGCCCGTTCCACTGGGACGAGTTGGACGGCATCGATCCGAACGCGCTGATCATGAGCGTCGTCGCCGCCCGGGTCGCGGCGGACGGTGACCCGTGGGGTGACATCGAGGACACGCCCAACTCGCTCGAGCCGCTCCTCGACCTCGTCCGCCGCGACCAAGTGGACGGTCTGCTCGACGCGCCTTGGCCGCCCGTGTACCCGAAGATGGATGGCGAGCCGCCGAGAGTGGCACCGAGCCGGGCCAAGAAGCCGTCGCTCACCCCGGGCGGGCCACGACCGAAGAAACCGGTCAAGCCAACGGTCGAGGAAGCCGATTGAGGAGCACCGCGAACGGGTACCGTTGCGCAATGCAGGAGGCGGATCAGTGAAAACAGCGCTCGCGTTCTGCCTCATCGCGGCGCTCGGCTACGGCGTCGGAGCCGTGCTCCAAGCCGTCGGCGCGCGCCGCGCCAACACGAGTGGGGCCGAAGGCATCGTCTCGATGGCCAAGCAGCCGATTTTCCTGTTGGGGCTCCTCGCCGACTTCCTGAGCTGGTTGATCTCACGGTTTGCGCTGCACACGCTGCCCCTGTTCGCAGTCCAGACCATCCTCGCCGGCAGCCTCGCGGTCACCGTGCTGCTCGCCGGGGTCGTGCTCGGCACGCAACTCGGCCGAGCGGAGAAGATCGCCGTCGTGATGACAATGGTCGGCCTCGTCATCGTCGGTGTGTCGGCCGGCGAGGAGCAGGCCAAAGACATCACGCATCTCCTCAAGGTCTGCATCATGGCCGGTATCCCGGCCGTGATCGTGCTCGGTCTGATGGCACTGAAGCTGCAGAAATCCATCCTGCTGGCGGTCTTGTCCGGCGCCTCGTTCACCGGTAGTGCGCTCGCGGCACGATCGGTCCACGTCAAGGATCAGGGTTTCGTCGGCATTGTCACCGAGCCGCTGATGTGGGCCGTGTTGATCTACGCCGTGCTCGCCCTCGGGCTGCATGCCGTCGCGCTGATGCGCGGCAGCGTCGGACCGGTCACGGCTGCGATGTGGTCGACGGAGGTCCTCGTCGCCACCGTCATCGGTGCCGTCGCCCTCGGCGACCACATGCGCCCGGGTTGGACCCTCCCGGCGATCGGCGGCATCGCCCTCACCCTGGCCGCGACGATCGTGCTGGCCCGCTCCCCCGCCCAGGACCTCGAACACCGCAACCTCCCCCACCCGACGCATCCGACGTCGGCGATGCCTTCCTCCTGAGCCCAGGCGCGACGACGCCGGCCCAGCGGGCGACGATCACTCGTCGCAGCCGGACCGGCGCTGGCGGACGCAGGTGGTGCTGACCGGTGCTGGCCGGCCGTTCAGCCGACCGGCAGCATCGCTGACTCGGGGATGACCGTCGGCCAGACCACATCGGTCGGCAGCGGGTTGTTGAAGGGGGCGAACTTCGCCACGGCCGTGGCGCGGTAGCGATCGGTCGAGTGCGTCCGGTCCTTGTCGAACTCGGGGATGACCTTGTCACCGAAGAGCTCGAGGGTGGCCAGGATCTCCTCGTGGTACATGCCCTCGATGGGCAGGCCGAAGGTCAGTTGGTCCATGCCGACGTCGCCCCATGCAGCGATCTGCTCGGAAACCTCGTCGGGCGTGCCGCAGAGCATGTAGCCGGCCTTGATGATGCCGTCGAGCAGTTCGTCGGCGTCCACGCTCGGGTCCTGGACGATGTCGTGCAGGGTGATCGGGCTGTTCGGCCAGACGATCGCGTCCTGCGACTTCGGCATCGTGTCGTGGTACATGTTGACCATCGTGACGAGGTAGCCGTTGAGGCTGTCAAGAGCGAGTTCGCGGGCTCGCTTGCGATCGGTGAGGCAGATCACGGCATTCGTCATCATCACGTTGTCGTTGAGGAACTGGCCGAGTGGCTCGGTGCAATCCGCAACGGCTTGCTTGTACGAATCGATTCGCCCCCTGAGGTTGAAGATCGGCTCGAAGTTGAACGCAATGGCGCCGATGCCGAGTTCGCCGGCGCGGGCGAACGTCGGCGGATTGCCGCACGCGACCCAGATCGGCGGGTGCCCGGGTCCGTTCGGCTTCGGCAAGACGTTGTGCGGGGTCGGCACCGTGAAGTGCTTGCCCTCGAACGAGTAGTCGATCTGTTCCCACATCCGGGGGATCTCGTGGACGGCCTCTTCCCACTCGCTCTTGGTCGAGTTCTTGTCGAGAACGTTGAACGTGGCCAGTTCGTGGCTGCCGGCGCCGCGGCCGGTGCCCCACTCGTAGCGGTTGCCGGTGACGTGGTCGAGCATCGCCGC
>JANXUX010000356.1 GCA_025351965.1 Actinomycetes bacterium | reverse complement strand
TCCGCCGCGGCATCGAGGTGCTCGAGGAAGAGGGCGTCGTCCAGGTTCTACGCGACCCCGAGATGGGATGCTGCACTGGTGCTCGCCGCCGTCGGACAACTGCAGTTCGAGGTCTTCGCACATCGCCTCGACAGCGAGTTCAACGCCCCGGTGGAGCTGACCGGGTCGCCGTACCAGACCATTCGCGGCACGGACGAAAAGAGCGCCGACCGCCTCCGCCAGATCGGTGGCATCCGCATCCTGCAGCGCGCCGACGGGTCGATGGTCGCATTGTTCGAGAACATCTACCGCCTCCAGCGCCTGCTCAACGACGAGCCGGAGCTGACACTGACATCACTCAGCGTCGAATAGCCCTGCTGACAAGTTCAGGGCGCCGCGGCCACAGTGCCGTCGAGGTGGCGCATCGCGACGGCGGTGTAGATCGCCATCCCGTTGACCATCGCCCCCTCGTCGAACGTGACCCGGTTGCTGTGGTTCGGTGGGGCAGTGCCCGGATTGCGGTCGGGATGGGTGCCGCCGAGGAACATCATCGTTCCGGGAACCGCCTCGAGCACGTAGCTGAAGTCCTCGGCGCCCATCACCGGATGTGGCATCTGGAACACGCGCTCGGCGCCGATGACGTCGCCGGCGACGGCGGTCGCGAAGGCGGTGAAGCCGTTGTGGTTCGACGTGACGGGATAGCCGAGGGTGACCTCGACCGTGACGGACACGTCATGTGCGGCTGCGATGCCTTCGGCGACGCGCTGGACGGCGGCGTGCACCTTGTTGCGGGTGTTCTCGCTGACGGCGCGGATTGTGCCCTCGATCTGCGCATTCTCCGGGATCACATTGTTCGTCGTTCCGGCGCTGATCCGTCCGACGGTGATGATGGTCGGGTCGAAGACATCAATGCTGCGCGTCACCATCGTCTGCATCGCCGTCACGATCTCACAGGCGACAGGGATGGGGTCGAGTGCTCGGTGGGGCTCGCTCGCGTGGCCGCCTCGGCCGTGCACGGTGATCAGCAGGTGATCGCTCGAGGCCATCAGCGAGCCGCCCTTCACGCTCACCATGCCGGCGGGCAGGGCGGAGGTGATGTGCATCGCGAAGGCACCGGTGACCGGCGACGGTGTGCCGTCCGCGAGCGAGGGGACGTCGAGGAGGCCCTCGCCGAGCATGTGCCGCGCGCCGTGGTGGCCCTCCTCGCCGGGCTGGAACATGAACAGCACGCGGCCGGCCAGCTCGCTACGCCGACCGGACAGCATCTTCGCCGCGCCGACCAGCATCGCAGTATGGGTGTCGTGGCCGCACGCATGCATGGTGTTCGGTACCCGTGATGCGAAGTCGAGACCCGTGTCCTCCGGCATCGGTAGCGCGTCCATGTCGCCGCGCAGCAAGATGGTGGGGCCCGGCTTGTCGCCGGTCAGCATCGCCCCGAAGCCAGACGTGGTCGTGTGCAGTGTGATGTCGAGCGGCAGGCCCTGCAACGATTCGAGGACGGTGTCGCGGGTGATCGGCAGCTGATTGCCGACCTCTGGCCACTCATGCAACCGCCGGCGGAGATCGACGGCGGTGCTGAGGTGATCCTGTGCTTCGTCGCGCAGCGTGCTCATCCGGCCATGTTAGGTCCGGCGCGCGGCGGGCGCCTCCGACGCAGGTTTCCGCTGCAGGGTTTCCAGCAGGGTGCGACCTGTGTGACACTTGGACGGTGACCTCCGGTGGGCCAGCGGGCGATGAACTCGTCGACATCGTCGACGAACACGACAACGTGGTCGACACTGTGTCGCGGCGGGTGATGCGTGCTGGACGTCTGCGCCACCGGGCCGTGTACATCGCCGTGCAGAACTCCGAGGGTCGGCTGTTCGTCCATCAGCGCAGCTTCGACAAGGACGTGCGCCCGGGTGCGTGGGACATCGCCGTCGGCGGCGTGGTCGGTGCCGGCGAGTCCTACGACGTTGCAGCCGTGCGAGAGCTGGAGGAGGAGATCGGGATCACCGGCGTCGTGTTGACCCCGTGGGGCGGGGGCGTCTTCGGTGACGAGTCGTACGAACTCATCGGGCGCTGCTACCACCTCGTTCACGATGGCCCGTTCACGTTCGACGACGGCGAGGTCATCGACCATCAGTGGCTGAACCGGGGCGAGCTCCAGCAGCTGCTGCGTCACGGTGACGTGGTCCACGACAGCATCGCCCTGCTCCTCGAACGGCTCGTCGTCGTCGAATAGTCGAGGTCGCTGCGGCGCGACCTGTGATCCGTTCCGGGTTTGTTTTCCACATCGTCGTGTTCGCAGCACTCAGTGGAACGAACGCATCCAGCGTTCGACGACAGGAGGTCATCATGGCCGTCACCCACGGCGCCAACCCCGAGGAGCTCGCCGCGCTCGGCAACACCCTCAAGCAGCAGATCGCTCCGATCGACAGCCTGATCAGCACGGTGTCGTCCGTGCTGAGCGGCACGTCGTGGACGGGACCGGCTCGCCAGCAGTTCGAGGAGGACTGGAACTCGACGTTCCGCACCGCACTCGATCGGCTCAAGACGGCCTTCGAAGCGGCGGGCAGCGACTGTGTGCGTCGGTCGTCGGACCTCGCAATCATCATGGGTGTTCGCTGACGTCGCCGGCAGGCGTGTGGGATGCCCGGTTTCCCGGGACCGATTCGGGGCCTAGATTCCAGGTGTGCTGCAACTCGAGTTCACCGTAGAACCGTTCGTGGAGGGCCTGCCCGGCCCGCACGTCACCGCGGCGGTCAGCGCAGCCGAGGCCGTCGGCGGGTCGATCGAGTTCGGCCCGTTCGGCACGACGTGCACAGCGACCGAGGCGATCATGCCCGAGGTCGTCGCTGCGCTCGTCCGGGCGGCCTTTGCCAACGGCGCGTCGCACGTCAGCCTCGCCGTTGCCCGGGCCGAGACGTGAGCCTGCCCCGGCATCCGTTGGTGCTTGCGGTTCGGCCCATCGCCGAGGCCCTCGGTGCGACGGTGCTTCCGGTCGGCGAACGCGAGCCGAGCGACATCCCGCTGATGTGGGAAGGCACCGTCATCGCGGTCGTGCGCCCGGCTCCGCTGCATGGCGCGCTCGACCGTCTGATCGAGTCCGTCGAGCGTGAGTTCGGCAGTCGCCTGGCCGAGCTGACCCGTGAGCAGAAGCAGCGTGCGATCCGGATGCTCGACGAGCGTGGCGCCTTCACCCTGCGCCGCGCGGTCGAGGACGTGAGCGACTCGATGGGCGTGTCCCGGATCACGGTGTACAACTACCTCAATGCCATCCATCGATGACGGGTCATCGATGGATGGGTCAACAATGAGCCTCTCGCTCCGCTCGGACCGAGTGGTGATCGACCAGCTCACCATGGACGATGCCACTGCGCTTGCCGCGAACCGCAACGACCCCGCAGTTGCCCGCTTCCAGGGCTTCGCGTTGCCGTACACCATCGAGGACGCGACGCGACTCGTCGCAGCCGGAGACGGACCGCTGCCTCCGGCTGCTGCCGATGGAGCAGTGCAACTCGCCGTGCGACTGCCCGACGGCACCCTCGTCGGTGACCTGATGGTGGCGCCATGGCCCGGTGGGAGCCACGGTGCTGAGCTCGGTATCACGATCGGCGCGGCCCACCAGGGTCACGGCTTGGCCACTGCGGCGTTGCGCCTCGTGATCGCCCACCTGTTCACGGACGGTGTCGAGAAGCTGATCGCCTACGTGGCGACCACGAATCCAGCGAGCCTGCGCGTGTTCGACCGGCTCGGGTTCCGCCGCGAAGGACTGCTCCGTCACTCCTACCGCTCGATCACCGGGGGCATCCTCGACGAGGTCCTGTTCGGGCTCACGCTCGCCGACTGGTCCCGCCCTGACCATGACTTCGACATCATCGCCTTCGACGCCGACGACACCCTGTGGCAGAGCGAAGACGGCTTCCGTACCGCCGAGTTGCGCTTCGTCGACCTCGTCTCGCCGTACGTGCCGATCGGCGTCGACGTCAAGGCCGCGCTGACCGCCGTGGAGCGCAAGAACCTCCACGTACTCGGGTACGGCGTGAAGGCGTTCGGCCTGTCGATGGTCGAGGCCGCGATCTCGATCACTGACGGTGCCGTCCCGACGTCGATCGTCTCCCAACTCGTCGAGACGGCGCGAGCGATGCTCACCGAGCCGGTGCATCTGCTCGACGGCGTTCCCGAGGTGCTCGCCGCGGTCGGGGCGACCCACCGCATCGTGTTGATCACGAAGGGCGATCTCGTGCACCAGAGCGCGAAGATCGCCACGAGCGGCCTGGCCCACCACTTCTCCGACATCGAGATCGTGATGGAGAAGGACACTGCGACCTACTCGGGCATCATCACCCGGCTCGGCGTGCCGCCGTCACGGTTCTGTATGGTCGGCAACTCAGTACGCAGCGACATCCTGCCCGTACTCGCCCTCGGCGGCAGCGCAGTACACGTGCCGTATCCGCTGTTGTGGGACCTGGAGGAAGCGCCGGCTGATCACGGCCGTACGTTCGCCGAGTTGGTCTCGATCCGTCAGCTGCCGGCGTGGCTCACGGCGTCCACCACTGCTCCAGCCGGGTGACCTCGCCCCCGGCGACGGTCACGATGAACCCGAAGCCGCTGTAGAGGTAGTCCTTGGGGGCGCCGGCTGACGGATCGTCACCGTGCAACAGGCCGTACAGTTCGGCGCCGCTGATCCTCAGGCTGGCCTGGGTCGCGGCATCGGCGACAGTGATGTACTCATCGGCGAGGGGAACCTCGATCGTCGACGTCGGGTCGGTCTCGACGCCGTAGTCGTTGACGCACGAGTCCTGGTCTTCGGGGCCGAAGTGAGTGGCGCAGGCGTCACCGGTGAACAGCTGGACGAGCTCGAACACCACCGATCCGACGGCCGGCGGCGGGTCACCACCTTCGGTCACTGTGGCGTAGTACACCCCGTCGGGGTGGGTGTTGTCGGCGCGGATCGCAGCAGTCTCGGTGGGCACCACCGGTGCTGTGACCGTCGCGTACTCCACTCGGGACGAGGCGTCCGTCGTGCTGACGCCGGCGATCGTGCTGGTCGTGCGGGCGGCCGACGTGTCGGTGTCATCCGTGGATTCGGTCGTGTGGTCGGTGGCGTCCGACGTGGGTGCCACCGTTGCCACGGCGATCGGTGCGCTCGACGTCGGGACCGTCGCCACGGCGACGGTCGACTGCGGCGCCGCGGTGGAGGTCGTGGCCGTCGCCGGGGTGGCGTTCACTCCTGAGCTGGCGCCACCGTCGCTGCCGCACGCGCCGAACAGGGCGAGCGAGCAGGCGAGGGTCACGAGACGTTTCATCCGGACCAACCTAGTCATCTGGTGCGCGTCGCCCGATCGCGGGTCGTCAGAGGCGGCGCAGCTGCACGTCGGTGACGCGGTGGTCGGGACCCTTGCGCAGGACCAGCGAGGCGCGTGACCGGGTCGGGGCGATGTTGTCGCGGAGGTTGCGCCCGTTGATCTCCTTCCAGATGAAGCGTGCCGTGGCGATGGCTTCGTCGGGGGTCAGGTGGGCGTAGTGCCGGAAGAAGCTGTTCGGGTCCTGGAAGACGGTCTCACAGAGAGCCAGGAACCGGTCCACGTACCACTGTTCGATGTCGTTCTCGTCGGCATCGATGTAGATACTGAAGTCGAAATAGTCGCTGACGAACTCGTTCGCCTCGGTCCCGACCTGGAGCACGTTGAGTCCCTCGACGATGAGGATGTCCGGCTGGTGCACCACGGCCATCTCTCCCTCGACGATGTCGTAGACGACGTGGCTGTAGATGGGTGCAGACACCTCGCGGGCACCGCTCTTGACGTCGCGCAAGAACTCGAGCAGCCGCTTGGTGTCGTAGCTCTCCGGGAAGCCCTTGCGGTTCATGATGTCGCGATCTTCGAGGATCCGGTTCGGGTGCAGGAATCCGTCGGTGGTGATCAGCCCGACTCGCGGATGGTCCGGCCACCGCGCGAGCAGCGCCTGGAGGATGCGCGCGAACGTGCTCTTGCCGACGGCGACGCTGCCGGCCACGCCGATGATGTACGGCACCTTCGGGGCCATCTTGCCGAGGAACGTGGAGGTGACCTTCTGCAGGTTCTGGGTCGCGGCGACATACAGGTTGAGCAAGCGCGTCAGTGAGAGGTAGACGGTGGCGACCTCGTCGAGGTCGATGCGTTCGTTGATGCCGCGCAGTTCGTCGAGGTCTTCTTGGCGAAGGGTGAGCGGTGTCGCGGCTCGCAGGATCGCCCAGTCGTCACGGCTGAACGACAGATACCGACCCGACTCGATTCCCAATGCCACGATGCGAAGCGTAGGCCTGCCCCGTTCCCGGCGCAGAATTCCCGCCGTCGTCAGCGCCCTCCTCCAGCCTGCCCTAGCCTGAGCCGATCATCGACGATCTGCCGAACCCGCCTGCAGCCCCGGCGGCGAGTTACGACGCGAGCCTGTCCGTCGCCGACCGCAAGCGCACCGGCGCGTGGTACTCCCCGTCGATGCTCGTCGACCACGTCGTCACGGCAACGGTCGCCACCGTGCGCGCCGGGCAACGGGTGCGCATCCTCGACCCGGCATGCGGGGACGGGCGGTTCCTGGTCGCTGCGGCCGAAGCGGTGCGGCAGGCCGGGGGAGTCGCCGAACTGACGGGTGTCGACATCGACCTCGGAGGGCTGCACGCTGCGGGGCTGCTCGGCGACGTCGAGGCGATCGAGGCCGATGCGCTCGTCCACGACTGGGGCTCGCGGCGGTTCGACGTGATCGTCGGCAACCCGCCGTTTCTGTCGCAGTTGGCCTCGGCCACGGCGCGCGATGGAGGCTCGCGGTTCGGTGGCGGCCCGTACGCAGATGCGGCCGCCGACTTCCTCGCCCTCGCCGTACGGTTGGCCGTCGACGATGGTGGCCGGGTCGGCCTCGTCCTGCCGACGTCGCTGCTGACGGCTCGAGACGCCGGGCCGATCCGGTGCGAGGTCGCCGCGCACGCAACGATGGAGTGGTTCTGGGCGTCACGCGACTTGATGTTCGACGCCGCGGTGCGGACCTGCGCGATCGGGTTCCGCCGCGGCGCTGCGGCGCTGTTGACAGCCGCGGGACCATCGCCGACCATCGCCCGTTCAGCCGGCGCCGACTTCGTCCGGATCGAACCCGTCGCTGCGCCGGCGGCCACCCCGAACGACCACTGGGGCTGGCTGATCGCCGACTCGCACGGCCTCCCGCCGGTGCCGCCGATCCACGCCGCCGGCACCGTTGCCGACCACGCACTCGTCACCGCAAACTTCCGTGACCAGTACTACGGGCTCGTCGGCGCAGTCCGCGACGATGCCGACGGTCCGCCGCTGATCACCACCGGGCTGATCGACCCGGGGCGATGCCACTGGGGCGAGCGCTCGACCCGGTTCGCCAAGCAGCGCTTCGACGCGCCACGGGTCGACCGCTCCACGCTCGTCCCGTTCATGCAGCGCTGGGCCGACCGTTGCCTCGTCCCGAAGGTGCTCGTTGCCACCCAGAGCCGCGTCCTCGAGGCCGTCGTCGACGAGGCGGGCGCATGGCTGCCCGCAGTACCCGTCATCCGTGTGGTGCCGAACGGGCCGGAATCGCTGTGGCAGATCGCGGCGGTGCTCACATCACCCGTTGCCTCGGCACTGATCGCCGAGCAATCCGTCGGGAGCGGTCTGTCGGCCGCGACGGTACGCGTCAGCCAGCGCACGCTCGGCCAATTGGCCTGGCCCGCTGGTGCGCTCACCGCGGCGGTGGGCGCGCTGCGTTCCGGTGATCTGGCTGCGTGTGGTCGGGCCGTCGACGCTGCCTACGGCGTCCACGACGAGACCCTCTACGGCTGGTGGTGGGATCACGTGTCACACGCCGCAGCCGATCGGCGCAGGTACTCAGGCGCCGGCGACGAGTGCGGGTGACGTGTGGGCGGGGGAGCTGTGGGCGGGGGAGCTGTGCACGAGGCCCGGGATGAGCGCCGGGTCGACGGGGCGGCTCCACAGGTAGCCCTGGCCGGTCGAGCAGTGCAGTCGGCGCAGCACGTCCGCCTGGGCATGCTCCTCCACGCCTTCGGCGACGATGCCGAGGTTCAGACTGGACGCCAACTCGATGATCGAACGCACGAGCGCCGCCTCGGTCGTGCTCGTCGCCAGACGCTGCACGAACGACTGGTCGATCTTGACGATGTCGATCGGCAGTCGGCTGAGGTAACTCATCGACGAGTACCCGGTGCCGAAGTCGTCGATGGCGACGCGCACACCCGCGGCGCGCAACTCGTCGAGACGGGCTGACATCTGATCGAGGTTGGTGACGAGGACCGATTCGGTCAGCTCCAGGGTCAGCCGGAAGGGTGCGATGTGATGCGCGCGCAGACGGCCGAGGACACGTTCGCAGAAGCCGGGCTCGTCGAGCTGGCGGGTCGAGACGTTGACCGCCATCGTCAACGACGCGAGCCCGTCGGCGGTCCAGGCCGCGAGCTGGGCGAGGGCTGCATCGAGCACCCACTCACCGATCTCGACGATGCTGCCGGACTCCTCGGCGACCGGGATGAAGCGGGCCGGCGACACGTCGCCGAGCACGGGATGACTCCAGCGCAGGAGTGCCTCGACCCCTTCGATCTCGCCGGACGCGAGGTCGACCACCGGCTGGTAGACGAGGCGGAACTGGGACTGTTTGATCGCGATGCGCAAGTCGTTGGTGAACTCCGCCCGCTCGTGGTGCTGCTGCTCGAGGGCGCGGTCAAAGAGCGCCCATCGTTCGCCCCCGTCGCTCTTCGCGCTGTACATGGCGATGTCTGCGCGGCCGAGCAGGTCGACGCCGCTGATCGTGGAGTCGCCGATCGCGATCCCGATGCTGGCGCGGATCTGGACCTCGCGCTCTCGCCCATCGAGGTGGATGGTCTGGGAGATGACGATGAGCAGCCGCTCCGCGATCCGCGACGCCTCGTCGGGGTCGACGTCGGCGACCACCACGGCGAACTCGTCGCCACCGAGACGGGCGGCGTGGTCGCCGGAGCGCAGCATCTCGCGCAGTCGGCTGCCGATGCGACCGAGCACTTCGTCGCCGGCATCGTGGCCGAGTCCGTCGTTGATCTGCTTGAACCCGTCGAGATCGATGAACAGCACCGCCACCTCGTCGTGTCGATGGGCCAGTTGATCGACCAGATCGGTGAAGCCGAGCCGGTTCGGGAGACCGGTGAGTGGGTCGGTCGCGCCCTGCGCCTCGCTCAATCGCCATGCTGCGACGTGCACTGCAGCGGCGGCGAAGATGAACCCGACATGGAACAACGCGACCTTCCACACGACCTTTCCCGCTGCATCCGCACCGAACACACCGGTCGGGTCGATCCAGCCGACCAGGCCGTGGTGCAGTACGACGAACAGGATCGCGACGAAGAACGGCACCCAATCCTGGTACAGCGTGATGAGGCCGATCATCACGAAGAAGTGGAAGTGCCACTCCGTTGCTCCGTCGGCCTGGTACACCAGCATCGACGACGCCGTCAGCAGACTGATCGTGGCGAAGCCGGAGCGGTAGGCCCGCCCCGCACGGCAGAACCGGGCCCCGAGTGCAACCGATCCAACGACGGATGCCTGCGCGGCGGCACCGAGGGCACCGACGCCGCGGTGGACACCGAAGCACAGCACGCCGATGGTCTGCAGCAGGGCCACGGTCACGATCACCTCGCGGCGACGTTCCCACACCCGTGGTGAGAGCCGGCTGCCCTTGGGCAGCAGCCGCTCGGCACGTCGTCCCCAGCTGTCGTCGGCAAAGGATGTCGAAGTCACGCAAGCTTTCATCGGCTCGGCCGGTGGCTGCTCTATGGGCTGGTCAAGATCTCGTCAACGATGCTCAAGTCGCGTCAGCGGGACCCGAGCACGCGCCACCGGCTGCCGAAGGCGTCAGCGTTTCCAGGGTGCGTACGGCGACACGGCGCCTTCGCCGCCCGTGAGTACGTCGAAGCCGTCGTCGGTGACCAGGATCATGTGCTCGAACTGCGCGGTGCGCTTGCCATCGGCGGTGACTGCGGTCCAGTCGTCGTCCCACATCCGGTGCTGCCAGGTGCCGAGGTTGATCATCGGCTCGATCGTGAACGTCATCCCGGGGCGCATGATGGTGGTGCTCCCGCGCGTGTCGGCGTAGTGCAGGATCTGGATGTCGGTGTGGAACTGCTCGCCGATGCCGTGGCCGACGAACGCCTTGACCACGCCGTAGCGGAACTTCTTGGCGTGGTCCTCGATCGCCTTGCCGATGTCGCTGACCGGGCGGTCGGGACGCACGGCCTCGATGCCCTTCCACATGCACTCCTCGGTGACCTGGACGAGCTTACGGCTCTCCGGGTCCACGTCACCGACGAAGAACGTCGCGTTGGTGTCTCCGTGCACGCCACCCAGGTAGGCAGTGACGTCGATGTTGATGATGTCGCCGTCGCGCAGGGCGCGGCTGTCGGGGATGCCGTGGCAGATGACTTCGTTGACGCTCGTACACACGCTCTTGCGGGAGCCGTGGTAGTTGAGCGGGCTCGGGTAGGCGTTGCGCTCGATGGTCAGGTCGTGCACGTAGACGTCGATCACGTCGGTGGTCACACCGGGTGCCACCATCGCGCCGGCGAGACGCAGGATCTCGGCCGCGACCTTGCCCGAGTGGCGCATGCGCCCGATGATCTCGGGCGACTTCACACGCGGCTCGTCCCATCGCTCGACCCTGCCGGTGTCGGCGTAGGAGGGTCGGGCGATGTGCGCCGGCACCGGTCGGTACGGGCTGATCTCGCCCTGCATCACGCGACCCTCGAGCGGGCGGTGACAGCGCTTGTACTTGCGGCCGCTCCCGCACCAGCACGGATCGTTCGCCTGGGGGAGCGTCTGGGGAGGAGCCACAGTCGACATGGCTCCATGCTACGGCGCTCCGTCGGACCGAGATGTTCGGCTGTCTTGCGCGCCGATTCACCCGGATCTGCCCCTTGCCGTTCATCGGACGATGGAACTACATTACGTGTGAACTCCGCGGCGGCGATGAGTTTGTTTTCCACTTCGGGACAGGTGAAAGCACTCAGCCGACGGAGTGTGCAGATCGCGGGATCTGCGCCGAGGCGGAAGGTGGACCATGGCGGATGGCGGATCGATCGGTGTCGTGACAGATGGGCGGGCGGACTCCGTCGGGGCTGTCGGAACCAGTGCGTCGGGAACCGGTGCCTCGTCCAACGGCGACGCTGCACGACGCCGGGCACGCGCCGCCGAGGCACGTGCGTCCCTGCCATCGGGGTCTGCGCCGGGCGCATCGCGCCGGCAACGCTCCGCTACCGCCGCCGGTACCGGTGACCCGAACGCCCGATCTCGGCGCACACCGGCGCCAGCGGGTGGCCGGCCGCCCGTGCGGTCGCTCGGGCGGGCCCGGACCCGTTCGATGCGGTTGCCCGAGGTGGTGCTCGGCGTCATGCTCGTCGCCGGCTGCGCGCTCGCCGCCGTGATCTGGCAGCAGCGTGCCGACACGACCACGACCATCGTCGTCGCCGGCAGGGCGATCCCCCGCGGCACCGAGATCACCGCCGCTGACCTGCGCGGTGCCG
>JANXUX010000324.1 GCA_025351965.1 Actinomycetes bacterium | reverse complement strand
ACCGAGATGCCGTTGCGGGCGAGTAGCCGGCACATTCCGGTGACCAACGTTGACTTGCCGGCGTCGCTCGTGCAGCCGCAGATCTGCAGCGCGCCACGTAGATTTCTGGGCAGACCGTGCTGGATACGCCGGTCCTGAACCTGTGGATCCGTCACGGCTGCTCGCACCCGCTGCCACTCTGATGGATCGACCGGCCGAGAGCCGGTGGATGCGGCAGGGTCGGCCTCGCCGAATCGTCCCGTGGAGATTCGGGAGCGGTCACTGCAGTTGCAGCCGGATCGTGCGCTCGAGCGCACGGGCACCGTCGAGGTCGACGTGGTGCCGTACGGGGATCCGGCGCGGATCGCCGGGAAGCTCTCGGGCAGGTCGTCCATCGCCCTGCGGATGGCGAGGACTTCGGACGCTGCTGTGGTGAGGAACCAGATCATGCCGACACCGTCGCCGCCACGGTGCTGGTCGGTTGCGCAAGGATGCGGTCCAGGCTGCAGTCGTCGCACTTCGACGCTCCGGAGCACTGGTAGTAGAGGCAGCAGTTGGTGCGCTGCCAGCGCCACTGATCCGCACCGGGGGCCGGCCCGGGCGGGAGGACCTCGAACCAGCCGAGGCCTTTCAGCCAGGAGTCCGCGGCCGCGAGAAACGCCTCTGCGCGGCGTCGGACGGCAACTGCGTCCACGCCGTCGGCACCCTCTATCGCTCGGAACACGGTCGCGCACGACGCAGCGACATTGCCCCACAGCAGCCGGCGGCCGATCGTGACCACCGAGCTCGTCGACGCGATCAACGGCGCCAGATGTTGGCCGAGCAGCGCGCCGACGAGCTGATCGACCGAACGGTCATTCACGGCGGGATCGGTGACCGCGACGCCACCGGGGCGGTGCCGGGTCAGCCGCACGAACGTGTGAGCCGGTGAGCAGCTGGGCACGGGAAGGCCCAGCGCGTAGGGGGCGAGCACGAGGGCACCGATCCGGAAGGCGTAGCTCTGCACGAACAGCGACACCGCGACGGACTCCTGGTGCGTGCCCCGGCCGGGCATGGTCGAGCGGATGACGTCGGCCAACCGCCGGGGTTCGGCGATCAGCTCGGCACAGGACAGCCACTCGACGGGCTCGAGGCCGGCGGTGGTACCGGGCACAGTGGTCGTGCTGCAGCGCAGGTAGCCGACGGTGGCCTCGACCTGGGTCAGGACGTCGGCGAGCGCCGTTGCCGAGGCCGCTGGTGGCAGCGTGGATGGTGGCAGCGGTGATGCCGCCACAGAGACGGATGAAGACGTGGACATGTGTGACTGCTCCCGGTCGAGATACTCGGTTCACGGCACAGGTGTCCTGGCTCCCGGATCAGGGCTCGCCCCCGGCCTTCCAACCCCGAGAGGGCCGTGACCATTGCATGGAGGTTCGCTCCCCGGTGACAGTTGCGGGTACAGCCTCGGATTCACACCGAAGTTCCCTGGGACGCGCCGTCACCCTACCCACGCCGACCACGGCACGCCTGACGTTCGCGACCCATGCCCCGGACCCGCATCCTCGTCCTGGCCGGCACGACCGAGCGGTCACCACGGTGGTGTGCGCGCGCCCGGCAAGACGCCTGAACCGAACCACTCTCGTGGGGCTCGACGGGGCCGCAGCACCGTTCACGCCCGACATCGGAAAATCACTGCCGATGAGCGCACCGGTGCGGTCAGACTGTTCCGATGGCGCCGAAACCGTCGGGGGCGCAGACCTCCCGCTTCCGCGCCCTGATGGCGCTGCTCCGACCCGATCTCCTGCGTTGGGTCGGCCTCGGGGCGCTGCTGACCGTGTCGTCGGCGCTGTCCCTCGGCGGGCCGCTCGTCGTGCGCCACATCGTCGACCTCGCGACCGACGGGACCACCGCGGCCAGGATCACCGGTCTCGCCGTGATCTTCCTGGTCATCGCGGTGACGACGCAGTTCCTGTCGGTCGTGGTCGCGTGGTTCGCGACGATCACGGCCTGGCGCACGACCAACCAGATCCGCCTGGACATGGCCCGCCACGTCCTCGGGCTCGATCACGAGTTCCATCGACGGCACACTCCGGGCGAACTGATCCAACGGGTCGACGGCGACGTCACCTCGGTGTCGGACTTCCTCGGGCGTGTGGTGCCCAAGGCGGTGGGCGCTGCGGTTCTGGTCTTCGGGATGCTCGTCGTGCTCGCGTTCGTCGACTGGCGGCTCGCCATCGGGATGGCGGTCTATGTCGTGCTCGCCGCCTGGGTGGTGGTGCGCAGCCGGCACCGCGCCGTCGGAGAATCGTCGGACGAGATGGGCTCCTACGCCCGTCTCTACGGAGGAATCGAGGAACGGCTGACCGCCGCCGAGGACCTGCGCGCCAACGGCGCCGGCACGCATGCGATGTGGCGTTTCGTCGAGGACAGCGCCGACACGATGCACAGCGCGCTCCGACGCGAGCGGGCCTTCCTGCGGATGTGGTGGGGCGTCCAGGGCGCCGTCGCCACGGGGTCGGTGCTCACGCTCGCCGTCAGCGGCCTGCTCGTCGCCCGCAACTCGATCACCGTCGGTACGGCGTTCTTGCTGTTCCAGTACGTGCTCCTGCTCGCCCGCCCACTCGAGGACGTCGTCCACCAACTGGAGACGGTCCAGAAGGCGAACGGCGCGATGGTGCGGGTCATCGACCTGCTCGCTGTGCGGGCCACGATCATCGATCTCGGCGCGGTCGCGCCTGGACCTGGTGCGCTGTCGGTCCGGTTCGAGCACGTCTCGTTCGACTACGGCGACAGCGAGCCGGTGCTCATCGACATCGATCTGGACATCGGCGCGGGGCGATCGGTCGGCATCGTCGGACGCACCGGGAGCGGCAAGACCACGTTGTCGCGCCTGCTGTTGCGCCTCGTCGACTCCACAGACGGCACGCTGGCCCTCGGCGGGGTTCCGATCACCGACATCGCCCTGGCCGACGTCCGCCGTCGCGTCGCGCTCATCCCTCAAGAGGTCGAACTCGTGGCCGGGTCCGTCCGCGACAACGTGACGCTCTTCGACCCCGTCCCGACCGACGAAGCCGTGCGCAACGCACTACGGCTGGCCGGTCTGGAGACCCTCGTCGCGGGTGGGATCGACCGGCCACTCGGTTCCGGCGGCGCTGGGCTGTCGGCCGGCGAGGCGCAACTCCTCGCGCTCGCCCGGGTCTGGCTGCGCGATCCGGATCTGGTCGTGCTCGACGAGGCGACCGCCCGGGTCGACCCACTCACCGAGAGCCGGATCGAGGCCGGCGTCCGCGAACTGATGTCGGGGCGGACGACGGTGATCATCGCCCATCGTCTCTCGACACTTCGCCACGTCGACGAGATCGTCGTGGTGGACCACGGACGGGTGGTCGAGCACGGCGACCGCTCGGTGTTGTCCGAGCTGACGAACGGCCGCTTCCGCCACCTGCTCGAGCTCGCCCTGGACATGGATCCGGCCGACGCGGACCCGGTGCTGCCGTGACTGCGGCGGTGCCCTCGATGCCCGTCTGGCGCCTCGCCTGGCGGGTCAGCCAGCACGAACCGAAGTCGTTCTGGGTCGGCTGGTCGTGCTTCGTGCTGTTCTTCACGTTCCCGGTCGCCAACGGCTGGCTGCTCGGGCGCGGCTTCGACGCGATCTCGCGCCACGACACCGGTCACGTCTACGTGCTCGCTGTGCTCCTCGCCCTCTCCGAGGCGCTGCGCATGGCGTCGATCCACTTCGGTGCGTTGATCTGGACCCAGGCCTGGGTCCACATGCAGACCCTCGTGCGGTCCAACCTGCTCGCTGCGCAGATGGCGAGCGGCGGTCCCGAGGCCGGCCAGCCGGTCGGATCCGCGGGTGAGGCGGTCACCCACTTCCGTGACGACACCGAGGACGTGACGATGTTCGTCGATGGCATGGTCGACGTCTCCGCCGGCGTCGTTTTCACCGTTCTCGCCGGGTTCGTGCTCGGCAGCGTCGATTCCAACGCGGCGCTCGTCCTGGTCGTGCCGCTGATCGGCGTCGCTCTGGCCACACGCACACTGGACTCGCGCATCAAGCGCTACCGCGCCGACGACCGACTCGCCGCAGCGGCGGTCAGCGGGCTCGTCGGTGACCTGATGGCGTCGGCCACGACGATCAAGGTGAACAACGCCGTCGACCCCTCGCTCAGCAAGCTGCGTGACTTCGTCGACCGGCGGCGGTACACGGCCGTACGCGACCGCGTCCTGGACGAGGGCGTGCAGGCGTTCAGCCAGGGCGCCGCCGACATCGGCCTCGGGCTGGTTCTGCTCGTCAGCGCAGGAGCGCTCGCCTCCGGCGCGTTCGACGTCGGCCGGCTCGCTCTGTTCACCGCCTACCTCGGCTGGCTGAGCTTCCTGCCGCGCATGGTCGGTCGAGTCCTCGCCCGGCGCAAGCAATTCAGCGTGGCGATGGACCGGATGCGTTTTCTCGTCGCCGACGATCTGTCGGCCAACGTCGTCGCGCCCCGGTCGCTGCCGATCGCACCGCGCGACGTGCGCCCGCGACTGGTACCCATCCGGCCGGACCGGATCCCGCTGCAGTCCTTCGCCGTCCGCGACCTGACCGCGGTGTTCGGCAGCGGCGCTGGGGTCCACGACATCGACTTCGAGCTGCGGCGGGGCACCTTCACCGTGATCACCGGACCGATCGGCTCGGGCAAGACCACCTTGCTACGTGCGCTCCTCGGCCTGGCCCATCATGCCGACGTGCGCGGTGAGGTGCTGTGGAACGACCGACACCTGCTCGATCGCGCCGCGTTCCTCGTCCCGCCGAACTGTGCGTTCCTGCCCCAGGTGCCGCAGCTGGTGTCGGACTCGGTCGCCGAGAACATCGCCCTCGGCCCGGTCGACGATGAGCGTCTGCGCATCGCCCTGGAGCTCGCCGCGGTCAGCGACGACATCGCGGCGATGCCCGACGGCACTGCGACAACCATCGGCCCGCGCGGCCTGCGACTGTCCGGCGGCCAACGTCAGCGAGTCGCCACGGCGCGGGCACTGATCCATGCACCCGAGCTGGTGGTGCTGGACGACCTGTCCAGCGCGCTCGACGTCGAGACCGAGCTGGAGCTCTGGTCGAACCTCGCCGCCGCCGGGATGACCGTCATCGCGGTCTCCCACCGTGCCGTCGCCTTCGAACGTGCCGACCAGATCCTGTGCCTCGACAACGGCCGCCTGTCCGTCTGACGGCCCCACGCTCCAGGATCGATTCACGCGGTCGATGCCGTCCTGGACGAGACTGACGCGAGCCGGCTCAACCGAACGGGTGGGTTCGGCGTGTTGTCTGCATGAGATCACACGACTGGGGGGCTGATGGACGAACGGTCGGACGGTGGGTTCGATGACTTCTTCCGCTCCCATCACCGATCGTTGTTCGGCGTCGCGCTGGCCATGGTCGGCGATGTCGAGGCCGCACGCGATGTCACCCAGGAGGCGATGCTGCGCGCCTTTCGCGACTGGCACCGGGTCGCAACCCTCGACCGCGCGGACATGTGGGTGCGTCGCGTGGCCGTGAACCTGGCCATCGACGTCCGCCGGCGTCGCGCCCGCGACGTCCGCGAAGCGCATCGTCACCGTGAGCCGGAGGCGGTGTCGGCGAGCACTACGCCCGCCGAGGCGGCGGACCTGTGGGAAGCGGTCCGCGCCCTACCCGAGCGACAACGCGCCGCCGTGGTGCTGCGTTACGTCGAGGATCTTTCGATCGCCGACATCGCTGCGGTCTTGGACGTCACCGACGGCACCGTCAAGGCCTCACTCGCCCACGCCCGGACCTCGCTCGCCCGCCGGATGGCCACGGAGGTGGAGATCGATGGATGACATGGCCAACAACGACAGAATCGGCAACCCGACCGACGACGACAACTCCTCTGCCGACGAGACCGTGCACCACGAACTGATGTCCTCCGCCGCGGCGATGCGCCAACGGGCAACTGATCTCGCCGACACCGAGGGGGCGCTCGCGTCATTGCACCGCGACGCCGGGCCTGTTGTGCGGCCATCGGTGGCAGAGGTGGTGGTGCCAGGGTCAACCGTGGTGGTGCCGGCGACGGCGGCGTCAGCGGAGACGCGTGTGCCGGTGTCGCGGTCGATGGCCGGGACAGCACGATCGAGGGTGTTGTCGCCCACCGAGCGCTCGCGGCACCGCCTGCGCGTCGGCGTCGCGCTTGCGGCAGCCGCGTGCATCGCAGCCGCGCTCGTCGTGACGGCGCAGACCGGCAACCGCCCGACGGTCGAGAGCTCGACGCCGCTGCAGATCGCCGCCGTGCCGTCCGCATCCGGCACCGGGCCGACGCCGGGAGCTGTCACGTCTGCGACCGGCAACGCCGTGACACCACCCACCCTGACCTCGGCGACCCTGACGCCGGTGACAACCAGCGGCCGATCTTGCACCTACACCGATCCCGCGATGCGTGCGATCAGCGTCGCACGAACGCTCACCTGTCCGGATGGAACCCGCGTGTTCGTCGAAGGCGTCGTCGTGCGCGACTCCTCCGGTGATGACTGGTTGTGCGACGAAGCGTCAGGTTCGGGCCAACGGCCGTGCGCAGCGGCCGGATTGCGCCTCATCGGCTCGCCACGTTCGCAGGCCGGCGGTTTCCTCGGTGTGAAACAGGGCGACACCCTGCTCGACGGTGCGGGCTCCACCACATTCGTTCCAGCCGCACCCGCTACGGCGCCACTCGCCACGGTCCCGACGACTGTCGCCATCACAGGCCCCATCTTCGCGCCGATCACGGACCCCGCAACGACCGCAGGCAACTGACGACGATGGGCTGTAGGGCGCCGCGCGAGCCGGGGTCGGCCAGCTTCTTCTCACCGATCTTCCACGTGACGCTGTTCAGGAACTGGACCACGCCGACGTTCCAGCCGCGGGCTGGGCCGTCACGGACAAGATGGCAAGGCCCCCGGCCGGCTCGCGGTATCTTGACCGCGGATGGGCGCGACCGGAGACGAAGCAGGCCTCCGACCGCCCGGGGAGCACGGCGGCGACGGTCGTGGCGTCGCACGCGACCTCGGCGTGCCGGTCGAGCAGGTGTTGGACCTGTCGGCGAGCCTGAATCCGTTCGCCTCAGACATCGTGGAGATCACCCGTCGCATCGCCGGACTCGCCGCCCTCGACTCCTATCCGGATCCTGAATCCGTCGCCGCGCTCTTCGCCCGACATCTCGACGTCGATCCACGCCGGGTCGTGCTGACCAACGGTGGATCGGAAGCGATTGCACTCGTTGCCTCCGAGGTCGGCGACGGATTGGTGATCGACCCGGACTTCTCGCTCTACCGACGGCATCTCCGCACCGGCGACGACGCCACCGGTGGCCGCTGGCGATCCAACCCGTCGAGTCCACTCGGCACGGTCGCGCCCGATGACCACACTGCTGTGGTGTGGGACGAAGCGTTCTGGCCGATGACCATGGGCTCGTGGACCCGCGGCGACGATGCGTCGTGGCGGGTCGGGTCGCTGACCAAGCTGTGGGCCTGCCCGGGTGTACGCATCGGCTACGTGATCGCGCCAGACGCTGCGGCGGCCGGCCGGGTCCGCCACGCCCAGCCGCGCTGGTCTGTGAACGCCCTCGCCCTCGCAGTGGTCACCGAACTCCTCCCGCGCACCGATCTGGCAACGACTGCGGCACGGATCGCCGAACACCGCGCCACGTTCGCCGGTGCCGTCACCGCACTCGGCTACAGCGTGCGGCCGGGCATCGCACCGTGGCTGCTGCTCGACGACAGCCCGGGACTGCGCGCTGTGTTGGCACCGACCGGCATCGTCGTGCGCGACTGCATGTCGTTCGGGATGCCCCGCGTCCACCGCATCGGCCTACCCCGACCCGTCGACGTCGACCGAGTCCTCGACGCCCTCGAGTCCGCCCGCAACACGTAGGGCGAGTTTCAGGCGCGACACCCTCGGGTACCAAACGGAGTCATGGTCGAATCCCCCCCGCTCGTCGCGACGTACCGGGTCCAGCTCACCCCGACGTTCGGCCTCGACGACGCCGCCCAGCTCGTGCCGTACCTCGCCCGCCTCGGCATCAGCCACGTCTACACGTCGTCGTACCTCACGGCTGCGACGGGCTCGACCCACGGCTACGACACTGTCGACCACTCCACGGTGAGCCGTGAGCTCGGCGGCGAGCAAGCACTCCTCCGGTTCCACGCCGCCCTGCGCGACCACGGGATGGGCAACGTCGTCGACGTGGTACCCAACCACGTCTCGGTCGCCGACGCTGCCACCAACCAGCGGTGGTGGAACGTGCTGCGCAACGGACCGACCAGCGCCGACGCTCGCTTCTTCGATGTCGATTGGGATGCGCACGAATCCAGGCTCCACGGCCGGATCCTCGTGCCGGTGCTGGGGGGCGACTACGCCGACGAGTTGGCGTCGGGTGCGATCACGTTGGTCACCGATCCGTCGTCGGGCGAGCGCGAGATCCACTACGGCGACCTCCGGTTTCCCGTCGCGCCGACCACGGTTGTCGATGACGACCAGGGTGAAGTGGATGAGACACACTCCGACATCCACGCCGTCCTCGAACAGCAGCACTACCGGCTGGCGTGTTGGCGGGTGGCCCGCGACGAGCTCAACTACCGCCGCTTCTTCGATGTGACCACGCTCGCTGGCGTACGGGTGGAGGACGCCGAGGTGTTCGCCACCGTCCACGAGCGGACGTTGGGCTGGGTGCGTTCCGGCGACGTCCAGGGTCTTCGTATCGACCATCCGGACGGCCTCCGCGATCCGGCCGGCTACCTCGTCGACCTGCGCGCCGCAGCGCCCGATGCGTGGATCACCATCGAGAAGATCCTCGAGCCCGGCGAGAAACTCCCGACGAGCTGGCCGGTCGACGGCACGACCGGATACGACGTGATGCGCCGGATGACCGGTGTCTACGTCGATCCTGCGGCCGAGGCCGCGATGACCGCGACCTTCGAGTCGTTCGTCGACGACGATCAGCCCTACGCCGATCGTGTCGTCGACTGCAAGCGACTCGTACTGCGTGATCTGCTGGGCACCGAGGTGAGCCGCCTGACGGAACTCGCGGTGCAGGTCTGCCAGACGAGCGTGAACACGCGCGACTTCAGCCGGCGCGACGTACGACTCGCTGTCGAGGCGATGCTCGCAGCGATGCCGGTGTACCGCACCTACGTCACCGGCTCGTCCGCAAACAGCAGCGCCGTCGTGTCCGATGCAGACGCCGTCATCCTCGAACAGCTCGTCATCGACGCCGCTGGCATCGAGCCCGGTGTCGACGCATCGCTGCTGCAGTTCCTCGGGCGCATGCTCGCCGGCGATCCCGGTGATACGAACGCCCTCGAGTTCGTCGCCCGTTTCCAACAGCTGAGCGGACCAGCGATGGCCAAGGGTGTCGAGGACACGGTGTTCTACCGTTACCCCCGCCTGCTCGCGTTGAACGAGGTCGGCGCCGATCCCTCCGAGTTCGGGATGACGATCGCCCAGTTCCACGCCGAGTCCGAACGCACCGCCGCAGCCCACCCGCGCACGATGAGTTCGACCTCGACCCACGACACCAAGCGCTCCGAGGACGTGCGCTCGCGCATCGCACTGCTCAGCGAGGTCCCCGGCGAGTGGGCCGAGCAGGTGCAGCGCTGGCGTACACGCAACGAGCCGAAGTGGGCCGGAGCGAACCCGGACCGGACGATGGAGTACCTGCTCTACCAGACGCTGGTCGGCGCCCATCCAATCCCCACGGACCGCCTGCGGACCGTTCTGGAGAAGTCGATGCGCGAGGCCAAACAAGTCACCTCGTGGCTCCATCCCACCGCTGCCGAAGACGTGCTCCACGCGTTCTCGGATGCACTCGAGGCGGACCCGCACTTCCAGGCCGAGTTGGATGCATGGATCACGAGGTTCCGCCCAGCAGCGCGCGTGGGTGCGCTCGGACAGCTCGTCCTGAAAGCACTCGGCCCCGGTATCCCCGACTTCTACCAGGGCAGCGAGCTGTGGACGTCGAGCCTGGTCGATCCCGACAACCGCGCCGCGGTCGACTACGCGACCAGGACCCTTGTGCTCGATGATCTCGACCGCGCATCGGATCCGCCACCACTCGATGCCGATGACGTCGGGGCCACCAAGCTGTGGCTGACCCGCCGGCTGCTCCAGATCCGTCGCTCGGCCGTCGACGCGTTCACGGGTCCGAGTGCCTCGTACCTCCCGCTGTCGCTGACGGGGTCGCTGTCCACGACGACGCTCGGATTCTGCCGCGGTGAGCGCGTCGTCGCCGTCGTTGCGGTCCGTCCGGTCGCGCTCGACCGAGACGGATGGGGCGACACGACGCTGACGCTGCCACGCGGCGACTGGCACGACGCGCTCGCCGGAACCTTCGTCGGCACTGGTCGAGGCGGAGGCGGTGGCGGCGCCGGAACGTCCTGCAACGGTGTCGTCCTCGTGTCGAGGATCGCCGGACCGTGCGGAGTAGCCGTCCTGGTCAGATCCGACACGATCGTCGGAGGTGTCGGCTGATGAGCGTCGTACGCGTGTGGGCCCCGAACGTCGAGGCGATCGAGTTGGACACCCCCGACGGCCGTCACCCGATGGTGGCTGCGGACGACGCACCCGGCAAGGCGGGATGGTGGGAATCGACCAACGACCTCGGTCCGGACGCGCTGTACCGGTTTGCCGTCGGCGAGCACACCTTCGCCGACCCGCGTTCACCGCGCCAGCCCGGAGGCCCGGAGGGCTGGTCGCAGACCGTCGACCATTCGGTGTTCGAGTGGACCGACGAGGACTGGAGCGGATTCCCGCTCGCGTCGGCGGTCGTCTACGAGCTCCACGTCGGGACGTTCTCGCCCGAAGGCACCTTCGATGGTGTCATCGGCAATCTCGACGAACTTGTCGATCTCGGTGTCACCGCGATCGAGATCATGCCGGTCGCGACGTTCCCGGGTGAACGGGGATGGGGCTACGACGGAGTCAACCTGTACGCGCCGCAGGAGACGTACGGCGGTCCAGACGGACTGCGTCGTCTTGTCGATGCGTGCCACTCGCGACGCGTCGCAGTCGTGCTCGACGTGGTCTACAACCACCTCGGCCCGGTCGGCAACTCGCTGCGCGAGTTCGGCCCGTACTTCACCAGCGCCCACCACTCACGCTGGGGTGACGCCGTCAACCTCGACGGCCCCGGCAGTGACGAAGTCCGCCGCTTCATTGTCGACAACGCGCTGCAGTGGGTGCTCGGTTATCACGTCGACGGGTTGCGACTCGACGCCGTGCACGCCCTCCACGATGAGTCCGCCGTGCACATCCTCGACGAGCTCGGGGATCAGGTCCATGCTGCCGGCCGCCGCACGGCCCGCACGGTGTGGGTCATCGCCGAGAGCGACCTCAACGACCCCCGGCTCGTGCGCTCGAACGAGGCGTACGGCTACGGGCTCGACGCGGCGTGGTCGGACGACTTCCACCACGCCGTGCACGTCGCGATGACCGGCGAGCAGGACGGCTACTACAGCGACTTCACGGGCCTCGACGACGTCGCCGAGGCGTTCAACGACGTCTACGTGTTCGGCGGCAAGTTCGCTCCGTCCCGTGAGCGCACCCACGGGCGTGGGGTCGGCGACATGGACCGCTCACGGTTCGTGTGCTTCGTCCAGAACCACGACCAGATCGGCAATCGGGCGACCGGTGAGCGCCTCGCCCACCTCGTCTCGCCGGAGCGACTCGAGATCGCCGCCGCAATTCTGCTCACCTCGCCCTTCGTTCCGATGCTGTTCCAGGGCGAGGAGTGGGCGGCATCGGCGCCGTTCCAATACTTCACCGATGTCGATGACGAAGAGGTCGGCAACGCCGTTCGCGAGGGTCGCCGGTCCGAGTTCGCCGCGTTCGGCTGGGACCCCGAAGACGTCCCCGACCCGCAGGACCGAGAGACATGGAACCGCTCCCGGCTCGGATGGGGCGAGCGCAGCGAGCCGCTGCACGCCCGGATCCTGGACTGGTATCGACGACTCATCGCGCTGCGTGCCGAGCACACCGACCTGCGCGACGGACGAGCTTCGGCAACCACCGTGCACCATGACTCCGGCAGCGACGGTCTCGTCATCGAACGTGGCACGCTGTCGATCGTGGTCAACCTCGGTGAGCCGACCTCAGTGGCCGTCCGGCCCGATGCAACTGTGTTGATGTCCAACGGGGACGAGCCGTCGCCGGCAACCGACGACGGAGGCGAGTGCACCGTGTCGGTCGCCACGGATCAGGTCGTGATCCTGCTCCACACGAGCTGAGTCGAACGACGCCGGCGCCGTGCCGCGTCAGAGCTCAGCGGTGTCAGCCGATGCCGAGCATTCGCTGCAGGGCCCCCAGCGGCACGCCGACCCAGTCGGGGCGGTGACCGATCTCGTAGCGCAGCTCGTAGGCGGCCTTCTGGATGATGGCGACGTCGAGCAGCAGACCGGTGTCGCTCGTCTCCGTGGGCAGCACGTCCGCCGTCTCGATCGGTGGGAGGTATGAGTACACGAAACGCTGAGCACACCACGCCTCGAAGCTGCGCGCCCAGGGATCGAGCGACTCGATGCTGCCCAGACCTCGCTCGACGGCGGAGCGCAGCGCGGCATCGGCGGCATAGCCGAACGAGCGGACCATTCCGGCGACGTCGACGACCGGCGTGCGTCGGATGCAGCGCTCGCCCAGCGGCCGGCTCGGCTCACCCTCGAAGTCGATGAAGGAGACGTCGCCACCGCGAACCAGGATCTGGCCGAGGTGGAGATCACCGTGGACGCGGATCCGCATGCCGTCGATCTGGTGGTGCAGCAGCGGCTCGCAGCGGGCCATGATCGCCCGCTCGATCTCCGCGCCGAGCGCCGCGGTGGCGCCCGCATCGATCAGCACCGGGTTCGACGCTGCGGCGGTCCGCAGTGCTGCGGCGGTGGCCTTGGCCTCGGTGCGCATCGCTTGGTAGAACGATCGCTGAGCATGGGCGTTGAACACCTGCGGCCGCATCCGTGCGGAGTCCGCAGCGGCGAGGGCCATGTGCAATTCGGCCGTACGCACACCGAGCAGGTCGGCGAGTGCGATTGCCTCACCCAACACCTCGGTGAGTTCTTCGGGCACCGCACCATCGTCCATCAGTGCAGGCGACGACGCCGGCCCGACGCCGGTCGCCGACAGCGTCGCCGCCCACTCCAAGAAGTGCGCGCACTGGTCGATCACGGTCGTGTAGGCCTCGCCGTCGTTGCGGACGAGACCGACCAACGTGGCGACGGTCGTGGGCTCACCGAGGTTGGTCGGCGAGTAGGCCAACGTCCCGACGAGCGGGGCGACGTTCGGGAACCCGACAGCGTTGAGGTGCTCCAGGATCTCGACCTCGGGATGCACCCCGGCCTCGACACGACGCAGGAGCTTGAGTACCCACTGGTCGCCGACGATGGCCGATGAGTTGCTCTGCTCGGCGCCGAGCAACTTCGACTCGGGGACATCCATCCGCCGGCCGACGACACGACCGATCGGAACGCCGACGAGCGAACCGTTCTTGCCGGGCTCACGTTCTGCGCGCAGGATCATCCGGGCGACATCTCCGGCGAACTCGGGGTCTGCTCCCTCTGGGCTCAGCACCAGGGCGTACTGCGCTGGTTCGCCACTGTCGAAGTCGATCTGGACCAGGACCCACCACAGCGAATCGTTCAGCTCGACCGCATCGACGATCGCTGTGTCGGTGATCGTGCGGGCTCGGTCACCGAACCATCGCTGCTCGGCGATGAAAGAACGGGCCGCGGCCAGCAATGCTGCGGTCGAACGACGGTCGAGCGGCAGGCGAAGCGGCATGATCGACAGCCCGGCCATCGATGCAGCACCGGGCCGCGTCGCGGCGAGCTCGCCGTACACCGGACTGGCGAGGCGCAACCAGAACACGTCGTGTGGTCCGAGGGTGATGCGGTAGTCCGCCTCCTCGATCGGCGAGAGCACCGCGCCCCCCGCCAACTCGACCGGTGACACACCGGCATATCCGGCGAGCGGGATGCAGACCTGCTGGGCATGACGGGACAGGTTGGCGACGACGAGCACGTCGTCGTAGGTCTCACCATCGTGGTCCTCCATGCTGCGCAGGAACGTGAGGACCTTGGTGTTGTCGCTGTCGATGATGGTCATCTCGCCGCGAGCGAAAACCGGGTTGCGCTGACGCATCGCGATCATCCGGCGCATCCACCACCACAGCGACGACGGGTTCTTTCGTTGCGCCTCGACGTTGATCGATTCGTAGTGGTGCTGGGAGTCGGTGATCAGCGGCAGGAACAGGCGCTGCGGATCGCCGGGCGAGAAGCCGGCATTGCGGTCGCCACTCCACTGCATCGGCGTGCGGACCGCGTCGCGGTCACCGAGGTAGACGTTGTCACCCATCCCGATCTCGTCGCCGTAGTAGATCGTCGGCGTGCCGGGGAGCGAGAGCAGGAGCGCGTTGAGCAACTCCACCTTGCGGCGGTCATCCTGGAGCAGGGTCGACAGGCGACGGCGGATGCCGACGTTGACGCGCATGCGCGGGTCACCGGCGTAGCGGCGCCACATGTAGTCGCGCTCCTCGTCGGTCACCATCTCGAGGGTCAGCTCGTCGTGGTTGCGCAAGAACAGCGCCCACTGGCAGCCGACGGGCAGCGCCGGCGTCTGCTCGAGGATGTCGACGATCGGCGTGCGGCTCTCCATCTGCAGGGCCAGGAACAGGCGGGGCATGACCGGGAAGTGGAACGCCATGTGGCATTCGTCGCCGTCGCCGAAGTACTCGACGGCGTCCTCGGGCCACTGGTTGGCCTCGGCCAACAGCATCCGGTCGGGGTAGTTCTCGTCCATGTGCGCACGCAGCTGGCGCAAGAACGCGTGGGTCTCGGGCAGGTTCTCGCAGCTGGTCCCCTCGCGTTCGAACAGGTACGGCACTGCATCGAGGCGGACGCCGTCGACGCCGAGCTTGAACCACTTGTCGAAGATGCGGAACATCTCCCGGCGCACATCCGGACTGTCGAAGTTCAGGTCGGGCTGGTGCGAATAGAAGCGGTGCCAGTAATAACATCCGGCAACCGGGTCCCACGCCCAGTTCGACGTCTCGAAGTCCTGGAAGATGATCCGCGCGTCGGTGTACTTCTCTGTCGTGTCGCTCCACACGTAGTAGTTGCGGTGCCGGCTCCCGGCCGGCGCGCGCCGAGCCCGCTGGAACCACGCGTGCTGATCGGACGTGTGGTTCATGACGAGCTCGACGATGACCTTCAGGCCGCGGTCGTGCGCGGCCTTGAGGAACCGTTTGAACGATGCCATGTCGCCGTACGAGGGGTTGACGGACTCGTAGTCGGCGATGTCATAGCCGTCGTCGCGCAGCGGCGACGGGAAGAACGGGAGCAACCAGATCGCGTCGATGCCGAGGTCGACGAGGTAATCGAGCCGGCTGGTCAGTCCGTCGAAGTCACCCGTGCCGTCACCATTGCTGTCGGCGAACGAGCGGACGTGGAGTTGGTAGATGACGACGTCACGGAACCATTGCTCGTTCATGACAGTTCCCTCTGCTGGTCGGAGTCGTCGAGTCGTCGCAGGGCGAACACGTGAGCGGGCTGCACCCACGGATCGAGACGGACGTAGTTGTCGGCGCCGCGCCAGATGTGGCGCTGGCCGGTGAGCAGGTCGTGAGCCTCGAACCTGCCGTCCTCGGCCAACGCGCCTGCGAAGTCGGCGCCGAGCGCGCGCAGGTCGAGGCGCACGTAGCCGTCGTGGGCGTTGTAGTGGTCGGTGTTCGCGACGACAAGGATGGGCGCGGGATCACCGGTGGTGCCGATGCGGCGCGGCGCGGTCTTGGAATACACCACCAGGCGTTCGTTGTCGCAGTGGTGGAACACGAGCGAACGATCGTGCTGCAGGGACACGTACTGCTTGCGGATCTCGTTCAGTCGTTGGATCAAGCCGCGCAGCGACCCGTCCGCATCGAGATCCCAAGACCGCACCTCGTACTTCTCGCCGTCCTGGTACTCCTCGCCGTGATGAGCATCAGCCACCTGCAACTCGAAGACCGGGCCGTAGACACCGTAGGACGCGCTCATGGTCGCGGCGAGCACGAGACGGGACTCGAAGGTCTGGCGCAGGCCCTGTTGGAGCTCCTCGGTGAGGATGTCGGGGGTGTTGACCCACGAACTGCCGCGGAAGAACTCGGCGCGGTCTCCGTCGCTCAGCAGACGCGAGTAGTGCTCGAGTTCGTACGGACTGTGCTGCCACGGGAAGTGCGTGTACGACAACGAGAACCCCACCCGAGACAGCTGGAGCATCACGTCCGGGTGGGCGAACGCCTCGGCGAGGAAGACGACGCCTGGGTCATCAGCCTTGATCTCGGCAATGACCCACTCCCAGAACTGGAACGGTTTGGTGTGCGGGTTGTCGATCCGGAACACCCGCACGCCGCGACCGTGCCAGAAGCGGATGACGTCGGCGAGCGCGACCCACAACTCGCGCCAATGCTCGGAGTCGAAGTCGAACGGGACGATGTCCTGGTACTGCTTGGGCGGATTCTCGGCATATGCGATCGTTCCGTCTGGCCGGATCTGGAACCACTCGGGATGCTCGAGTACCCACGGGTGATCGGGGCTGCACTGGAAGGCGATGTCCATTGCGATCTCGAGGTTGCGCTCCGCCGCGGATCGCACCAGTGCATCGAAGTCGTCGAGCGTGCCGAGGTCCGGGTGGACGGATGTGTGGCCGCCCTCAGCCGCACCGATGGCCCAAGGGCTGCCGACGTCACCGGGTCGGGCCTCGGCGGCGTTGTTGACGCCCTTGCGGTGCGCCCGCCCGATCGGATGGATCGGTGGCAGGTAGACGATGTCGAACCCCATCGATGCGACGTAGTCGAGCCGGTCGATCGAGGTCCGCAGCGTTCCGGGCTCCGATGGTGAGGGGCCGGTCGAGCGGGGAAAGAACTCGTACCATCCGGCGAACGACGCGAGCAGACGGTCGACGGTGATCTGCTCGACCCGGCTGGTGACGTGGTCCGACAGCGGCTCGTCGAGCAGACGAAGTTCCTCCTCCTCGTTCAGCGTCGTCTGGCCCGCTGCGTGCTTGCGCGCGATCTTGGAGCGCAAGGTCGCCGCGCGATCGATCCAGGCTTCGACGACGAACATGTACGAGCCCATCTCCGTGAGCGCGACATCCGTGGTGAAGCGGTAGCCCGTCTGACGGCTCATCGGCACGGTCTGCTCGTTGCCCGACGGACCCGTCAGGCGGACCTGAGCCCCGATCTCGACCGCGCCGTCGCACACCACGACCGCGGCGAGTTCGACCACGTCGCTGACGACGCGCTTGGAAGGGTACGCCCCCTCGGACACGCTCGGGGTGACGCCGGTGATGGTCAGCCGCTCCGGACGGTGCGCGTCGGTACCGGGCCGGGTGCGGCCGCCGTGCATCCGGAGCCGGGCTTGGCGCTGGGCCTCCTGCCGGAAGATGTCTGACATTGAGTAACTCCCAAGGAGCGTGGATGCCGTCGCGTGGG
>JANXUX010000286.1 GCA_025351965.1 Actinomycetes bacterium | reverse complement strand
CACGTCTCGACGCTGCACAAGGTGGCCACGGTGGCGCAGGTCGCGATGCGCCGGAACTGAGCGTCCGCGTGCCGGTCGTTCTCGCCCTCATCGCACTCGTCCTCGGCGTCTGGACGCTGAACTCCCCGCGCCGGCTCCGGTCCGCGACCGACGACGGGGTCGGTGATGACGGGGTCGGCGACAACGGCGTCCGCGCCGGCGCCCGGGAGGTGTCGGTGATCATCCCGGCGCGCGACGAGGCCCACAACCTGCCCCGGCTGCTCGCTTCGCTGGCGGCGAGCCGCCAGCGGCCCGCCGAGGTGATCGTCGTCGACGACGGCTCGACCGACGGCACAGCCGATGTCGCCGCCTCGTTCGGCGCCGTGGTCCTGACCGCCGCACCGCTGCCCTCCGGCTGGGTCGGCAAGAACTGGGCCTGTCATCTCGGGGCGCAGCGGGCCGAGACGGCGACGCTGATGTTCCTCGACGCGGACACGTGGCTGTCCTGCGATGCCCTCGACGCGCTCGTCTCGACCCACGCTGCGGTCGGCGGTCTGGTGTCGGTGCAGCCGTACCACCGCGTCCGTCGGGCGTACGAACGGCTGTCGGCAGTGTTCAACCTGGCCTCGCTGATGGGTTCCGGGGCGTTCGGTCTCCGCGTTGCGTCGCGGGTCCGCGTCGCCTTCGGTCCGTGCCTGGTCACAAGCGTCGACGACTACCGGCGCGTCGGCGGGCACGAGTCGGTGCGCGGTGAGATCGTCGAGGACATCGCCCTCGCCGCTCGCTACGCCGACGCAGCGCTCGCGGTCACCTGCGTACTGGGCGGGCAGCACGTCGGGTTCCGGATGTACCCGAATGGCCTGCGCTCGCTGGTGCAGGGCTGGAGCAAGAACATCGCCACCGGTGCGTCGCGAGCGCCGGCGTCCCGAGTCGTGCCGTCGGTGCTCTGGGTGATGGCGGTCGCCGCAGTGGAGACAGCGTTCATCGGCGGAGTCATTGGCTGGGTCACGGGCGGCGCACGCCCGGTCGCGGCCTCGATCGCATGGCTCGCGGTCACGGTGCACATCGCCACGATGCTGCGCAGCATCGGGTCCTTCGGTGCGGCCACTGCCATCGTGTTCATGGTCCCGCTGGTGTTCTTCGTCATCATCTTCGGACGGGCGATGGTGCTGGCGGTGATGCGACGACCGGTCCAGTGGCGCGGTCGTGCCGTGCTGACCTCGACGGACCGCAGCGGACGATGATGCCGCTCGTCCAGCTCGGCAACTGGCCGATGCTCGGGCTCGACATCGCCGCCTGGGCAGTCATCCACGCCGGTACCGGATACGCAGCGCATCGGCTGTCCGCTGGCTTCTGCGACCGGGACACCTGGCTGACGAGCCTGCGCAGTTGGGAGCGTTCGGGGCGGGTCTGGCGGATCCTGGGTGTGCACGCCTGGAAGGACCGGCTGCCCGAGGCCGGCGCCGTCTTCGCCGGAGGGTTGTCCAAGCGGACCCTTCCCGGGACGTCGGACACGGGTCTCGCTGAGTTCGCTGCAGCGACACGGCGCGCCGAGATGGGACACTGGATGGCAGCGGTCGCGGCGCCGGTGTTCGTGCTCTGGAACCCGCTCTGGATCACCGGGGTGATGGTCGCCTACGGCCTCGCCGTCAACGCACCGTTCATCGCGATCCAGCGCTACAACCGACTCCGAGTGTCGAGGCTGCTGGACAGGCGCTCTTCGCGACGGGCCTCGATCTCGGCGGCACGGGACCGGCGAGCTGCGGACACGACCGGGAACAGCATCCCGTAGGGCTCGCCGCCGAGGGTGTGGTGGATGCGGTGCGAGTCGCGCACCCAGATCAGGTAGCGGCGGTCGTCCACCTCGACCGGCAGGCGGTGATGGATGTAGATGTCGTGCACGAACAGGTACACCGCGCCGTACAACGTGACCCCGCCGGCCGCCCAGAACAGCGGCACATTGTCCAGGGCCGAGGCCGCAGCGAACAGCGCGATCCCGAACACCGAGAACACCACCGGGAAGACGTCGTTGGCCTCGAGCCGTGTCGTCGAGGGCGCATGATGGCTGCGGTGCCAGCGCATCCCAGCGCCGTGCATGACCCAGCGATGGGTCGCGTAACTGATGCCCTCCATCGCCACGAATGCGGCGAGTCCTGTGGCGATCAACGCAAGTGCTCTCATTCGGATGACTCCTCGTCTGGGGGTGTGTCCGACCGGCGATCCCACAACAGGATGACCATCGTCAGCATGGCGAATGCGTAGGCGTATTCCTCGGTCAGGATGTCCCAGATCGGCCTGATGCCGGTGGTGTTGGCGTCGTTGTAGATCACGATAGGTGCGGACAGCTTGGTCAGCCATCCGTCGACGGCGACCATGAAACCAAAGACGATCACCATCGAGATCCAGTAGGCGCGACTGCGAAACAGCCTGGATCGGAAGACAACGAGCTCGAGCACGATGACCACGATCGCAGCGGAGACGGCGAGGGCCGGATAGACCGGCATCAGCGTGCCCTCAGCCGACGTGCCGTGACCCATCGTTGCAGCGGCGTCGTGCCGGCGAGCATGTTGCGGACGGTCTCGAGCGTCAGCAGCGCGCACACGGGGACGGTCACGAAGAACAGGATCTCCTCCACCGCCATCCCGCCGGGTAGGGTCCAGCCGATCGTGTACCGGTCCGCGAAGCCCCAGTCGCCACGGTTGGTGGCCCAGAGATCCCAGGCGATGAAGAACGCCGCAACTGGTGCAATGGCGCCGACGAGTCGGCGTGGGCGTCGCCACACACGGGCCCCGAAGAGGAATTCGAGGGGCAGTGTCAGCACGAGGCAGCTGACCATCAGACCCGCGTACTGCAGGCGGTCCATCGTCATCGCCCGGCCAAGACCCCGCAGACAGCGTCTGGGCGGGCCGACTCTCTCTGTTCGAGCACGTACTGGAACATCGGACCCATCTCGCAGGACCCGGCGGCAGTGGCCGGCCAGTCGTCTGGTTCGCGTTGGGGGGACATCACCAGATCGCTCATACGAATTGCCCCACCGTATCGAATGCAGCGTCGGAG
>JANXUX010000284.1 GCA_025351965.1 Actinomycetes bacterium | reverse complement strand
CGCTTCGTCCCACCGAACCGGCGTCGCACCGAACCGGCGCCGCCACCGAACCGACGCCGCCACCGAACCGACGCCGCTCGAACCGGCGCGTCCCACACCACGAGACAACCCGTCAGGCGCGGATCTGGGCACCGAGCTTGGTGGCCGCAGCGATGACCTTGGTGCGGACGTCGGCGGTCTCGGCGTCGGTCAGGGTCCGGTCGGACGCCTGCAGACGCAGGCGATAGGCCAGGCTGCGCGAGCCGTCGGGAACACCGACGCCGCGGTAGCTGTCGAACAGGGCGAGGTCGACGAGCAGCGCTCCCCCGGCCTGGCGGATCGACTTGTCGATCTTCTCCGCCGGCGTCGTGTCGGCGACGACGAACGCGAGGTCGAAGTCGGTCGACGGATAGCGGCTGGTGGCCTTCCACTGCACGATCTTGGGCTCGTTGGCGAGCAACCGGGTCAGGTCCAACTCGAGCCACCCAATGCGCTCGGTGACGCCGAAGGCGTCGAGCACGTCGGGATGGATCTCGCCGACCGCCCCGACGACGTCGCGGCCGATCGACAGCGTGGCCGACCGGGTCGGGTGCATGCCGGCCGGCACGAGCGACTGGTCGACGCGGGCGCCGAAGCCCATCGTCGCGACGAGCTCGCGCCAGAGTTCCATCGCGGCGCGTGCGTCCTGTCCGGCGAGCGCGACGGCGAGACCCTCGTACTCCGGCGGCAGGTCTGCGGTGCGGTCGCCGGGCGGGTAGACGTGGCCGATCTCGAACAACGTGACGCCGTTACCGCGATGGGACTCGTTGAACGCGACGGCGCGCAGCATGCCGGCGCGCATCGACGGGCGGAGGAGATCCTCGCCGACGACGAGCGGGTTGGTGACCCGGATCGCGTCGACGGACAGCCCCGCAGCGGCGAGATCGGCCGGGCTGAGGAACGTGTCGGTGATTGCCTCGTCGAGGCCGTGGCCGAGCAGGATCTGGCGCAGCGTGCGCCGGCGGAGCTGGCGCGGGCTGAGTCTGCCGTGGCCAGTGACGTCGGGGTCGGTCGACTTCGGCACGGCCTTGCCGAGCCGGTCGTAGCCGTAGTGGCGGGCGACTTCCTCGACGACGTCGATCTCGGCGGTGCTGTCCGGCCGCCACGACGGCAGCTCGATGGTGAGGACGTCTCCGTCGAGGCCGGTGGTCGCGTACCCGATCGGCCCAACCAGCGAGGTGATCGTTGCAGCATCCAGTTCGGTGCCGAGGATCCGGTTGACCTGACTGACACGCACGGCGACCGGACGCACCTCGGCCGGCAGCGATTCGTGGTGAGCGTCGAACGCGCCGTCGTGGACGACGAGGTCCGGGCACGTCTCACGGAGCAGGTCGACGAAGCAGCGCTGTGCGCGCGGCATGCCGTACGGATCGACGCCACGCTCGAACCGGCCGGACGCCTCCGAGCGCAGCCCGAGCCGGTTCATCGTGCGGGTGATCGCGGTCTGCTCGAAGTGGGCGATCTCCAGCGCGATCGTCGTGGTCGTATCGGTGATCTCACTGTCGAGACCGCCCATCACGCCGCCGATGCCGATCGGGACGTCGTTCGCGTCGCAGATCAGGAGATCGTCGGTGCTCACCGTGCGGACCGTGCCGTCGAGCGTCGTGATCGTCTCGCCATCGGCGGCCAGGCGCACCCGGAACCCGCCTCCGCCGAGGGTGTCGAGGTCATAGGCATGGTTCGGCTGGTTGAGTTCGAGCATGACGTAGTTGCTGACGTCGACGACGTTGTTGATCGGGCGCATGCCAGCCGCTGTGAGGCGCCGACGGATGTGGTCGGGTGATGTCGTGACCCGGACGCCGGAGATCACGAGCGTGGTGAACCGTGCGCAACGGTCGCCGTCGACAAGTTCGACCGGAGCGGTCCGCGACGGTCCCGTCGGTGCGACGAGACCGGAGTCAGGCGCAAGGCCGACACCGAGATGGGCACCGAGGTCGCGGGCGATGCCGAGGTGTCCCCAGCAGTCGGGTCGGTTGCGGGTCAGGTCGATGTCGAACACGGTCTCTGTCTGCATCCCGAGCGCCTCGCCGTACGGCACACCGACCGGCGTGCCGACCGGCAGGATCAGGATGCCGGCGTGGTCGTCGCCGAGGCCGAGCTCGCGTGCCGAGCAGAGCATGCCCTGGGACTCGATCCCGAGGATCGGCCGCGGCTCGATGACCCGGCCGTCGGGCATCGCGGTCCCCGGTGTCGCCAGCGGGATGATGTCGTCGGCGGCCATGTTGAAGGCACCGCACCAGACATGGCGCTCGACACCGTCACCGGAGTCGACCCAGACCCGGTGCACCTTGGCGGCGTCGGGATGGCGCTCGGTGCGCAGCACGCGGGCGGTGATGACGCCGGCGACGGTGGAACCGACCTGCAGGACCTCCTCGACCTGCATACCCAACTGGGTCAGGTCGGCGGCGAGTGCTTCTGCGTCGTCCCCGACGGGAGCGAGGTCGTTGAGCCAGGAGAGAACGATCTTCATGGTCGGTGCCTCAGAACTGCTCGATGAAGCGGATGTCGTTGCTGAACATGTCGCGCAGATCGTCGACGCCGTGGCGCTCACGGGCCATCCGGTCGATGCCGAAGCCGAACGCGAACCCGCTCCACACCTCGGGGTCGAGCCCGCCGGCGCGCAGCACGTTCGGGTGCACCATGCCGCAGCCGCCGAGCTCGATCCACGTGCCGTCCGGACGGCGGATGTCGAACTCCGCGGACGGCTCGGTGAACGGGAAGTAGTTCGGGCGCAGCCGGCTGCTGAAGCCGCCTCCGAAGAAGGCCTTGGTGAAGGCGTCGATGGTGCCGGCGAGGTGGGTCATCGTGATGTTGCGGTCCACGACCAGACCCTCGATCTGGTGGAACACCGGCATGTGCGTCGCGTCGGGGGTGTCCCGACGGAAGACCTTGCCCGGCATGACCATGTAGATCGGCGGCGCGATCTCGCGCATGACGCGGATCTGCACCGGGGAGGTGTGGGTGCGCAGCAGCACCGAACCGTCGGGGTTGTAATCGGTGAAAAGGGTGTCGAAGCCGCTGCGCGCCGGATGGCTGCGCGGCATGTTCAGCGCCTCGAAGTTGTAGAAGTCGGTCTCGACCTCGGGGCCTTCGGCGATCTGGAAACCGAGGCCGACGAACACGTCCTCGAGCCGTTCCCAGGCTTGCGTCGACAAGTGCGGGTGGCCGCGCCGTTGACGCGTCACGACCTCGGTCAGGTCGAGCCGTTCGGCAGCGATGCGCGCCGTTGTCTGCTCGGAGCGGAGGCAAGCACTGCGCTCGTCGATCGCGGTGCGGACGGCCGTCATTGCCTCGTTGATCGCCTGGCCGACAGCCTTGCGGTCGTCGACCGGGAGTCCGCCGAGGCCGGTCTTCAGCCCGGCGAGCGGACCCTTCTTGCCGAGCACCTCGGCATCGACGGCACGGACCTCGTCCGGTGTGCACGACGCAGCGACTCGGACGAGCGCGGCATCGCGCGCCTGGCGGACTTCATCGATCATCAACAGATCCTTTCCGAGACACTGCAGTTCCAGCGGGCTAGTTCTATCGGGATGCCCGCTGACGGGCGGCCTCGAAGACGACGACGGTGGCCGCCATCGCAACGTTCAGGCTCTCGGCCCGGCCGGCGTGCGGGATGGAGACCCAGGAGTCGATCGGCAGCTGCGGATCGACGCCGTGGGCCTCGCTGCCCATCACCAGCGCAAACGGGGTGACGAGGTCGGTCGAGGTGTACGGCTCACCCTGGTGCGACGAGGTGCCGACGAGCGGCAACTCGAGGTACTGGAGATCGTGGAGCGCGACGTCGGCGACAACGGGAACGTGGAAGAGCGCCCCGGCTGAGGCACGTACGACCTTGGGATTGAACGGATCGACGGACCCGGTGACGAGCACGACGCCGGCGACACCCGCAGCCTCGGCCGAACGCAGGATGGTGCCGAGGTTGCCCGGATCCGACACGCGATCGCAGACCACGACGAGCGACGAGCCGGCGAGTTCGGTCACCGAGTGGTGCGGGATGCGTACGACGGCGAGCACCGGCTGCGGTGACTCGGTCGATGCGATGCGCTCCATGACGTGCGGGGCGAGCTCGAACACCTCACCGGGCGCGTCGACGGGCCGACCCTTCGGATCCACGTACTGGGCCTCGACCTCCCAGCCACCGGCGACGGCTTCTTCGATGAGGATCCGTCCTTCCACGACGAAGGCACCCTCGTCCCAACGAGCACTGCGGCGCCCGATGAGGCGCCGCAGTCGCTGGATCTGAGGGTGTTGATAGCCGTACTGATAGCCCGGCTGGAATTCCCGGGGATCGGTCAGGCGAGCGCTGCCTTGGCGGTCGCGACCAGCTTGGCGAACGCCTCGATGTCGTGCACGGCGATGTCGGCGAGGATCTTGCGATCCACTTCGATCTCAGCGGCGTTGAGACCGGCGATGAACCGGCTGTAGCTCATGTCGTAGATCCGGCAGCCAGCGTTGATGCGCTGGATCCAGAGACGACGGAACTCGCCCTTCTTGGCGCGGCGGTCGCGGAACGCGTACTGACCGGAGCGCATGTTCTGCTCGTTCGCGAAACGCGCCGAGCGGCTGCGCATACCGTAGTAACCGCGTGCCTTCTTCAGTGTTGCTTTGCGGTGCTTACGAGCACCAACTGCACGCTTGACTCTTGCCATGACGTGACCCTTTCTTCTCTGACCCCTCTGCGGTGGTCGTCAGTTCCTGTGTGTTCGAGTGAGTGGTTGTGCCGACTGTCGGCGCTTCAGCGCTCGGCGAGGAGGCGCTTGATCTTGCGTGCGTCGCCGGGGTGCACGTCGGCCTGACCGGCGAGGCGCCGGGTACGGGTCGACGACTTCTTCTCGAAGAGGTGCTGGCGGTTGGCCTGCAGGCGGCGGAGCTTGCCCGAGCCGGTCTTCTTGAACCGCTTGGCGGCCGTCTTGCTGGTCTTCATCTTTGGCATTGGGATGTCCCTTGGTCTGTCTGGGTCAGTGGCCGACGTCAGGCGTCGGTGTTCTCGGTGGCAGCCGGGGCTGCGGGGGTGGGTTCGCTGGCAGGCGTGTCTGCTCCGTCGGCCTCGGTTGCGGCGACCGGTTCCACGGTGGATTCGGTTGTCGCAACGGCTTCGGTCGTCGCAGCAGGTTCGGTCGTCTCGTCGTGATCGGCATCGCCTGGCGCGGTCTTGTCGCCCGGAACACGTTCCTTTTTCAGAACCGGCTTCTTCTCCGGCGCCAACACCATCGTCATGTTGCGACCTTCGAGTCGGGCCTGAGTCTCGATCTTGCCGAGTCCGTCGACCTGCGCAATGACGCTGTCGAGTAGACGCGAACCGAGCTCCGGGTGAGCCATCTCTCGGCCTCGGAACTGCAAGGTCACCTTGACCTTGTGGCCCTCGGACAAGAACTCCTGCATATGCCGGATCTTGGTGTCGAGGTCACCCTTGCCGATCTTGGGACGCAACTTCACTTCCTTGATCGACACATGGATCGTCTTCTTGCGCGATTCCTTGGCCTTCTGCGACTCTTCGTAACGGAACTTGCCGTAGTCCATGATGCGGCATACGGGTGGATTGGCCAACGGTGCGACCTCGACCAGGTCGAGATCGAGTTGGCGGGCCATCTGGAGGGCTTCGGGCAAGGTCTTGATACCGACCTGACTGCCGTCGGCTCCGATCAGGCGTACCTCACGCGCACGGATGCGCTCGTTGTACCGGGGCTCGTTCTGCTGCGGCGTAGCTATGGCTGATCACTCCTGTGCAATGGGCTGTTCTCCCTGTTGGTTGTCGTCGAGTACCGACGCAAAGCCAGGGTCGAACAACCACACCCTCGCACGGGAGCAGATGATTCGGTGCCATGACCCGGGCGCACGCTGGCGTGGCCGGGTGGGGGTCTGATGCACGGATGCACCCCACTTCGCCTCAGTTGTCGGGCGGTACGCTAGCGCACGTGCAAGAAGAAACCTCGAACACCCAGGTCGACGATGCCATGGACGCGATGATCGATGTCCGCCGCCAGCTTGCCGAGGTGCCGGCGGAGGTCGTGGTCGCCAACCATGTGAT
>JANXUX010000279.1 GCA_025351965.1 Actinomycetes bacterium | reverse complement strand
CGCCCGTGGGTTGCGAAGGCCCCGCAGTTGCCGAAGCCGGGCGCTGCGCTCGCTGCAGCTGGCATCGACACGACCGTGCTGCCGGACGAGAGGGTCGTCGATGAGCTCCTGGACGAGCCTCAGTCGGAACCTGACGGCATCGAACAACATGGCCTGGACACCCCGGCCGCCAACGACGTGCTGCTCTCGGATCCGGCAACGCCAGGCGCGGACGATCAGCTCGTCAGCTGGGACGAACAGCAGGACGACATTCGTGAAGAGCGCATGGCCGGCGTCAGCGCTGAGGGGTCTGCCATATCGGACCAGTGGCCGAGCCCGCGGGTTGAGACCCTGTCGGATCCGGGCCGGGACTCAGCGCCAACCCCATGGCAGGGCGAAGCGATTGCGCCTCGACCGACGTGTCGAATGTGCGGGGAGCCCATAGTCCTTGACGATCCTGACGATGACATGTCGTGGATCCATGCGCAGGACGCCAACGACCGAGGAGATCACACCGCCGAAGTCTGAACGGCGTCGTCAACTCTGTGTTCGGGTGAGCCGACGGCTTCCGCGCACGCCGTCCGCAGATGTCCGCCCCTGGCGGACATCTGCTGCATGCGACGAGCGTCATGGTGGTCAACGAAGCTTGCACCGTGGATTGCGTCTCACGACATCGCCGGTTCCTGCGCGATGGGTCGGGTCGCCGCAAACAATGGAGCCGGGTGCGAGGATCGAACTCGCCACCTCATGATTACAAGTCAAGCGCTCTACCAACTGAGCTAACCCGGCGGGGTGTCGGGAAATGGTAGAGGACAACCCTCGATAAAACCCGCGGGAACTCGTGTGACAGGATCCGTCATGCAGATGGCGGCGCGGTCCAGGACCGACCTGGCTGGTCAGGCACCCGGCCGCACCCTGAACCATGGTGCCCACTCACGGGGGACTCGGCCCTCCTTTTCAGCGCGCGAATGATTCTCAACGCTCGTAGCGATGAATGGAGCATGACAGTGAAACGAGATCTGTGTCCGGCGACCAGGCTTCAATGCTCAACTCGCAGTCAGCTGAGTTCGAGACGGTGTGACGTTCCACCCAACTCCTTGCGGGCGAGTCATGGCTGGCCCGTACTTCGTCGTCTGCGAGTAGCTCGATGAACCGAGTTCGCCTCGCGTTGGTCGCCTCATTCTCAGTGGTCTGCTCGACACGCGTGCCGGTTACACGACCGTCGACGATCTGTTCACCGGTGGCCCCCGCCCGCTGGCAGGTTCGGTGACCAAAGTTCGGGTTGCCGGTCGTGGCAATGTCCCCTATGACGCCAGCGCAGCAATTGTGAACTTCACGGTCGTGTCTCCCGACGGACCAGGATTCGAAACCGTTTTCCCATGCACGCCGACCCCACCAAATGCGCCGAACATCAACTTCAGCCCTGGCGCAATCGTTCCCAACAGCGTCGTCGCGAAACTCGACCCCGGCGGTGACCTGTGCATCTTCGCTTTGACGGGCGCCGACCTGTCGATCGACGTCAGCGGCTTCGTCGCACCCAGCGTATGAGACGAGGGTGAATCACCTTTGGGAAGAGGACGGCATTGCCACTCACTCTTCCTCGTTCGACATGTCTGCAGCGGCATACAGTGTCCGCTTGGCGAGGCAGGCGAAAAGGGGAGAGCACGACGATGGGCGTCAGGAATCGGGTAGGCGTCGTTTGGGTTGCGTTGGCTTGTGCGATCGGGTTGCTGGTCGCCGCGGCACCGGTGCGAGCGGATGGCTGGGACTACGTGTACGGCGACCCCGGTCCAACCAACTTCTCGCGTTACGTCGGTGTGCAGATCGCCGGCGACGGCAGCGTGTATCTGGCCGGTTTCTACAGCGGGGCCTTCAACGGTCTGAGTTCGCCTGACGCGTACCGCTACTTCGTCCAGCACGTCAGCACGACCGGCACGACGCTGTGGACGAAGGAGGTTCCGACGGCTCCGCTCGCCACGAATCTGTTGCCGATCACACCCGACCTGGTAATCGACGGACTCGGCGGAATCATCTTCCGTGTCAATTCGCACTGGTACGCATACGACTCGGCCGGCGACAAGACCGCCGAAGCCACCGTCGGGTTCGAGCAACCGCAGTTCTTCGAGGCACCGACGATCGTGCCTGCCAATGACGGCGGCGCAGTCGAGTTGGTCAACTCGACGAGCGGATCGGCGGGCGCTTGGGAGTTGCAGCACCGTGGCGCGGACCTCAGCCTGGAGTGGGCCTTCAGCCTCGCCGGCCTAATCGACAACCCGAACGGTTGCAACTTGTGCGCACCGCCCGCGGTGCTCGGCGTGTCCGACGGTACGTACTGGGTGATCGGACAGAAGAACAAGGCACTCGTCACTCAGCAGAACGCGCTGTCGATGATCCATGTCAGCGCGAGCGGAGCGAAGATCACCTCGATCCTTCATTTCGGCATCACCCCTGCGTTGATGTTCCAGCGCGGCTCGGCTCTGCTCGCAGCGACGGACACGTTCATCTGGGTTTCGGTGCAGACGTCATCGACGATCACCACGCCTCTGCCGGTGATGAGCTTCGCCACCTCCGACGGGCATGCGCTTGGCATGGTCGACAGCAAGTTGCCATCGGTGGACATCGCCAGCGCCATCGGCGCAGTGAACTGCAAAGACCTCAGCTTCGCGACGGAGTACGCGAACAGTCTGCCGGTGGGCATCGTCACACCGCAGGTGATGCGGCGGGCTGTGCTGCTCAACGGGACGCGGTTGGTCGTCGTGGCCCGATGCGCATCCTCGGTGGTCGGGCCGTCGTCGAGCACCGCCCTGCTTCTGTTGTCGTACTCGTTCACGAGTCCGCTCGGCGGGAGCTACACACTCGTCGCGTCCCGAGAGATATCTGCATCGTCGTCGGTGTACGGGATGGGCGCCGACGCTGTTGGCAACGCAGTGGTCGTCGGCTCGACCACTGATGGTGTCGTGTACGCCAGCCGGGTCCAGCGCAAAGCCCCGCACATCGAGGACGCCTCGAGCGAACGGGCGGTTGCGACCCGCAACCCACTCGGCAACCTCAATGACGTTCACACTCCGACCCCGAGTCCGGGCGGGACCGGATCCACTTCGCAATCCGACTACGTCGGTCTGCTCCCGACCCGCGTGTTCGACACCCGGCCGAACGAAGCCGACGGCGCAGTGCCCGTGTTGAAGGCCAAGGTCGGCGGCACGAAGGTCCTGAGCGTGCATCTCGCGGGCAGCGCAGGCGTGCCTGTCTCGGGGGCCGGAGCGGTGTCCCTCAACGTCACCGTCACCGACCCGACCGGTGCTGGCTACCTCACTGTGTACCCGTGTGGCACGCCTCCGCAAGCGTCCAACCTCAACTTCGTTGCCGGGCAAACCGTCGCCAACGCGGTCATCGCTCCGCTGTCAGCGAGCGGCGATGTCTGCTTCGCGTCGAACGTCGACACGCACGTCCTGGCTGACGTCTATGGCTGGCTCCGTTCCGGATCGGGCTTCACAGCACTCACACCCACCCGAGTGTTCGACACTCGCCCCGGATCGCCGCAAGGAGTCGTGCCTGTCGACCAGCACCCTTATGGAGGCGGTACGGAGCTCCGCGTCAGAGTCATTGGCGCCGCCGGGCTCCCACTCGCCAACGTCGGCGCCGTCTCACTCAACGTGACCGTCGCAGATCCGGTCGACGCCGGCTTCGTGACGGTATACCCGTGCGGGACGCGACCGAACGCATCGAACCTCAACTTTGTCGCTGGTCAGACCGTGCCGAACGCCGTCATCGCGCCAGTTTCTCCGAACGGCGAGATCTGCCTGTACTCCAGCGTCAACAGCTACCTCCTCGCTGACGTCAACGGCTGGTTCGCCACTGGGTCGAGCTTCAAGCCGCTGACCTCCGCCCGGCTCGTTGACACCCGCCCGACCCAGGGACAAGGCACCGTCACGGTGATCAAGCAGAAGTACGGGCCGGCCACCGTCTTGAAGTTCACGATCACCGGGTTCGGCGGCGTGCCGGCAACCGGGGTGAGCGCAGTCGCGTTGAACGTGACGGTGGTCGATCCCGATACGGCCGGGTTCGTCACCGTGTTCCCGTGTGGGGACCGGCCACTGGCTTCGAACGTGAACTTCCTCGCCGGCCAAACCGTGCCCAACGCCGTCGTCGTACCCGTCTCGACGGCCGGTGAAGTGTGCGTGTTCTCGAACACGCCAACGCACATCCTGGTCGACGTCAATGGCTGGATCGGTGGGTAGTCGTCCCGATCCGTTCGTTCGCGGAAGCAGGCCGTCGATGAGGTGAGCGCGACGCAACGCCGATTGCCGGCAGCAGGGCCGTCGGCCGGCTGGGAGCCGTCTACAGTCGGCTGATGCGGAACCGCACCGACACGATGCACCTCGTCGCCTTCTTGATGATGCCGACGAGCCACCATCACGTCGCCTGGCGGCATCCGGCGTCGCAGCTCAACGTCGACGAGACCGAGTACTACACCACCACGGCGCGGATCCTGGAGGACGCCAAGTGGGACATGTTGTTCATGCCCGACGTACTGACCATCTACGGCAACTACCGCGGAGGCTTCGACACCACGGTTCGTCATGGTGGCCAGGGTGCGCTGTCGCTGGACCCGGTGGTGATCGCGTCGTGCGTCGCCGCGGTGACGAACCGGATCGGGCTCGGTGTGACTCAGTCGGCGTCGTTCATCCCGCCGTTCCAGCTCGCCCGGTCGCTGGCGACGCTCGATCTGATCAGCGGTGGTCGAGCGGCCTGGAACGTGGTCATGTCGGTCAGCGACGCCGAGGCGCAGAACTTCGGGATGGAGACGATGCAGGATCGTCAGCGCCGCTACGACCGGGGCGACGAAGTGGTCGATCTCGTCCAGACGCTTTGGCGGAGTTGGGACGACGACGCGCTCGTGCGCGACAAGGCCAGCGGGATCTTCGCCGACCCGGACAAGGTGCACTACGCGAACTTCGACGGTGAGTGGGTTCGCTCACGTGGCCCGCTCGGCGTACCACCATCGAAACAGGGCAGCCCTGTGATCATGCAGGCCGGCTCGTTGGCGAGGGGCAGGGAGTTCGCTGCTCGGTGGGGTGAGGTCGTGTTCACGCTGCAGCACACCGTCGAGGACATGCGCGCGTACTACGCGGCGATCAAGGCTGCGACCGCCGACATCGGTCGCAACCCGGACCACTGCCGGATCCTGCCGGCGGTGCAGTGCATCGTCGGTGAGTCCGAGGCCGAGGCGCAGGACAAGCTCGCCTTCCTCGATTCGCTGATCGATCCGGAAGTTGCACTTGCAACGATGAGCCTCCACATCGGTCAGGATCTGTCGTTCGCCGATCCCGATGGCCCGGTCGAGGACATCGAGGTGGCCCAGGGATCACGCGGTTCGTTCGAGGTGATCCTGCAGGGCACCAGGGCGCACGGCCTGTCGCTGCGTGAGGCCGCCGTGCGGTTCGCATCGAGCGAGCTGACACCGCAACTGGTCGGCAC
>JANXUX010000251.1 GCA_025351965.1 Actinomycetes bacterium | reverse complement strand
GCCGCCGGAGCTGCTCGAGGCCGCGATCCAACGCATCGAGCGCCTCGACCCGGCGCTCAACGCGGTCGTGATCCGCTGGTTCGACCACGCCCGCGAGACCGCCGCAAGTGCCGACCTGCCCGACGGTCCGTTCCGCGGCGTGCCATTCCTGATCAAGGACCTCTGGGCAGCGTACGAAGGGCAGCTGATCACGAATGGCAACCGGGCGCTGAAGGAAGCCGGCATCGTGTCGCCCGCCGACACCACACTCGTCAGCCGGTACAAGGCCGCCGGGCTCGTCATCGCCGGACGCACCAACAGTCCCGAGCTGGGCAGCGTGCCCACGACAGAGCCGCTCGCATGGGGCGCCACTCACAACCCGTGGGACCTCACCCGCACCCCGGGTGGCTCGAGTGGCGGCTCCGGCGCCGCGGTGGCTGCGGGCATGGTGCCCTTCGCGCACGCCAGTGATGGTGGCGGCTCGATCCGCATCCCGGCATCGTGTTGCGGGCTCGTCGGGCTCAAGCCGAGCCAGGGTCGCATCACGCTCGGACCCCAGCGCGACGAGAGCGGCCTCGGCGTCGAGCACTGCGTCAGCCGCACCGTACGCGACACAGCCGCCCTGCTCGACGCAACCCACGGTCCCGGCATCGGCGACACCGTGATCGCGCCGGGGCCGACCCGCCCCTACGTCGACGAGCTCGGCGCGGACCCGGGGCGGCTGCGGATCGGCCTCCTCGACCACCATCCCCAGGGTGGCCACGTCGACGACGAGTGCACCGCTGCGGCGCGCAACGCTGCCGTGCTCCTCGAGTCCCTCGGCCACACCGTCGAGATCGGCTGGCCGACGGCGCTGGAGGATGCCACCTTCGGCGCCCAGTTCGGTGCGCTGTGGGCCACGAACATGGGCCTGTCGCGCCGGCGGTTCGAGGACATGATCGGCCGTCCCTTGGCCGAGGACGAGTTCGAGCCGATGAACCGGGTCCAGGCCGACTTCGCGTCGCGGTTCACCTCGATCGAATACGCGATGTCGCTCGCCGCGGTCGCCCAGTACCGGCGCGCCGTGCAGGGCTGGTGGGCGCAGGGCTGGGACCTCCTCCTGACCCCGACGCTCGCCGAGGTGCCCCTCGCGCTCGGCACGATTCACAACGACTCCGAGAACCTGATGGCACCGACGGTCCGGTCCGGCCGATTCGTGCCGTTCACGCCGCCGTTCAACACGTCCGGCCAGCCGGCAATCAGCCTGCCGCTGCACTGCTCGGCCGAGGGATTGCCGGTCGGCGTCCAGCTGGTGGCGGCCTACGGCCGCGAAGACGTCCTGATCCGTATTGCCAGTCAGCTCGAGCAGGCCGCGCCCTGGGCGGACCGGCGCCCGAACATCTGACCGACGATGAGCTGACCGGCTGCGCCGCCGCGTGTGACTCGTCAGCGCGCCGTCCAGCCGCCGTCGACGATGACCGACTGGCCGGTGATGAACGTGCTCGCCCGACTGGCCAGCAGCAGCAATGCTCCGTCGAGCTCGTGTGCATAGCCCATGCGCGGGATCGGCGACATCTGCTTGACGAAGCGCTGGCTGCCCTCGTCGCTCTCCATCCCGGCCGTCATCTCGCTCTCGAACCATCCCGGGCACAGCGCGTTGACGTGCAGGCCCTTGCGCGCCCATTGGACAGCGAGCTCGCGGGTCAGGTTGACGACGGCACCCTTGGAGGCGCAGTAGCTGGACTGCTTGATCGGCGAGCCGGCGACATGGCCGAGCATTGAGGCGATGTTGACGATGGAGCCGTAGCCCTGGGCAACCATCGGCGCCGCCACCAGCTTGCAGAGGTGCCAGACCGCAGTGACGTTGACCTCCATGACCTCACGGAAGCGCTCGAGCTCCTCGTCTTCGACACTCGTGACCGTGCCGATCCCGGCGTTGTTGACGAGAACGTGCACGGTGCCGCACTCCTCGATCGCCGTCGCGACCAAGCGTTCACGGTCCTCGGGCTGAGCCAGATCGGCCTGCACCGCGAGGGCTCCGGGTAGGTCGGCAACCAGTGCCTGCAACCGGTCGAGGCGCCGCGCCGCAACAACGACGGTGGCGCCTGCTGCGTGCAGAACACGTGCGAAACGCTCGCCGAGTCCGGAGGATGCACCCGTCACGACGGCCACCTGATCATCGAGGCGGAACAACGAGAGGGGATCGAGATCGGTCGCAGACATGGCAGCGAGGTTAGGCACTGCCTTCCGCAGGCACCAAGGAACATTGCGGTTTCGAGAAGAAGTGTCTGGATCCGTACCGAAACGGGCCACAGATACGTCTACACACATATGCATGCGAACCTCACCTCCCCCCACCGCCACGCCGTGGCCCCCCGGGGCCAGCCGCCCCTCCTCCTGGCCTCCGCGATCGTGACGATCGCTGCGGCAACACTTGCCTGGTTGCTGGCCACCGTCGCCCATCTGCCCGAGAACGTCGTCGTCATCACCGTGATGGTGCTGGCCTTCCTCGCCAGCTGGAACGTGACCAATCCTCGTCCTGCGCGCCATCACCGCGTCACGGTCATCCGGGCACGCGTCCGGGCCAACTGAGCCAGCCTCACCCGGGCGGCGGCCGCTGCGCTGGATGTCGCAGTCGCTCGTCGCTCCACGCCTCGGCGGTTGTGAGACGATGCGTCGATGCAAGCACCGGACACCCCGATCGTCGTCCTCGTCCACGGTGCGTGGCACGGAGCCTGGTGCTGGGCGGCACTGCAGACCGAGCTCGATTCGCGTGGCATCCCGTCGCTGGCCGTCGACCTTCCCGGGCACGGTGCGTCGCCCGCGCCGCTCGGTGACCTGAGCACCGATGCCGCGGCCGTGTCCGCGACCCTGGCGATGTTCACCCGGCCGATCCTGCTCGTCGGCCACTCCTACGGCGGTGCCGTGATCGGTGAGACGGTCGCCCAGCACGCCAACGTGTTCCACCAGTTGTTCCTCTGCGCATACGTCCTGGAGGTCAACAAGACGGTGATCGGATTGACCCGGGCGATGCCCGAGCTCCCCGGCCCGCACGAACCGAGCGCGCTCGCCAAGGCGATGCGCCTCGCCGACGGGATGAGCACCATCGACCCCGAGTTCGCCCACGCCGCGTTCTATGGAACCTGCGACCCGATGGTGTCGACGGCGAACATCGCCCGTCTCTCACCGCAGACGCTGGCGTCGATGAGCGAACCGGCGACGGTCGCATCCTGGCGACACGTGCCATCGACGTACGTCCGCTGCCTCGCCGATGCTGCCATCGCCGTGCCGCACCAGGACTTCATGGCCGCACGGTGCTCCTCGGTCGAGACCCTGGACACGGACCACTCACCGTTCGCGTCGCGTCCGAAGGAGACCGCCGAGATCATCGCCCGCATCGCGCGGCGCTGAGCCCCGGCAGACTTCGGTATGCAAACAACCACGTTGGCGAGACTGTCGTGAAGGTCCGCATCGGGTACGGCTTCGGCACCGGGACGCGGTTGAACGACGGCGGGTTCGCCGAGGTCGTCGACACGCTCGAACGTCTGCGCTTCGACAGCCTGTGGCTCAGCGAGCGCATCGGCGGCGATGCCCCGGACCCGCTGGTCGCGATGTCGTATGCCGCCGGGCGGACCACCCGCCTCAAGTTCGGGATGAGCGTCATGGTGTTGCCGGGGCGCAACCCGGTGGTGCTGGCCAAGGAACTGGCCACCCTCGACCGGCTGAGCAACGGGCGCCTCCTGCCCGCGTTCGGGCTCGGCGTCGCCAATCCGCACGAGCAACAGGCGTTCGGGGTCGAGCGCAAGGACCGAGCCAAGATCTTCGACGAGGCCCTCGCCGTGATGCGTTCGTGCTGGTCCGACGAGACGACGACGTTCCATGGCGAGCGGTTCCACTACGACGAGCTGCGCGTGTTGCCCAAGCCGGTGCAGAGTCCGCTCGAGGTCTGGCTCGGTGGCATCGCTCCATCGGAGCTCAAGCGGGTCGGCCGTCTGGCCGACGGCTGGCTGCCGTCGTTCGTGACCCCGGCCGATGTCGCCGCCGCACGGCCGGTGATCGAACAGGTCGCCGCCGAGCACGAGCGCGAGGTGCCCGCCGACCACTACGGCGCGCTCATCCCGTACTCGCACGGTCCGCTGCCGGACGCCCTGCTGGCCGGGCTCGCCGCACGCCGGCCGGACATCGACGACATCCGCCAGCTCGTGCCGCGTGGGTGGGACGAACTGCTCGCCGTGATCGACCGGTTCGTCGACGTCGGCACGACCAAGTTCGTGGTCCTGCCGATCGTCGAGCCAGACGGGCCGGCTGGGTGGACGGCCGAGCTCGAGGCCGCCGCACAGATCCTCCTCCCCCGCCAGACCTGACGTCAGCGGTCGGCGGTCAGCGGTGGGCGGTGGGCGGTGGGCTCGAGACCTTCTGGGTCACGGTTGGCGGTCGAGGAGGTAGGCGAGGTCGCTGCTGATCCCGACGACCCTGGCTCCAGCGGTGACCTCTCGTCCGACCGTCTCGTCGAAGGCGTCGCGCCACTCCAGCGCGAGTGCCTTGTCGTTCTTGCGGATCGTGACGATGTTCGCCGGCAGCTCGGCGAAGACGGCAGTGCCGGTCGCCTCGGTCACGACCGGCGACCCGTCGCCACCGACGGCCAGGATCGGTTGCCGGTCGAGGTCGTCGGCAACTTTGCGGTCCGTCGCTGGAGCGTCGTCGACGCCCCAACGCACCAGGAACCGATCCGAGCCGAGGCCGGCGCTGAACTCGTCCTCGAGCTTGCCGTAGAAGTCGTTGTGGAACGAGACCACCCGCGCACCGAGCTTGACGAGGTTGAACCGGGCGTTGGCTGCGTGCAACGGGTCGTAGGTCCACTCGATCGCCGCCATCCCCTGGCTGCGGACGTAGTCGCGCTGGTGGTGCTTGATCTGCGCGCCGAGCCCCATCGCTCGGAACCCGTCGAGGAACCCGATGACGTGGGAGTGCAGGCGCCACTCGGTGATCCCCTCCGAGAGCACGACATGGGTCGGCCAGCCGAACCCGCCCCCGATCAAGCGACCGTCGACACGGACGCCTGCCACGTAGCAACCCGAGTACGTCATCGCCCGAAGCGTGTCGGGCGACGCGACGGCACTCGCTTCGAAGAAGCCCCAAACGTCGGCCAGCACCCGGGCCAGCTCCACGCAATCCTCCGGCGAGGTGATCATTGCGATCTCGACGTCGGGTTCCGCGCCCGATGCGCGACTGTGCTCAGCGGCAGGATCCATGCACCAACAGTACGGGGGACGTGACACAGTTGCGGCCATGCACACCGCGCCATCCGACCTCCTCATCACGCCGGAACTGTTCGAGATCCGACGCATGAAGATGCCGCTCGTCCGCCCGTTCCGGACCAGTTTCGGGACCGAGACCGTGCGCGAGGTGATGATCGTCCGGGTCGTCACCGACCGCGGCGAGGGCTGGGCCGAGTGCTCGATCGAGAGCGACCCGCTCTACCTCAGCGAGTTCCTCGATGCCGCTGATCACGTGTTCAGTGACCATCTCGCGCCTCGCCTGTTCGCTCACGGACCGATGCGCGCCGAGGACGTCGCCGGAACCCTCGAGCCCGTGAAGGGCCACCGGATGGCCAAGGCCGCGCTGGAGATGGCCCTGCTCGACGTGCAGCTGCGCGCCCAGGGGATCAGTTTCCAGCAGTACATCGGCGGCACCCGGGCGAGCATCCCGGTCGGCGTGTCGGTCGGCATGACCGACACCGTCGACGAACTCGTCGACAACGTCGCCGGCTACGTCACCGACGGCTACACCCGGGTCAAACTGAAGATCGAGCCAGGATTCGACATCGAGCCCGTTCGTCGGGTGCGCGAGGCGAACCCCGACGTCCTCCTCCAGGTCGACGCGAACACCGCATACTCGACCGCAGACATCGAGCACCTCGCCCAGCTGGATGCCTTCGGCCTGCTCCTGATCGAGCAGCCCTTCGGTGAGGACGACCTCGTCGGTCACGCCGAACTGGCCCGGCGCAACTCGACACCGGTCTGCCTCGACGAGGCGATCCGCTGCCTCGACCACGTCCGTTCGGCGCTCGCGCTCGGCGCCGCGCACATCATCAACATCAAGCCGGCACGTGTCGGCGGCTATCTCGCTGCGGTTGCGGTACACGACCACTGTCAGGCCCTCGGCGTCCCCGTCTGGTGCGGGGGGATGCTGGAGACCGGTATCGGTCGTGCCGCCAACCTCGCCCTCGCCTCGCTGCCCGGGTTCACCCTGCCCGGCGACATATCGGCGAGCAAGCGCTACTGGACCCGCGACATCACCGCACCGTTCGAGATGGTCGACGGCCACATCACCGTTCCGACCGGCCCCGGCTTCGGCGTCGAGGTGGACGTCGACTTCGTCGAGTCGATCACGTTCGAGCGTCGCGAGCTGACCGCCGGCTGACCCGCCGGCTGAACCGGAGTCTGGGTGTGCGATCGGCCCGAAATCGGGCCGTGTGAGCACCCAATCGGCCGAAGGCGCGTGGATCGGTGAACTTTTCGTTCAGCCATGACCGGCAGCCAGGGCAGATTGCCTAGGGTCGAGGAATGGTCGATGTGGACGCTGCGACGGGCAGACGGCACCGCCTCACCCTTCGACCGCACCACGGCGCGGACGCAGCCACCACGATCACGATCGCCGGCGACCTCGACCAGCACGATCTCGACCGACTCGAAGCGATCCTGGTCGACCCGTTGCTCGAGACCGGGTCGTGGAACGCTGTTGTCGGCGCCGAGCAGCTCGACATCGGGCTGATCCCGGGGGTCACCGACACGGCTGCGGCCCAGGTCGTGCATGCCGCCGACCTGCTCGGCATCAGCGTTGCCGACGCCTCGGTCGGGCGCATCATCGACATCGCGGGAGCCCCGGACGACGCCGAGATCCGCCGCCGCTGGGCCAACGCGGTCATCGAGCGCTGGAGCGTCGGCACCGCCGTCGAGCCGGGCTTCGCCTCCGGCGTGGCGACATCGGTCCTCACCGAGCACGTCGAACTGCCGAACGACGACGCTGCGCTGACCGCCATCGGCAAGGAGCGTGGGCTCGCCCTCGATCTCGCCGAGCTGCACGTCATCCGTGAGCACTTCGCCGGTGTCGGGCGGAACCCGACAGACGCAGAGCTGGAAACGCTGGCCCAGACGTGGAGCGAGCACTGCGCGCACAAGAGCTTCCGGGCGGACATCGTCCTCGCCGACGGCTCGCTCGCTGAACCCCTGCTCGCCCGCCTGCGGCGTTCGACGACCGAGATCGCTGCACCGTTCGTCGTCTCGGCGTTCGACGGCAACGCCGGCATCGTCCAGTTCGGCCCGGCGCGGACGTACGCGCTGAAGTGCGAGACGCACAACCACCCGTCGGCGATCGAGCCGTTCGGCGGCGCCAACACCGGCGTCGGCGGCGTCATCCGCGACATCATCGGCGCCCATCACCGGGCCATTGCGTGCACGGACATCCTCTGCTTCGGCCCGGCTGACACGCCCGATGATCAGCTGCCCGACGGCGTGCTGCACCCGCGGCGCATCATCGAGGGCGTCGTCGCCGGTGTCGCCGACTACGGCAACAAGATCGGCCTGCCGACCGTCGCCGGCGGCGTGCTCTACGACCCGGCCTACGTGTCCAACCCGCTCGTCTTCGCCGGCTGCATCGGCGTCGCCCCGGCGGACCGACCGGCGCTGACCGGGCCGCACCCAGGCGACCGGGTCGTGGTGTTCGGCGGCCGCACCGGCCGCGACGGTATCCGTGGTGCGACGTTCTCGTCGATGGAGATGGACGCGACCACCGGAGATGTCGCCGGGGCGAGCGTCCAGATCGGCGACCCGATCGTCGAGAAGCTGGTCAGCGATCTGCTCGGCGATGCGTGGGACCTCTACACGGCCATCACCGACTGCGGTGCCGGCGGGCTGTCCTCGGCCATCGGTGAGCTCGCCGACGGCATCGGTGCCGACGTCGAGATGGCGAAGGTGCCGCTCAAGTACGCCGGGCTCGCACCGTGGGAGATCTGGCTGAGCGAGGCCCAGGAGCGCATGGTCGTCGCCGTTGCCCCGCACCAGTTCGATGCGCTCGCCGAGATGGCCGCGATGCACGGCGTCGAGATCAGCGACCTCGGCGTCTTCACCGGCGACCAGCGGCTGGTCGTGCGGTTCGAGGGTGAGCCGATCATCGAGCTCGACACCGCCTTCCTGCACGACGGCCGCCCGCGCCGTCGCCTGCAGGCGACGATGCCGCAGCCGACGCGCGACGCGACGGTGCCGACCGTCGATGACCACGAGGCGACACTGCTGGCCCTGCTCGCCCACCCCAACATCGCCAGCAAGGCCGGCATCATCCGCCGCTACGACCACGAGATCCTCGGCGCGACTGTCATCCGGCCGCTGACCGGGGTGCGCAACGACGCCCCCGCCGACGGCGTGGTGCTCGTCGACCCGAACGACACCGACGGCATCGCGATCGGCATCGGCGTCAACCCCTGGTACGGCGTCAACGATCCCGAGCACATGGCCTGGGCCGTCGTCGACGAAGCGATCCGCAACGTCGTCGTCACCGGCGCCGACCCGAGTGCCATCGCGCTGATGGACAACTTCTCCTGGGGCAATCCGACTCGGGCGACGACGTTCGGGGACCTGGTCGCCGCGGTCGAGGGTTGTGTTGCTGCTGCCCACGCCTACGGTGCACCGTTCGTGTCCGGCAAGGACTCGCTCAACAACGAGTACCTCACCGGGGACGGCACCCGCCGGGCCATTCCCCCGACCCTCGTCATCACCGCCGTGGCACCGATCCACGACGTCGCCCTCGCCGTCACTCCCGATCTGAAGCGACCCGGCAACCCGCTGGTCCTGCTCGGGCGGACCCTCGCCGAGTTCGGCGGGAGCCACACGATGATGCTCACCGGGGACCACGCCGCGAGCGGTCCGGCGGCACCGTCACCCGACCCCGACGCCCCGGCGCGCTACCGCGCCCTGCACGCGGCAATGCAGCGCGGCCTGGTCGACACGGCCCACGACTGCAGTGAGGGCGGCCTCGGCGTCGCACTCGCCGAGATGTGCATCGGCGGACGCATCGGCGCCGCGATCCAGCTCGCTGGTGTTCACGTCGACCCCACGGTCGCCCTGTTCGCCGAGTCCGCCGCGCGCATCGTGTGCGAGGTCCCCGCCGAATCGCTCGACGAGTTCACGGCCCTGTTCGGCTCCGACGCCGGTGCCGTCACCGTCATCGGCCACGTCGCCGACTCGCCCGAGCTGTGCTTCGACGGCGTCTTCGCGCTCCACGTCGACGCACTCGTCAACGCCTTCAACGGCGCCCGTCGATGAGCAGACCCACCGCACTGATCGTCCGTGCTCCGGGCACCAACCGCGACGGCGACGCCGCATTCGCGCTCGATCTCGTCGGGGCCGAGACCAAGCGGGTGCTGATCAGCGAGGTCTTCGCCGATCCGAAGCTGCTCCACGAGGCACAGATGCTGGTCATCCCTGGCGGGTTCTCGTTCGCCGATGCGCTCGGCGCCGGGCGGCTGTTCGCGCTCGAGCTCGTCACCCGACTGCGCGACGAGCTGACGACGTTCGTCGAGGCCGGCAAGCCGGTCATCGGCATCTGCAATGGCTTCCAGGTCCTGGTCCGCACCGGCCTGTTGCCGGGCGCCGGCATGACCGTCGCGCTCGGTGAGAACACCAACGACAGCGTGCCGACCGGATTCGTCTGCGACTGGGTGCGTCTGCAGCCCGTGTCGCAGAAGTGCATCTGGACCGCTCCGCTGGTCGACGACATCGAGTGCCCGATCGCGCACGGCGAGGGCCGTTTCATCTGCGACCCGGACACGATGGCCACGCTCGTCGCCGATGATCAGATCGCCTTCCGCTACTCGACGCCGAACCCCAACGGTTCCATGGCCGACGTCGCCGGCATCTGCGACGCCTCGGGCCTCGTGCTCGGGTTGATGCCGCACCCCGAGGACCACGTGCTCCCCCGCCAGCATCCCCAGTACCTCCGCCATCACCGTGGCGGCCTCGGCCGGGCGCTGTTCCAGGCCGGGGTCGACCATGCAAAGGACGTCTAGATGAGCATTTCGTCACTCGACACCAGCTCCGGCATCGCGTCCCCGGCACCGTTCACCGACATCGTCCTCGACCTGCCCGACCGCCGCGTCGGCAAGGTCCGAGTGTCCTACGAGCTGCCCGACGACGAGCGCCTGTTCGTCACCACCGACCGGCTCTCGGCCTTCGACCGCATCGTCGCCGCCATCCCGTACAAGGGCCAGGTCCTCAACGAGCTCGCAGCCTGGTGGTTCGCGAACACCGCCGACATCATCGCCAATCACGTGCGCGGCGTGCCGGACCCGAACGCCACGATCGGCGTGTCGGCTCGGCCGCTGCCGGTCGAGGTCGTCGTCCGCGGCCACATCACCGGCGTGACGTCGACGTCGCTGTGGAAGCGCTACGCCGACGGTGAGCGCACCATCTACGGGTACGAACTGCCCGACGGTCTCCGCCAACACCAGCGTCTCGATGCGCCCATCATCACCCCGACCACCAAGGGCGAGGACGGGACGCACGACGAACCGCTGACCTGCGCGCAGGTCGTCGAACGAGATCTCGTCGGTGCCGAGCTGTGGAACCGGGTCCAGGCCACCGCGCTGGCCCTGTTCGCCCGCGGGCAGGAGATCGCCGCCTCCGCCAAGCTGATCCTGGCCGACACCAAGTACGAGTTCGGCCTCGATCCCGACGGCCAGCTGATCATCATCGACGAGATGCACACGCCCGACTCGTCACGCTTCTGGGTCGCGGCCACGTACGACGAACGCGTCGCCGCCGGCCAGGACCCGGAGAGCCTCGACAAGGAACCGATCCGCCGGGCGCTGATCGCTGCCGGGTACAACGGCGACGGTCCGTCGCCCGACCTCGGACCCGAGGTGACGGCTCAGACCACCGCCCGCTACATCAACGCCTTCGAGCGGCTGACCTGTCGCACGTTCGTTCCCGGCGCCTACCCCGTCGAGCCGCGCATGATCGAAGCGCTCGGCAAGGTCGGTGTGCTGTGAGCGTTGCCCACGTCGGTCCGGCCACCGCCGCGATCGCAGCCCTGTACGATCCGGAACTGCGCCAGCGCATCGCCGGTCACAACGCCGACCAGACCGCCAGGGTCATGTCGACAGATGCGGAGATCCACCATGTCCCCCAATGACCATGGGCCTCAGAGCACCGGACCCAGCGAGACCGCGGTCTCGATCACGTCCAAGCCGGGCTGCGACCGGTTCGAGGACGACGTCCCCAACGAGGAATGCGGCGTCCTCGGTATCTCCACCCCGCACGGCGACGGCGTCGCCCAGATGGCGTTCTTCGGCCTCTTCGCACTCCAGCACCGCGGCCAGGAAGCTGCCGGGATCGCCGTCAGCGACGGGATGCGGGCGCGCATGCACAAAGACGCCGGGCTCGTCAGCAAGGTCTTCACGCCCGAGGTGCTCGCCCCGCTGACCGGCTACCACGCGATCGGCCACACCCGGTACAGCACCACCGGCGGCTCGACGCTGAAGAACATCCAGCCGTTCCTGGTCGAGACGATGCACGGCACGCTCGCCGTCGCCCACAACGGCAACCTCGTCAACGCCGCCTCGCTGCGAGACGAGCTGCTCGGCCGTGGCTTCGGACTCAGTGCGACGAGTGACACCGAGGTCTTCACGCTCATGCTCGCGGCCGCCGGCGGCCGCACGTGGGAGGAGCGCATCGAGCGCACGATGCCCGCCTGGAAGGGTGCCTACTCGATGGTCATCCTCGCCAACGACCGCGTCCTCGCGGTGCGCGATCCGTGGGGCTTCCGTCCGCTGTCGGTCGGCCGACTGCCACGCGGCGGCTGGGCCGTTGCCTCCGAGACGTGCGCGCTCGAAACACTCGGCTGCGACGACATCAGTGAGGTCCAGCCCGGCGAGATCGTGACGCTCATGGGCGCCGAAATCCACCGTCGCCAGGCGATGGCACCGACCCGTGGCGCGCACTGCTCGTTCGAGTTCGTCTACTTCAGCCGCCCCGACAGCGAGTGGGACGGCCGCAACGTGCACCACGTCCGCCAGCGCCTCGGTGAGGAACTGGCCGACGAGCATCCCACCGACGCTGACGTCGTCGTTCCGGTCCCGGACTCCTCGATCCCGGCCGCGATCGGCTACTCGCGGCGCAGCGGGTTGCCATACAACGACGGTCTGATCAAGAACCGCTACATCGGGCGCACGTTCATCGAGCCGACCCAGGCGATGCGCGAACGCGGCGTGGCCCTGAAGTTCAACGCCCTCGGCGCGAATCTGGCCGGCAAACGAGTCGTGTTGATCGACGACTCGCTCGTACGCGGCACCACTGCGGGGCCGCTCGTCGCGCTGTTGCGTCGGGCCGGGGCCAAGGAAGTACACATGCGCATCACATGCCCGCCGATCACCCACGCCTGTCATTTCGGTGTCGACATGGGCCACGACAACGAGCTCATCGCCGCCAAGCTGTCCATCGAGGAGATCCGGGAGCGGATCGGAGCAGATTCGCTGGCGTTCTTGTCGCTCGACCGAATGATGCGGGCGATCGACAGCCAATCCGGCTACTGCAATGCGTGCTTCACCGGCATCTACCCGATCGAGGTCGGCGAAGCCCAGGGCAAGCTCGACTTCGAGGGCGTGCTTGCGTGAGCGATGGCTTCGAGCTGACGATCGAGAACGACCCGCGCGAGCCGGATGACGTCGCCGGCACGAGCCTGCCGATCGACGTGCTCATCGTCGGTGGCGGCGCCCGCGAACACGCACTGGCCTGGACGGCGCACCGTTCGGCTCGCTGCGGAATGCTTTTCACGGCGCCTGGCAACGACGACATGCCCGGCGAGCGGGTTGCAATCGCCGCCGACGACGTCGAAGAGCTGACCGACTTCGCCGTCGCCAACGAGATCGATCTCGTCATCATCGGTCCGGAGGTCGCTCTGGCCGCAGGCCTCGTCGACTCCCTGACCGCCGCCGGGATCCAGGCGTTCGGTCCGACCCGCGACGCGGCCCAGCTCGAGTGGGACAAGGCGTTCACCCGCCAGGTCGCCAGCGAGCTCGGCCTGCCCTCACCCGCCTACGCCGCCTTCGAATCCGCCGCCCGGATCGACGACGCGATTGCATGGTGGAAGGCACTCGGCCGCCAGATCGTGGTCAAACAGGTCGGTCTCGCCAGCGGCAAAGGTGTCGCGGTCCCGCTCGACGACGAGACCTGTGAGGCAGCGATCCGCTCGTTCTTCCAGAGCGGCGGCGTGGTCCTCGAGGAGCGCCTGTCCGGCCCGGAGTGCTCGCTGCTCGCGTTCTGCGACGGCATGTCCGCCGTCGCGCTGCCGTTCGCCCAGGACCACAAACGCCTCGGCGAAGGCGACACCGGCCCGAACACCGGCGGGATGGGCGCCTACGCTCCCGCCCCCGTTCCGTACGACGCCGATGTGCTCACTGCGACCTTCATCCAGCCCGTGGTCGACTACATGCAACTGCGCGGCACGCCGTTCGTGGGCGTGCTGTACGCGGGGCTGATGCTGACGTCCGAGGGCCCGAAGCTGCTCGAGTTCAACTGCCGCTTCGGCGACCCCGAGGCCCAGGTTCTGCTGCCGCTCCTGGAGACCGATCTCCTGACCGTTGCGACCGCCTGCTGCACCGGCAACCTGTCCAAGACCAAGGTCTCCGTTCGCCCCGGGGCTGCGCTCGGTGTCGTCATCGCTGCCGCGAACTACCCCGCGCCCGGACCTCCGCTCGAGCCGGCTGACGTGGCCGACATCGTCATCGGCGAGAGCGAGGGCACGCTCGTGTTCCGTGGCAACCCCGGCGGCCGCGAGTACACCGTGGTCGGTCTGGCGTCATCGCTGGCCGAGGCCCGCAACGCGGCCTACGAGGTCGTTGCCCGGATCGCATCGCCCGGCGCCCGGTACCGACGCGACATCGGCTGGCGCGCCAACGGCGCCTCGCTGTCGTCGTACGCCGCGGCCGGCGTCGACATCGACGAGGGCACGCGCGCCGTCGAGCAGCTGAAGGCCGGAGTCGAGCGCACTCACACGTCTTCCGTGCTCGGCGGCATCGGCGCCTTCGGCGGCACCTTCGACCTCTCCCAGGTCGTCAGGATGGACAAGCCGGTGCTCGTCGCCTCCACCGACGGTGTCGGGACCAAGGTCGAGCTCGCCGCGCGGGCGGGCCGGTACGACGTACCGGGTCAGGACATCGTCAACCACTGCATCAACGATGTGCTCGTGCAGGGCGCTCGCCCGCTGTTCTTCCTCGACTACTTCGCCTCGTCGTCGATCCGGGCTGAACAGGTCGCTGCGGTCGTGAACGGCATGTCGATGGCGTGCGCGGCAGCGGGATGCGTGCTGCTCGGCGGCGAGACCGCCGAGATGCCCGGCGTCTACATGCCCGGCGCGTTCGACGTCGCCGGAACCCTCGTCGGCGTCGTCGAGAAGGACCGTCTGCTGCCTCTCGACACCATCGTCCCCGGTGACGTGCTGATCGGCTTGCTGTCGTCGGGCCCGCACACCAACGGCTACTCGCTGCTGCGCAAGCTGTTCGACTGGCTGCCGCTCGATGCCCAGCCCGCACCACTCGATCGGCCGATCGGCGAGGCGCTGCTGCAGCCGCATCGCAGCTACCTGAACGCACTCGAGCGCGCCCTCGTCGATCATGGCCTGATCAAAGGTCTCGCCCACATCACCGGCGGCGGTCTGATCGACAACGTGCCCCGCGTGCTGCCTGCCGACTGCGACGCGCAGATCACGCTCGGGTCGTGGCCGGTGCCGCCGCTGTTCCGGCTCGTCGAGCAGGTCGCATCGGCACTGCCGCAGACCGAGCTCTACCGCACGGTCAACATGGGCATCGGCATGGTCGTGGTCGTCGACGCCGAGCGGGTTGCCGAGCTGCGTGCGCAGATCAACGAGCCGACCTGGATCATCGGCGAAGTCGTCGCCGGCGACAAGCGAGTGCACCTGGTGTGACCGCCCGCATCGTGGTGCTGGCGTCAGGCAACGGGTCGAACTTCCAGGCGCTGATCGATGCATCGATCAGCGGGGACGGTTCGCTCGACGCGTCCGTCGTCGGCCTCGTCTGCAACCGCGCCAAGGCTCTTGCGCTCGTGCGCGCGTCGAGGGCCGCCGTGCCGGCGGTGCTGCTGACACGACTCGACGGCGAACACCGCGAGGCCTATGACGCCCGTCTCGCCGACGTCGTCGCCGAGATGGCCCCCGACATCGTCGTGCTCGCCGGCTGGATGCGGCTGCTCTCGATGGCGTTCCTCGAGCACTTCCCGCAGCGCGTCATCAACCTGCACCCCGCGCTGCCGGGCCAGTTCCCCGGCACCCACGCGATCGAGCGGGCGCTCGAGTCCGCCCAACGGTCCGGGATCGACCACACCGGCGTGATGGTGCACTACGTGCCCGGCGAGGGCGTCGACGACGGACCGGTCATCGAGACCGCCTCCGTGGTCATCCACCCCGACGACACCGTGGACACCCTGTCCGCGCGCGTCCACGCCGCCGAGCGCCTCACCCTCCTCAGCGCCCTGCGCCGGGTCATCGCCAACGGCCCCCCGCTCGCCTGACGCCCCCGGCAGACTCGTCGCCGAGCGCGCAGATCGCGCCCACGGATGGGTTGTGAGCGCCAATTCGTCTCACAGCCCAACCGCGGGCGCGGAATGCGCGCCCAGCGAGCGTTCCACGCCCGCCCACCCTTGACCCCGGTCCCGGGCTCGGTCCGGCGCTCACATCGCGCCCACGGTTGGCGCGTGAGCGCTATTCCGTCCCACAGCCCAACCGCGGGCGCGAGATGCGCGGGCCGAGATGCGTGGGCCGAGATGCGCGGCAGCGCAGGTGGTGGCAGCGCAGGTGGTGGCGGCGGCAGCAGTTGGTGGCGGCGGCAGCAGTTGGTGGCGGCGGCAGCACTTGGTGGCGGCGGCAGCGACCCGCGGCGAGCGTTCCACGAGCGCAGCGGCCGCGTCAGAGGCCCTTGGCTCGGAAGTGCGGGATGACCTTGGTGCCCCACTGCCGGATCGTCTCCAGACCCGCCTCGTGTGACACCGTACCCATCTGCGACAGGCAGAGGATCTCGTCCGCACCGGCGTCGACCAATCGTTCGGCGTACTCGATGGCGGTGCGCCAATCTCCGTATGCGTGCTCCGGCGGTGCGTACAGTCCCGTCGCCGCCGGCGTCACGGGGACGTTCATCTCGTGCAGCTTGGCCACGACCAGCTCGGCGTCACGGCGCATCGCAGCCACGTTGTCGCCGGCCTCGATCGCCAGCTCGGGTGGTCCTCCGGTTCCGTACCAGTGGTGGATCGCCTCGGCGAAGAACCGTTGTCCGCGAGTACCGATCCGGAAAGCCTCGTCCTTGTCGTCGAGCACGATCGTCGGGCAGAGCGCGGCGAAATGGTCATTGGCATGGTCACTGACGAACCGCTCGCCGGTGCGCGTGGCGATGGCGTCGTCGTAGATCTTGCGCAGCCCGGCGATCTCGTCGGGTCCGCCGAAGCCGAGCACGAGTGCCCCGACTCCCATGTCCGCGGCGAGGCGTACCGTGTCCTGTTTCGTGCAGGCGATGTGCATCGGCGGGTGGGGCAATTGCACCGGGTGCGGCGTGATCGGCCGGTTGGGAATGTCCATCCGGTCGGTGTGCCACTCGAAGCGCTCCTCGCGCCAGATCTGGGACAGGATCCGCAGCGTCTCCTCGACCTCCGCGTAGGTGTCGGCCGGGTCGACGCCGAAGAGGCCGGTCTCCTGCTTGGTCGCGCCGCGTCCACCGCCGACCTCGACCCGGCCGCCCGACAGCGCGTCGAGCATGGCGATCCGCTCCGCGACGCGAACGGGATGGTTGAAACCGAACGGCATGAGCACGCAGCCGTGCCCGATACGGATCCGCGACGTCTTCGCGGCCACGAACGACAAGAAGATCTCCGGCGCACTCATGTGCGAGTACCACGTCAGGGCATGGTGCTCGACGGCCCAGATCGCATCGAACCCCATCTCCTCGGCGAACACGGCCTGCTCGACGCAGTTGCGCAGGACGCGATGCTCGTTGGCCGGTGACGCATCGTTCATCTGTGCTTCGAAAATGAGTGAGAAACGCATGGCAGGAACCCCAGTCTCTGACTCGGCCAGCCACTTGACAGATCGAGTAGACATAGTTCTATTAGAGCTATGTGACTACGTCAAGGGGATCGTCATGCAGAGCGAGTCGAAGAAGTTGCAGGGGCGGGTCGCCATCATCACCGGCGCAGCGCGTGGCATGGGGGCATCGCACGCCCGCTGTCTCGTCGCGCAGGGCGCGGCGGTGATCCTCACCGACGTGGCCGACGAGGCGGGCCACGCACTCGCGGACGACCTCGGTGACCAGGCCCGGTTCGTGCACCACGATGTCAGCGCTGAAGCCGATTGGGCCGACGTCATCACCGAGACCATCGAGACGTTCGGCGCGCTGGACATCCTGGTCAACAACGCCGGCATCCATTGGACGCGCGCGATCGAGGACGAGACCGTCGACGGCTTCCGCCGGGCGTTCGACGTCAACCTGCTCGGTACGTTCCTCGGCATCCGTTCGGCGATCAGCCCGATGCGCACTCGAGGTGGTGGCTCGATCATCAACATCAGCTCGCTCGCCGGAGCGACCGGCCAGGGCTGGCACGGCGCCTATGGGGCGTCGAAATGGGGCGTACGCGGGTTGAGCCGTACGGCAGCCAACGAACTCGGCTTCGACGGTATTCGTGTCAACGCCGTCCTGCCCGGAGCGATCGAGACCGACATGTTGCCGCCCGATCGCAGCGGCCTCGGCGACACCCGGTTCGCCCGCCTGCCTCTCGGCAGGTCCGGCCTGCCGGATGAAATCAGCGCGCTGGTGCTGTTCCTCGCATCGGACGCATCGTCGTACATCACGGGTGCCGAGTTCGCGATCGACGGGGGCAGCTCTGCCGGGCCGCCACTCACCCCCCGACCGGAAGCACCCACGGCGAGATGACCGACGCAGGTGGAGACTTGCCCGCGACAGGATGGGCGGTGCTGGGCATGCTGTCGTTCGGACGTGAGCTAAGTGGGTACGACCTCAAGAAGTGGGCTGACAACTCGTTGCGTTTCTTCTACTGGAGCCCCGCATCGAGCCAGATCTACGCCGAGCTGCGCCGCCTCGAGCGGGTCGGCTACGTCATCTCGAGGATATCCCAGGACGACCTGCGCAACAAACGCCTGTTCACCATCACACCGACCGGGCGCGAAGCGATCAGCAACTGGGTGCAGCACGCCACCGTCGATCCGCCGGTCCTCAAGCACGGCGTCGCCTTGCGTGTGTGGCTCGGCCACCTCGCCGATCCGGTCCGCCTGCGCGAGGTCGTGGCCGAACATCTGGCCAACTCGGCGCAACTCGCAACGGAAGCTGCTCTGGCAGCAGCGAGCGCGGCGGAGACGCCGGGTTGGGAATACCCCGCGCTCGTCAACCGATGGAGTCAGCGATACTTCGAGGCCGAGCGGCGCCTCGCCGAGGAGATGCTCGCCGATCTCGACGAACTCGCCACGAGCGATCTCGATGAACCCGCCACGACCACGACCACCGGTGCACGTGCTGGTGCCGCCATCGTTGACGATAATCAACGTTGATCCGGGCTGGCTCGCGGGCGACGATGCGGGCATGGAACACACCACCGCAGAGCCGCTCGGTGGCACAGGCCCCGAGACCGCCGAGACCGCCGCCGCCTTCCTGCGGACGTTCACCGAGGCAGTCTCGCCCGGTTCGGGCGACCACTGTCAGGTGTCGTTCATCGGTGACCACCCGCTTCCGTCGGCCTATGCCGTGAGCGACTTCGCAGCAGCGTCGATCGGCGCTGCCGCCGCACAGGCCGCCGGCCTCGCGGCTGATCTCGCGTCTGATCTTGCGTCTGGTCGTGCGGCTGATCCCGGCGGTGACGTCGTCGTCGATCGTGACCGTGCGTCACTGTGGTTCGGGTTCAGCCTCGTGCCGGTGGGATGGGAGCTGCCTGCTGTGTGGGACCCGTTGGCGGGCGACTACCGGACGAGTGATGGGTGGATCCGCCTACACACGAACGCGCCACACCACCGCCTGGCCGCGCTGAAGGTCCTCGGCCTCGACGCCTCGACTGCGACGCGCGACATGGTCGAGCCGCGGGTCGCGACCTGGAACTCCGCAACGCTCGAGTCCGCCGTCGTCGGCGCCGGCGGATGTGCGGCCGCGATGCGCACCACCACGGAGTGGAACAGCCACGAGCAAGGCCGCGCCGTCGCGGTCGAACCGCTGCTGCGCTGGCGCCCCGGGACCCGCGCCGTCGACAGTCGTGGAGCGACCGCCGACCCCGCTCGCCCGCTCGCCGGCGTTCGGGTATTGGATCTCACTCGAGTGCTCGCCGGGCCCGTTGCGACCCGCTTCCTCGCCGGCCTCGGCGCAGACGTGCTGCGCATCGATCCGCCGGGTTGGGACGAAGCGGCCGTGATCCCCGAGGTCACACTCGGCAAGCGATGTGGACGGCTCGATCTGCGCGACGCCGGCGATCTCGTCACCCTGCGGACGCTGCTCGCCGGAGCGGACATCGTCGTCCATGGCTATCGGCCCGGAGCGCTCGACGGCCTCGGCCTGGGCAGCTCCGCACGGGCACGGCTTCGCCCCGGCCTGGTCGACATCTCGCTCGACGCCTATGGCTGGTCGGGGCCGTGGGCGCGACGTCGCGGCTTCGACAGCCTGGTCCAGATGTCGTGCGGGATCGCCGCAGCCGGCATGGCCGCTCGCAGCGTGGAGCGACCGGTTCCGTTGCCCGTCCAGGCGCTCGACCATGCGACCGGGTACCTGCTCGCTGCGGCAGCGATCAGCGGTTGGCGTCGACGACTGCGCACCGGAGTCGGCAGCCTGGCCACGGCGTCTCTCGCGCGGACTGCGGCATCGCTCATCGCCGGCCCGGCAGGATCCTTCAACGTCACGGGGCCGACGTCGGACGGTGTGGCATACACCGACGAGTCCACGGGTTGGGGCCCGGCGCGTCGGCTGGAGTTCCCCGCACGCATCCACGGCGTGCCGATCCGGTGGGATCGTCCGGCGAACCCACTCGGGAGCGAGACGGCGCCGCTGCGCTGGCTCGACGGCTGATCTGCATCGTCCGCACCGGTCATGCCTACCGCGGCAGGAACAAGATGATCAGCGTCGACCACGTCACATGCGTCACGATCGAGGCCAACACACTGCCGGTGATCAGCCGTTCGACGGCGAATATCACGCCCATCACGAGAGCGGCGACGGCGAGCGCTGTGTTGCCGGCGACGGCAGTGACGGCGATGTAGATCACGATCGACACGACGAGTGCATGGCGTGCCGGCAGCACTTCGAGCAGCGCGCCGCGGAAGAAGAGTTCCTCGGCCACCGCGTTGACGAGCGCCAGCGTCAGCACGGCGGCGACCGAACCGGCGTCGGCTTTGCCGAGCACGTTCTCGATCGGCCCGGCGAGCACGCTGATCCGTCTGCCGATGTCGGCGCCGCCGAGGAACAGCGCGAACGTCAGACCACCGAGGACGACGCCGATCGCGAGCTGGTTCGCCCACGGCATCGTCCGCCCGACGAACGGGATCGGTCCGGACGCCGCCACCCCCGCCAACCACACCGCCGCGAGCCCGAACCCGGCGAGGTAGAAGCCGGTACTCCCGCGGGGCAGGCGGAGGGTCGCTGCGATCAGAACGGCGCCGACGACCAGTGCCGTCCACACCACAGGAGATGCGTAGGGACGCCGAGTCGTGGTGGGTTCGTTCGGATCGCGCCGCAGCGTGGTGAGCTCAGGGAGAGGCATCGGCGTCCACTGCAGGCTTCTTGCGTTCCGCACGCGCCGCCAGTGCACGGCGTGCTGCAGCGATGAACTCCATCGGGGGGTGCCCGGTGATCGCTTCGAGACGACGATCGGTGACGACGACCTCGTGGGTCATCGAATCCACCAGCGACCGGGCCGTCTGCAGGTTCACATCGGTGATCAGACGCAGCCAGTGTGAGGACAGTGCCGGCGACAGGATCGGGATGGGGAGGATGTGCAGCCTGCGGTGCTTCTCGTCGGCGACGCTCTCCAACATCTGCTTGTACGTCAGCGACTGCGGCGAGCCGATCTCGAAGTGCTCGCGCATCGGCTCCAGCTCGACGGCGTCGGCGAGGTATCGGACGACGTCCTCGAGCGCGATCGGTTGGGTCTTGGTCTGCACCCAACGCGGGGTGATCATGATCGGCAGGCGCTCGACGAGCTGGCACAGGATCTCCCAGCTGACGCTGCCGTCGCCGACCACGATGCCGGCCCGTAGGGCGATGGTCGGTATGCACGTCGTCAGGATCTCCTCGACCTCTCGACGGCTGCGCAGGTGTTCGGAGAGTTCGTCGTCGTCGTTGCCGAGGCCACCCAGATACACGATCTTGCTCAGTCCGGAATCGGCCGACTGGCGGCCGAACGTCTCGGCTCCGCGACGATCTCGCTCGGCGAAGTCGGGTTGGTCGAGGGTGTGCACGAGATAGACAGCCGTGTCGATGCCGACCATGGCTGCAGCGACGCTCGATGGATCGTCGATGTCGCCCAGCACCTCTTCCGCGGCGTCGTCTCGGTCCTTCGGCGAGCGGGTCATGATCCGGACCTCATGGCCGCGATCCAACAGCACCGGCACGAGATGTCTTCCGACGAATCCGGTCCCACCGGCGACGAGCACATGCATGAGCTGAGCCCTACCCCTCCGCATGCGGAGTGAGACGGCGGCCATGATCAGGTGTCACAGTCGAGGTGCGATCACAGTGCGGCGGTCAGCCGCTCGAGATCCCGCTTGAGCCGGCGCAGCGCCGGTTCGTCCATCCCGAATCGAGCGGCGATCGCGGCGGGAACACCTTCTGCGCGGGTGCGCAGCGACCGGCCCGCAGACGTCAGAGAGGTCAACACACGGCGTTCGTCGTCCACGTCACGGGTGCGCTGCAGCAACCCTGTCAGCTCCAGACGCTTCAGCAGCGGCGTCAGGGTGCCGCTGTCCAGCTGTAGGTCGGCGCCGATCGCCCCGACGGACATCGGCAGCGGGTGCTCCCACAGAACGAGCATCACCAGGTACTGGGGATAGGTGAGCCCGAGATCCTCCAACAGCGGCCCGTAGGCGCGCACGACGGCGCGACTCGCGGCGTGCAATGCGAAGCAGAGCTGGTTGTCCAGATGCAGCTGGGGGACGTCGACGGGCACAGCAACATCGTAGCGTGACAATTGTGCGCATTTCAATTGTGCACGATATATTCGTCGACGATGAGACATCGGCGACAACGTCGGTGCGAACGACCAAGGAGTCACCATGAACACGCTCTACACCGCGACGGCAACCGCAACCGGCGACGGACGCAACGGTCACGCCACGAGTGAGGACGGCGTCCTCGACCTGGACCTGCGTCTTCCGACCCAGATGGGCGGGCCCGGCGGCGCGACCAACCCCGAGCAACTCTTCGCCGTTGGCTATGCGGCCTGCTTCCATTCGGCGATCAAGGTCGTCGGCGGGCGCGACCAAATCGACGTCAGCGGTACCGAGGTCTCGGCGAGCGTCGGTATCGGCACCCTCGACAACGGTGGCTTCGGCCTCGCCGTCGAGCTCGATGTCTTCGCGCCGGGCTTGGAGCGCTCCGTCGCCGAGGAGCTCGTCGCCAAGGCGCACGAGGTCTGCCCGTACTCGAACGCCACCCGCGGCAACATCGAGGTCAAACTCACCGTCATCTAAGCTCAACGAGGCTCGGCCTCTCGGCCGTCGGATCCGGATGCGATCGGCGAGGGGCCGCAAGCGCCTCGTTGATCGCCCAGATGAGTGGCTGACTAGGGTGCACTCCCATGTCCGGCCCCGTCACCGTTGCACTGCTCAACGACTTCGACATCGTCGTCAACGGCCTCGCCGAGATGCTGTCGCCGTTCGACGACATTGCGGTGGTGGAGATGTCCGTGGGCAGTGTGCACATCGACCGGCACGTGAACGTGGCCCTCTACGACACCTTCGGCCGCCGTGGCATGCCGTGGTCCGAGCTGGACGATGTTGTTGCGAGCGCACGTGCGGACCACATCGTCGTCTTCACGTTCACCTTCGTCGGCGAGGTCATCGCCGAGGCTCTGGAACGGGGTGTGTCCGGATACCTGTGGAAGGGCACGTCGGCCGAACAGCTGGCCGAGTCGATCCGACGGGTCGCGACCGGCGAGACCGTGGTCGACCGGGCCCCCTACCCGGCGATGCGCGATGGCGGATATCGCTGGCCGTTCGCCGAGTACGGCCTGAGCGCACGCGAGAGCGAGGTGCTCGCCCTGGTGACCGAGGGGCTGAGCAACCCGGCGATCGCCGAGGCGCTGTACGTCAGCCGTGAAACCGTGAAGTCCCACGTGAAACAGGTACTCAGGAAGCTCGGCGTGTCCTCACGTGTCGAGGCCGCGACAATGGCCATCAGCGACCGTTCGTTCGCCCGCCAACTGCGCCAGATGAGCGAACGCGAGGAACGTCAGCCGTCCCTCGGCCGGGCCCGCTGACCTCGACCGGCGATCGCCCCAGACGCGGCTCTGACCACCGATCCGGGTCAGTCGCTGTGTGAACATGGGCGCTCGCCGACGACCGGGGGCATGCCATGACGAGCACGATCGAGATCACCGCAGAGAGCGAAGGAGTGCGGATCATCCTGTTCGACCGCCCCGAGCGGTTGAACGCGCTCAACTACGAGTGCGTCTCCGAGCTGCACGACGCGCTCGACGAGGTCGCCGCGGATGACTCCTGCACGGTGATCGTGCTGACCGGCGCCGGGCGAGGGTTCTGCGCCGGGCTCGACCTGAAGGACTTCGGCACCCCACCAGCGATCGGCACCCACCGCCATCGCCATTCGGGCATCAGCGGACAGGCCTTCCTGTCCAACCTCGCCCAACACATCCATGACACGCCGCAGGTGGTGATCGCGGCCATCAACGGTCCGGCCTACGGCGGCGGGTTGGCGCTCGCCTGCGCGTGCGATCTGCGCATCGCCGGCGAATCGGCGACGATGGCATCGGCCTTCATCCGCACGGGACTGACCGGCACCGATGTTGCATCACGTACTTCCTGCCGCGCCTGATCGGCGCTGCACGGGCATTCGATCTGATCCTGACCGGGCGAACCATCGATGCCGCCGAGGCCGAGCGGATGGGGTTGGTCTCGCGGGTGACGCCGGACGACGAGCTGCTCGCCACTGCGCTGGAGATAGCCAACGGCATGGCTGCGTTCACGACGTTCGGCCTGCGCCGCACCAAGGAGGTGATGTGGCACAACCTCGATGCATCGAGTGTCGCCGCCGCGATTGCCTTGGAGAACCGCAATCAGGAGTTGGGTGCTCGCGAGCCGGAGGTCGTGGAGTTCATGCAGCGCTATGTCCAGCAGCGCGTCGGGGGCGTCACCCCTGCGTCGTAGCCAGTGCCGCCTCGCCAGCCGGTTGGTTCGCGCGCAACGACCGCAATGCGATGAACCCGCACGCTGCAGTGAGCCCGGCGACCAAGAAGGCACCACGCTCGTTGGACAGGCTGACCACGATGCCGAGCAGGGGTGCACCGAGCCCGCCGGAGAGATCGAAGAACACCGAGAACGTGCCGACGGCGTGGCTGCGCTCGGCGTCGGGTGCGTTGTTGACGACTGCGGAGAACAGTGCCGGGAACAGCAGCGACTGGCCGATGCTCAGCGCGACGGTCGCGATGTAGATACCGATCACCGACGCCCAGGCAGCGAACAGCAGGCCGGCGAGTGTCGCTGATCCGAGAGCGATGGCCGAGGCGACACGCCACCCGAGCCGGTCGGGCAGCCGAGCGCCGAACAGTCGGATCAGGAGCACGACACCCGCGTACGTTGCGAACACCGGGCCGACGTTGTCGACCCCGATCTTGTCCCCGTAGATCGACAAGAACGCGGCGAAGCCGGTGAACGGGATCAGGCCGAGGAACAGCACGATCCCCGGCCGCAACGCTGACCGGTTGAGGATCATCTCCGGCTTGTGATCCGACGTCTCCCCGACCGGCGTGC
>JANXUX010000226.1 GCA_025351965.1 Actinomycetes bacterium | reverse complement strand
GACAGGGCCAGCGCGGCGGAGAGCGCGACGAGCAGGTAGGGCCGGTCAGTCGCGTCTTCCAGCACTTCGGCACTGCGCACGAGAGCCGCTCGAGATTGGCCGGCCTGGACCTCCATCACGGACAGGAACGAGTTGACCTCGTCGCGCTCGGACTGCGACGTCAACCGTTCGAGTGCATCGAGCAACACCCCACGTGCACCTTCGGAGTCGTAGAGGCGCCAGAAGCGGGTGGCCGCCACGGCGAGCGCGAAGGTGGTCAGCCGGGCATCGGTGTCGACGAACCGGGCGACCGCCGGAAAGATGGTTTCGCACTCCCGACCGCCATTGCTGTCGTACAGCACGTCGAGCAGGTTCATCCCGCTCTCGAACGATTGCTCGGCCTCGAAGGCTGTGCGCGCCAGGCGCATCGCAGTTGCGTAGTCGTGGGCGAACATCGCCTGCGCTGTGCCCTCGAGGAGGAGTTGCATCGAGGGCAGTCCGCCGCCGTCGAGGCGCAACAGCGAGGCGCGGAGCGCATCGCCGCGACGACGGGATCCGGTTGCCTCGAATGCCTCGGCCAGGACCCGCGAAATCGAGCGGACGCGCAGACCGGGCGTGCGCTGGCGCAGCACCTCGCCGTACATCGGGTGCGACAGACGGACCTCTTGGCGACGGCCGTCGAGGACGAGCTTGAGCAGACCCTTGCGTTCCAGTTGCTCGACCACCATGGAATCGGAGAGGTCGCTGACCATCCCGATGCTGAGCGGTTCGCCGAACGCGACGAGTTCGAGCACGTCGACCTCGGCTCGGTCGAGACCACTCAGGCGCGAGCCGACCAATTCGGACAACCGGTCCGTCGGCTCCACATCTCCCTCGTTCTGCCAACGTCCGGCGTGATGGGTCAGTGAGCCGTTCTCCACCCCGCCGAGCACCATTTCACGCAGGAACAGTGCGTTGCCCTGCGTCTTGGCCCACAGCATCGACAGCGTCACGAAGTCGACCTCGCTGCCGAGCATCGTCGTGACGAAGCGCTCCGACGCCTCACGGCTGAGTGGCTCGATCGCGAGACGCTCCACGTCGTGGTCCTTCCACAGCGCAGTCACGGCTTCCGGCGGCTGCTCCCCGGTGCGGACGGTGACGACCAGGAATGCTGTCTTGGTCACCGCGAGCTGCTGGAGCAGGACCGCCGAGGCGTCGTCGAGCGCATGTGCGTCGTCGACCAACAGCATCAGCGGTTTGCCGGCAGCCCGCTCGGCGAGGGCCATCGTCGCCTGGCGAAGGGCGTTGAGACCTTGGGCCATGGCGATGACGCCCGACGGCAGCAGTGGAGCGAGCGCGCCGAACGGGATGGTCGACGCAGCACGGCTGGCGACGATGCGCGCGGTGGCGAAACCGCTCTTGTCGCCGAGCCGCATCGACTCCGTCGCCAAGCGCGTCTTGCCGACACCAGCCGGACCGGCGAGCACCACACCGGTCGCGTCGGCACGCCCGAGCACCTCGGCGATCAGCCCGAGCTCACGCTCACGACCGACGAGTGGCCAGTCAGCCACGGCTCCACACTCCCACGGGCCGGATCCTACACTCGACGTGTTGCCCACTCAGGGGCAGGGTCACCGCCACGGCAGGCCCAGAACAGGACGATCAGGGGGATCTGCACATGGCTGGACCAATGGACGGAGTGCGCGTCGTCGAGCTCGGAGTGTGGATCGCCGGCCCGGCAGCAGGCGGCATCCTCGCCGACTGGGGCGCCGACGTCGTCAAGATCGAACCGCCCCAAGGCGACCCGGCGCGTACGTTCCAACGGATGCTCGGCGGCGACATGCCGAACAATCCGGTCTTTGAGCTGGACAACCGCAGCAAGCGCAGCATCGTCATCGATCTCACCGTCGACGAGGGCCGCGAACTCGCGCTCGAGCTACTGGATTCGGCTGACGTCTTCGTCACCAACGTCCGCGCCGATGCGCTCGCCCGGGCCGGCCTCGACCCGGAGACGCTCCTCACCCGCAACCCACGCCTCGTCTACGGCCACATCAGTGGCTACGGGCTGGAGGGGCCGGACGCGAACCGGGCGGCCTACGACATTGCTGCGTTCTGGGCCCGCTCGGGCATTGCCCACCTGCTCAAGCCACAGGGTGGCGCACTGCCGTTCCAGCGCGGCGGAATGGGCGACCACTCGATCGGCGTGCAGTTCGCCGGCGCGATCTCGGCCGCGTTGCTCTCGCGTGAGCGCACGGGGCGGGGTCAGCTGGTCTCGTCGTCGCTGCTGCGCCAGGGCGTCTACACCATCGGTTTCGACCTGAACATGGTGCTCGGTTGGGGTCTGCACCCCTCCATCGGCACCCGTGAGACGATGGGCAACGTCTCGATCAACAACTACACCGCCGGTGACGAGCGACAGTTCTGGATCGTCGGTCTCGAAGGCGATCGTCACTGGCCGCCACTGACCCGCTGCGTCGGTCACCCCGAATGGGCCGACGATCCCCGCTTCGCGACGGCACGCGACCGGGCGATCAACGCCGCTGAACTGATCCTGTTGCTGGATGCCGAATTCGCGACCAGATCACTGGACGAGTGGGCAACCATCTTCGAGACCGAGCCCGACATGTTCTGGGCGCCGGTGAACACCCCCGAGGACATCATCAACGACCCGCAACTGCGCCACGCCGGCGGACTGGTCGAGGTCCCCGACGAATACGGCACGACCACGATGATCGCCTCGCCGGCCGACTTCCACGGCACGCCCTGGGCACCACGGTGGATCGCGCCCAAGCTGGCCGAACACACCGAACAGATCCTGACCGAGATCGGCAGGACCGCGGATCAGATCGCCGCATTGGCGGCGTGCGGAGCGATTGGACTGCCGCAGGACGAATCGAGCTGAGCGCGCGAATCACCTCACGCACATCGGAGCGAAAACGAGGACACCGTGGTGGGCCGGAGCCGCACCACGGTGTCGATCGTCAAACCTGTGTTCGCAGTCTCAGATGACGCGAACCTTCTGGGCCTCTTCGCCCTTGCGGCCGGGGGCCACTTCGAACTCGACCGTGTCGCCTTCATTGAGCGACTTGTATCCGCTTCCCTCGATGTTCGAGAAGTGCACGAACACGTCGTCGCCGCCCTCGCGCGAGATGAAGCCGAAACCCTTTTCGGCGTTGAAGAACTTCACAGTACCTGTAGTCATTGCATTCCTCTGAAACGTGGAGCGTCAACTCGACGCTCGTTGAGAAGTGTACAGACCCGACAGCGATCCGCTCGTTCACATGTCACAACGATGTCACGCCTTTTTTCGTCGGTGTGAGTGCACCGGTGCACGCGATCGCTCGATCGCTGCCGACCAACCCAAAGGATTCATCATGGGTCACCTCCGCATCATCGGCCGCAGCGTCACTGCAGTCGCCGTCCTCACTGCTGCATTCGGCGTCCAAGCTGGCCTCGCCGCAGCGCCTTCAGCGCCCTCGTCGGTCGTGACGGTCGATCCGGCACGCATCCTCGACACCAGGTCAGCGCTCGGCGTGACGACCACGACCCCTGTCGGGCAGGCTTCCTCGATCGATGTCCAGGTGACGGGCGTCGGCGGAGTTCCGGTCAGCGCCACTGGCGTGATCGTGACGATCACGGGCACCCAGGCCACCGTTGCGACATTCATCACGGCCTACCCGGCCGGCTCGGCGCCGTCGAGCACATCGGTCCTCAACGTCAGCCCGGGAGTCGACATCGCCAACACGGTGACCATGTCCATCGGTACCGGAGGAAAGATCACCCTCTTCAACAACGGGGGCACGGTGCACCTGATCGCAGACGTGACCGGATACCTGCTCCCCGCCGGAGCTCCGACGCCAACGGTCGAGCGGCACACGCTCGAACTCGCCGCGTATTCAGCGGCGTACCTCAATGCCACGCCGACCGGCTTCGGCTGCATCAACCTCGGAACGACCGGCGAGGTCTACCTCGACGTGCCGCTTCCGGATGGTGCGGCGGTGCAGAAGGTCGACTTCCGCTACTTCGACAACGACCTGTCCAACTTCCAGATGGCGATCCTCGAGGTCGACCAACAGCCCTTCGGCGCACCGACGTCGACGAACACGCTCATCAACGGCCAGACCCAGTCCACCGGTTCGGTGGGCTACGGGACGGCCAGCGTCACCGTGACCGGTGGTGACAAGGCGTCGCCGACGGTCCGTTACCAGATCATCGCCGTCACCAACGGCCTGACGAGCGCCGGCACGGCGCACTACTTCTGCGGCGCATCGGTCACGTACGACATCGTGCTCTGAGCCCGAAACCTGATTCAGACGATCATCGTCGGGTTGAGCCTGTCGGTTGGGCTGCGTGACGTCAGGTGATCGAGGCATCTCCCGCGAGCCAGCCATCAGGCTCGGCCAATGCCTGCGCCGCTCTCGGACCCCACGTCCCGCGATCGTAGGGTTCGGGCGACGAGCCGCTGTCGAGGATCGGCTGGATCGCCGCGAACGCCGCCGCCAGTCCGTCGGGGCGGGTGAACAGCGACCGGTCTCCACGGAGCACGTCGTCGAGCAGTCGCGCATACGGCGGCAGCGGCGCGGCGCCGGGTACATCCGCCAACACCAGCGCCACCGTGGAGGTCGTCATCTCGAGTCCGGGGCCGGGCCGCTTCGCCGCAACTCGTAGCTCGACCGAGCCGGTGCCGGAGAGCGTGAACGTCAGCACGTTGTCACCGTCGACGTCGCCGAGCAGGCGCGGCTGCGGCGTACGCATGACAAGGCTCACCTGTTGGGCACTGGCCGCCAGTTGCTTGCCCGTGCGGAGCAGGAACGGCACGTCACGCCATCGGTCGGTGTCCACCCAGAGCCGGGTCGCGGCGTAGGTGTCGGTCGTGGAGCCGTCAGCGACGCCCTCGACATCGAGGTACCCGTCGAACTGGCCGAGCACCGTCTCGTCCGGATCGAGCGGGCGAAAGGCGGCGATCACCGCTTCGCGAGCTTCGCGCAACGACTCCGGCGCCATGCTCACCGGTGGTTCCATGGCGACCTCGGCGGCGAGCTGGAACAGGTGGGTGACGATCATGTCGCGCAGCGCACCGGTCTGGTCGTAGAACTCGGCCCGATCGGAGACGTCGAGCTCTTCGGGGATGTCGATCTGCACGGCGCGTACGTGGTCACGGTTCCAGATGCTCGAGAACAGCCCGTTGCCGAAACGCAACACGTGCAGCGCCTGCGCAGCCTCCTTGCCGAGGAAATGGTCGATCCGGTAGATCTGCGATTCGTCGAGCACTTCGCGGACAGCGTCGTCCAGCTCGCGAAACGACGCCGACGACGTGCCGTACGGCTTCTCGAAGACCACGCTCGCGCCGTCGACCAGATCATGTGCGGCCAACGCCGATGTGATCGCCGCGAACGTCGTGGCCGGCAGGGCGAGGTAGTGCAGGAAACGAATCGTTGACCGATCCTCGACGTCGATGGCCACGGCCACCTGGTCGAGGACGTTCATCATCCGCCCGGGATCGTCCTCCGTGAATCCCCTGCCGGCGAAGAACAGTCGCTCGCCGAAGCCCGTCCACGCGTCGTCCTCGGTCACGACGTCAGCAGCAGTCAGCGACTCGCGCACGTGCTCACGGAACTCGTCGTGGGAGAGGTCACCGCGGCCATTGCCGATCAGCGCCCATCGCCGGGGTAGCAGTCCCTGCGTCACCATCGCGTGGACTGCCGGCAGCACCATCCGCGCAGCGAGGTCCCCGGTTGCCCCGAACAGCACGATGACGGTCGGCTGTTCATCCGGGCCGGCGCCACCTCCGCGGGTCTCGACATGTTCGCCGTCCATCGCTGCTCCTCGCCCACTGCCGAACCGACCGGTCCGGCGCCGACAGGTCACGTTCTCGTTCCACCGGCTGGATAGACATCAGCCGATGGAGCCGTCCAACTCGTGGACAACGAGGCCGTGCTGCTCGATGTGGTCGAGACTGACGACGATCTGGCCGGTGACATCCGGCGAGCCGGTACACAGCGCGATCGCGACCTCGACCATGGCTTCGACGGGCTCGATCTGGTCGGGCCGAAGACTGGCGCCGACCAAGACGCCGGCGCCCTCGCTCAGCACCGCCGCTCGCGGTTCGAGCGTGTTCACGCGGATGCCGGTGCCCCACAGCTCCATCGCGAGCGCGTTGGTCAGCCGGTTGAGCGCCGCCTTCGACATCCCGTACACCCCGAGCGTCGAGCGCGGGCCCTCCCCCTCGAACGGTGGGCCCGGGTTGTGCCGAGCAGTCGCCGAGGAGATGTTGAGGATCCATCCCTCGCCGCGTTCGATCATCGCCGGGATCACGCCCTGGGCGAGATCGAGCGGGGCATGGACGTTGACCTCGAACGTCAACCGGCGCCGCTTCAGCGGGTAGTCGACGACGGGCTGGTAGATGGCTGCGGCCGCGTTGTTGACGAGGATGTCGACCGGACCGCCCAGCCCTTCGACCGCTTCACCGATGATCCGTTCGCGATCGACACCGTCACCGAGGTCGGCGACCACCGCCACGACGCGACCACCGAACGGGGCCAGCTTCTCGGCGGTCTCGCGCAGGCTGCCGGCCAAGGTCGGGTGGTGATCCACGGTCCGCGCCACGATCGCCACATCGGCACCCTCGGCCGCCATCCGCAGCGCGATGGCCGCGCCGATTCCGCGGCTGGCGCCGGTGACGACCGCCCGCTTGCCCTGCAACAGACCCGCCATCAGATTGGCCCCCTCGTATCAGTCGTCGAGCAGCCGATCGAGGAACCGCAGGGCCCCTCTGGCCGACTCACTCCTCCACACTGTCACGACGTCGACGGGCCGACGTGATCGGTCCGGCGTCGGCGCAGCGGCCTGAACCTCGAGATGTTCTTCGAGCTTCGCACCCAACTCGCGAACCTGCATACGCTGCGCAACCAGCAGGGCGCGGGGGTCCACCCCGGACAGATCGGACAGCACGAGCTTGAGCAACAACTCGCTGCGGAGATCACGCAGATGGATCGTCGGTGTGGCCAGCCACGACGTGAGTTGGGCCGCTCCGACATGGGTCAGGGCGAGGATCGTGCGGTTGCCGCCGGCGATGCCGGGCTCCTCGCCAACGGCATGGATCAGGCCGCGTGCCGTGAGCTGGTCGAGGGCTCGGTAGGTGAGCGCGCGCGACATCGACCAGACCCGCCCGACATCGCCCTTGGGCGTCAACCGCGAGGCGATCGCGAAGCCGTGACTCGGCTTCATCGCAAGGATGCCGAGACACGCCCACTCGCCCAGCAACAGTTCATCGGCACGACTGCGTTTCACCTCCACATCGTCGCACCTGGCGAATAGTCTGAGCCGCATGAGCACCATCACGAGCAACGAGACCTGGCACACGCGGGCGGCGGAGCGAACCCCGGGCGGCGTGCACTCGAACGCCCGCCTCGTCGGAGCGGAGACGGTCTTCGTGCGCGGCGAAGGCCCGTGGCTCTGGGACGTCGAGGGACAGCGGTACGCCGACTACATGCTCGGTCGGGGTCCCGCCTACCTCGGCCACTCCCCCGCCACGGTCCTCGATGCGGTACAGGCCGCGTCGGTGAACGGGATGTGCCTCGGCCACGCGACGCCGCTGGAGGTGGAGGCGACGGAAGCGATGTTGAGCGTCATCCCATGGGCCGAACGGGTGCGATTCACGAGCAGCGGCACCGAGGCCGTCCAGGCCGCGCTCCGCCTCGCTCGCGCCGCGACCGGGCGATCCATCGTCATCCAGTTCGAGGGCCAGTACCACGGCTGGGTCGATGGCGTGTCCGTCGTTCCGGGCGCCAGCGCCCACCAACCCGCGCCGGCCACGAAGGGACAGGCTCCGTCGAGCTACCACGACACGCTGCTGCTGCCGTGGAACGACCTCGCCCTGCTCGAGCAGACGTTCCTGGATCACAGTGAGCAGATCGCCGCGGTCATCATGGAGCCGATCAACATCTTCGGTGGCGTCATGCCGGTCGACGGCTTCCTGGCCGGGTCGCGTCTACTCACCGAGCAGCACGGCGCGCTGCTGATCTTCGACGAGGTCGTGACCGGCTTCCGCCTCGCGCCGGGCAGCGCAGCCGGGCTGCTCGGCGTCACCCCGGACCTCGCCACGTACGCAAAGGCAATGGGTTCGGGATGGCCGGTCTCGGCAGTCGCCGGCGCTGCACGGTGGTTCGACGGCGTCGCCAGCGACCAGGTCCGGCTGTCCGGAACCTACAACGGCAACGCCGCGGCGATGGCGGCGGTGATCGCGACCGTCGACATGACCCGTGACGGTTCGGTCCACCGCGCCGTGGACACCTACGGACGCACCCTGATGGAACGACTCGTCGTGACCGCCGCCGAGCAGGGTGTCGCGCTCAGCGCCAATGGCTTCCCCTCAGGCTTCTGGCTGTCGTTCGACGGCCTCGACACACCCGACAGCGACGCGGCGGCCTTCCGGCTCGCCGCCCTGCTGCGCGCCCACCACGTGATCATGTACCGGCGCACGTGGCTGTCATCGGCCGCGCACGACGCCGAAGCGATGGAGTTCAGCGTCGCTGCGTTCGCCGCTGCACTGGGGGACGATGATTGACTGCCGGTGTGCCGCCCGACCGGACGGCACAGTGTCCGAGGAGATCCCATGAAGGTCGAGTTCTGGTTCGATCCCGCCTGTCCGTTCTGTTGGATGACGTCACGATGGCTCACCGCCGTGGCCCCTGAACGCGGCCTCGAGGTCGACTGGCGTCCGATCAGCCTACTGTTCAAGAACGACGCCCAGCCCGATAGCCCGTACTATAAGCCGATCAGTCGCACCCGCGACCTGCTCCGCGTCGTCGAGTCCGCCCGCGCAGCCGGTGGCGCCGACAAGATCGGCGAGCTGTACACGGTCTTCGGCCGACACATCCACCACGAGGGCACCGACGTGTTCGATGTCGCCGAGGCGCTGAGCAGCGTCGGGCTGGACCCAGCGCATGCCGCAGCGCTGACCGAACCCTCGTGGGATGACGCGATCCGCGAGGCCATGGCCGACGCGCTCAGCCTCGTCGGCACCGACGTCGGCACGCCGATCATCGCCGTCACCGGCCGCCACGGACGGGTCGGACTGTTCGGCCCGGTCATCACCGAGATGCCGAACCCCGACGATGGCCTCCGCCTCTGGGATGGCTTCATCACGATGGTGGACACGCCGGGGTTCTTCGAGTTGAAGCGGACTCGCACCTCGTCACCCGACATGTCGACGATCCACTTCGACTGATCTGCGAGCATCATCCGATGGATGACGTCGAGCAGATCAAGCAACTCAAGGCGAGGTACTTCCGGCGGATGGACACCAAGGACTGGGCCGGCCTGGTCGAGGTGTTCACATCGGACGTCATCATCGACATGCGCGGCGAGGGCGGTGGCGTCAGCAAGTCGGCTTCGGCCTTTGTGACCCCGCTGAGCGAGATGCTGGCCGATGTCGTGACTGTGCACCACGGCCACATGCCGGAGATCACCATCGACTCCAAGGACAGCGCGTCCGGCGTCTGGGCGATGGAGGACATGCTCTGGTGGCCGGAGGGCTCTCCTCTGAAGCACCTCCACGGCTACGGACATTACCACGAGACGTACGCGCGCACCGTCGACGGGTGGCGAATCGCGACGATGACGCTCACCCGCCTCCGCCGGGACATCGAGTTCAGTTGATGACAGCGACGCAGCGGCACCTCCCCACGCGCATGCTGGACCGGCTGTTCGACCGTCGACCGACGGTGCGCCGCGCGGTGATGCGCATCGCCGATCAGGAGCGAAATGCACTGCCGACGGTCTGCGTGAAGTCGGGCGTTCGTACCGACTTCGTGGCGCAGACGCGAGCGACATCATTCGGCCACTCCAACGGGTGGACGATCGCTGTCGGCCACACGGCAACGGTCACCCTCGGACGGCTACTGCGTCGGCCGACGACGTTCGTGTCCATCCCTGCATCTGAGCGCGCCCAGCGGACCTGGCAGTCGCGGCTGAAGACCTCCGTCGCAGTGACCTCGATCGGCGGGGCCTTCGTGATCGTCGGTCTGCTGCGCGGCATCGGCGTGCTCATCGCCGTCGGTGTCATCGCACTCGTGCTCGGTTGGTTGAACCGAGTACGCGCATGGCACAACGCATGGGTCGGTCTCGAGTACCGACCGGGCGCGGCCGAGGTGGTCGTCAGCCGAGTGCACTCGGCGTTCGACGCCGAGGCAGCCGAGATCTATCGACGATCCGTACTACGCAAGCGTTGATCCGACCACTACGCAAGCGTTGATCCGACCAGATCCGACTTCCTCAGATGCGCTCGACGCTCGTCGAGCGAGTGACGAAGCGAGGTAGGAGCAGCGCCGTCAGCACGACGATCACGGCGGCGAACAGCATCAGCCACGCCCAGCCGCTCTCGAGGGCGAGGTTCTTGTCGAACGACTTGGTCTGCACGGCGCCGACGAATGCCCCGATGCCGAGCACCGAACCGAAGAACAGAGCACCGCTGCGGGACTGGGTGGCACCACTGATCAACAGGCAACCGCCGATGACGATCTCGATCAGCCCGAGCAACGTCGTGTGGGTGAAGCCGAGCACGCCCACGACGGGGGTGTCCATCGGACCGTCGAACCCGCCGCGGGTGATCGCCAACAGACCCACGAGCACGATCACGAGGCCGATGACTGCGGCAATGATCGCGTCCGGGGCGAAGCGACGGGTATACGCCGTCCGCACCGCCGCGGCGTGCTGCGCTGCAACCGGTACGCCGGTCACGACCGGCGCGACGGGCACCTGCTGGACGGCGACGATGCGTGCATCGTACGGATCGGCCACTCGAGCGACCGGGACGACGGGTACGTCGCCGACCGGTGTGCGGGGCGCGCCCATGTCGATGAGCGATTGATCTCGGATGTACTCCGGTCCGTTGGACATGTGTCTCTCTTTTCGGTGGTGAGGTCGAACTATCGGGTGTTCCGGCCGATGGAAAGATCAGGCCGAATCACAGGTATCCAGCGGATCGGCCGGCTAAACAACAGCACCACCGCCGTCATCCACGCCGCCCCGAGCACGGATGAAGCAATCACGTCGGTCGGGTGGTGCATACCGCGGTAGACGCGGCTCAGCCCAACGGCCACCGGCATCAGCATCGCGAGAATGCGAGTGGTCCACAGCACGACTGGTCGGGCAGTGGCACGTCGGGCGGCGATCACCGCGATCGCCGTCCAGAGCACGAACGCGGCGAGTGTGTGCCCGCTCGGGAAGCTGGACGTCGGCGGCGCCGCATCGAGCCGCACGATGTCGGGTCGTGGACGTTCGACCACGAAGGTGACGGACAGGAACATCACGATCTCACCGGCCATCGCGACCACGATCAGCGAGGACGCGTCGTACGCGCGTCGGGCCAGGCAAACGGCGACGACCAACAGGCCGATGCCGATGATGACGGGTGTGCTCGCCATGTCACTGAAGAACGCCGTCACGCTGTCGAGCCGCTGGGTGCGATGATCGAGGAACCACGCCGAGATGTTGCCGTCCGCTGAGGTCGGGCCGGACAGCTGGCTGCCCACCACGATGGCGAGCGCGATCAGGACGGCGAGCCCACCCAGCAGACCTGCTGCGCGACGCCGATCATCGGCGTGTGACGCGTGCTCGGTCTGTACTTCGATGACGGCGGGACTCGGGCGCACGCCCCCTGGTACCCCGTCGTCGAAGCCGTCAACCGTGCCGGCTGAGAGACCGACAACACCGTCGTTTGAGCCGCCCACGCCGCGGGTACCGAAGGCAGGTGCCTGTCGTGATCGCCATCGTCATCGCATCGTTACTGGTCAGTGCCGTCTTGTGCGTGATCAGATGGACCGGCCACGGTCGAGATCCCGCCGACATCCGTGTCGATGCCCACGATGTCGCCGAACACGTGCACCGTCATCCACCACTCCGCAGATTCGTCTCGAGGCGGATGAACCCGAATGAGGGCACGGGCTTGCTGTTGACCATCGCGCTGCTCGTGATCGCAGTCGCGACGATTTCCGTGGGTCTGGTCCTCGAGATGGTCCAGATCAACGAAGGCTTCGCCCGCTGGGACGACGCCGCCGCCCGGTGGGGGGCCCGCCACACCACCGGCACGACCGAGACCATCGTGCGGGGGATCACCCAGCTCGGCAGCACCCCGGTGGTGATCGCTGTCTGCATCGTGGTCGCCCTGTTCGAATACCGGCGCATCCCGTCGCGTGCCGTCCCGATCTTCTTGGCATCGGTCGCCGCCAGCGAGCTCATCATCAACAACCTGATCAAGGTCATCGTCGGCCGGGACCGTCCGAACGTGGCCCGGCTCGTTCACGCCTCTGGCTACTCGTTCCCGTCTGGCCACACTGCGGCGACGGCCGCGACGTATGCCGCCGTGGCCTTGCTGCTCGGGCGGCGGCGCAGCCGCACGACCCGAACGTTGCTCGCCGCAGCGGCTGCAGGAGTGACCGTTGCCGTCGCATCCAGCCGCGTGCTGCTCGGTGCCCACTGGCTGACCGATGTCATCGCCGGAGCCGCCGTCGGCTGGAGTTGCTTCGCGCTCTGCTCCATTGCGTTCGGCGGGCGCATCCTGCGCTTCGGCCAGCCGGTCGAAGACGCCCGGGCCACGCTCGATCCCGCCGCCGCCGAACCACCACCCGCCAGAACAGGAAGTACCCGATGACATCCGTTGCCGTCGTTGCCCACCGTAAGAAGACCCTCGGGGCCGGACTGGTCCGGTTGCGCGAGTTGCTCGCCGAGCACGGTTTCACCGACCCGATCTGGCTGGAGGTCCCGAAGAGCAAGAAAGTGCCGGCACGCATCGAGGAGGCACTCGACCGTGGAGCCGACCTGATCTTCGTGTGGGGAGGCGACGGCAGCGTGCAACGCGCCATCGACGCGTCGGTCGGCAGCGGGGTGACGCTCGCGATCCTGCCCGCAGGGACGGCGAACCTGCTCGCGACGAACCTGGGTGTGCCCATTGACCTCGAGAAGGCCGTGACGACCGGGCTCTTCGGCAGAGATCGTCACCTCGACCTCGGTCGGATGAACCACGAGCACTTCGCGGTCATGGCCGGGACCGGCCTCGACTCGATGATGATCCGCGACGCCGACGCCGGTCTCAAAGACCGCTTCGGACGCGCCGCCTACATCTGGACCGGCGCCCGACACGTGCGCGAGCGACCGGTGGACACAACGGTCAAGATCGATGGGCACACCTGGTTCCGGGGCAAAGCGAGCTGCGTACTCGTCGCCAATGTCGGCTCGATCGCCGGCGGGATCACCGCCTTCGACCACGCCAGCCCGACGGACGGTCTGCTCGACATCGCAGTCGTCACCGCTGACGGGGCCTGGCAGTGGGCGCGCACCCTGACCCGCGCCACGATCGGACACGCCGAGAAGTCTCCGCTCGTGCAGATCACGCAGGCGAGCAAGATCAAGATCACCACGGCCAAGCCGCTGCCGTACGAGCTCGATGGCGGTGTCCGACCCGAGACCGACACGTTGCGAGTCAAGGTCGTTCCGCACGCCATCACCATCCGGGTGCCGGCCGATGATCGCTGACGCACCAGAGGCCAAGGTCGCGCGACCGTCCAAACGGAGGGTCCCCGCATTCCTCACTGCGCTGCTGGGCGGCGGGCTCGTGATCGCGTTGCCGTTGATCGCCCGTCGTTTCGATGGCACCGCCGACGAGTTCAGCGGTCGCAGCTTCCCGATCCTGCCGGCCGTCGGATGGCTGATCTGTGCAGCGCTCGGTGCGATCGTCGTCACCCACCGTCTGCAGCTGATGTTCTCCGTCGACGAGGGGTCCGCCGTGGCAGTGGCGTACGACATGCTGCCACTCGCGCTGCTCGCGACGCCGGTGATCGCCGTGTGGTCGTTCGTGAGCGGGCACCTGTTGCTCGGAGCAGCGGCGAGTGTCCTGGTCGGATACCACTTGATCCTGGTCGTGCCCCGGCTGATCGCCGACCCGATCCCGGCCTGGGCCCGTTCGTCACCCCGCGTGCGTCTCGTCGTCGCCAACGTTTTCATCGACAACCCGACACCCCGCGCCGCTGCCGAGCAACTGATGGGCTCCGGTGCCGATGTCATCATCGTCGCCGAATCGAACCCGACGTTCATGCATCACTTCGACGACCTGGGCGGGGATCAGGCATATCCCCACCGCCTGTTCGACCCGGACGACGCGAGCGACTACGCGATCGCCATCGTCTCCCGATTGCCCTTCGGCAGCCGGTCGGTGATGCGCACGATGGGCCCGCTCATCCTCGCTGTGGCAGAAGTGAACGTGGACGGTGCCCGCGTCACCATCGCCGCGCTCAACCCGATGACCGCATTCGATCCCGATGGCCACGCCACGTGGAAGGAGCAGATGGAGGCGTTGAAGGACTTCGTCCCCACCGTCGACGGCGCACTGGTCGTCGCCGGCGATCTCAACACCACGAGCTACCGGCCCGAGTTCAAAGAGCTGCTCTCACTCGGCCTCTCGGACGGCATCGACTCCCTCGGCGAGGCCTGGCGACCGTCGTTCTCGCTCAAGTCGGTCTGGCCGCTCGGCGCCCTCGGAGCAATCGCGCGCATCGATCATGCACTCGTCAACGATCACGTTCGTTCGTTGAAGGTCAAGAACCTGCACGCAAGAGGCAGCGACCACCTGCCGTTCCTCATCACCCTCGCGATACGAAACGGCGACGCCTGACCGTCGCCACGGTTCCTGCTTCGTTCACACGTTCCTGAAGCCGATCGAATAACCTCGCGATCGTTTCCCATCGTCGAGAGGAGTCAATCGATGGATGTTCCAGCGCATCAACCGTCGTACCAGGAGGTCCGGGTCGGACCACGTGGCCGCCATCTGCCGGCCGGGTCGCCCAAAAATGTGGCCGCCGCCGTCGACGAACTGACCGTGACCTTCGAGTCCTCACCAGGAGAGTCTGCAGACGTCACGCTGAACGCCGCGTGGCTGCGCGACAACTGCCCGTGCTCGGAGTGCCGAATCCTGCAGACCGACGAGCGTCGTTGGCAGCCCTGGCGCGACATCGATTCGCCGCAGGCCGTAGCCGCCTCGGTGATCGACGGTGCCGTCCACGTCGCATGGGCCTCCGGCCACGAGTCCGTCTTCACCCCCGCCGATTTCGAAGGGATCGACCGGGCCAGCCACCGCGGTACGTGGGTCGGTCGGGCCTGGACGTCTGGTTACGACATCGAGCGGTTCGACCACGACGCGGCGGTCTCGGACCCCGTGACTCGGCGACGCCTGTTCGAGTCCTTCCGTCGCGACGGGGCGATCGTCGTCACGGGCTCACCGGTCGTGCCCGGCAGCGTCATCGACTTCGTGGGCGCGCTCGGCTTGACGGTGCGCGACTCGTCGCTCGGTCTGATCTTCGACGTCAAGCTCGACCCCACCGGCTACAACATCGCCTACACGGCAGAGGACGTGCCACCGCACAACGACAATGCGCAGTACACCAACCCGCCGAGCGGACAGGCCCTGGCGATGATCGTCAACGAGGCCACGGGCGGCGAGAGCGTGGTCGTCGACTCGTGGAGCATCCTCGCCCAGCTCGAGGCTGTCGATCCTGGCGCAATCGACGTACTCAGCCGGGTCCCCGTGGGCCACCGCCAGTACTCGACCACGGCCGAGGGCTTCAGCCGCAACCCGTTGGTGGTCCGTGACCGCGACGGGCAGATCCTGCACCTACGGTTCTCCAACCAGCTGATGCAGCCGCTGAATTTCGACGACCCGGACCTCGCCGCCTGGTACCGCGCGTACCGCCTGTTGGGCACCATCGTCAGCGACCGGGCCAACCACGTCGCCTTCCGCCTCGAGGCCGGCGACACGTTGTTCGTCAACAACCACCGCGTGCTGCACTCGCGCACGGCCTTCCGCCCGGATGGCCCTCGCCACCTGCAGGACATCTACTTCGACGTCGACGACGTGTATGGCAACCTGGCCCGGATGACCGGCGAGGCCACCAACGCGATGGTCGCGTCATGAGCACCAGCACCCACGACACCGGGAGCCACGACACAGGCAGCCACGACCCAGGAACGGTCGCGTTCACGGCGATGGAGCAGGGCACGATCGAGGACTATGTACTCGTGTTCGCCCACGAGCAGGAGCAGCTCGACACCCAGGCCGATCGTGTCCTCGGCTGGCTGCGCGAGATGGAGGGCCCGTCGCCGTACAAGATCTCGCGCCTCGATCACGTGCTGCAGTCGGCCACCAAAGCCGAGGCCGCCGGCGCCGACACCGAGACGATCGTCTGCGCCCTGCTCCACGACATCGGTGATGTCATCGGCACCGCCAACCACTCCCAGGTCGGGGCTGCGCTCATCCGTCCGTATGTGAGCGACAAGAACTACTGGGTCGTCAAGCACCACGGACTGTTCCAGGGCTACTACTACTTCGGCCTCTACGGGCGCGACCCCAATCTGCGCGACCGGTTCAAGGATCACCCGTACTACGACGCCTGCGTGCAGTTCTGCGCCGACTGGGACCAGGACTGCTTCGACCCGGACTATCCGACGAAGCCGCTCGAGCACTTCGAGCCGATGGTCCGCGAGATCTTCGCCCGCGATCCAGCGGACGTCTTCGAGTAGATCCGGCGACGCAACCACCGTTCGACCGCCGGCGCGACGAGCGTTGGACGGATACCGATCACGTCGTGCCGGTGCCGCCCTCGGCCGGTCGTGTCTGCGCGATGTCGGTCATCGGGCGCGGCACGTCGGGGGGGACCGGTGATGTGTGCCGGGGCTGGGCGGTGTCGAGCAGGTCCACCTCGGCACGGGCCTCGGCAATCGCATCGAGACGGCTCTGCACCTCGACGACGGCGGCGTCGATCGCCGCCGGGGCACCACCGGTGATACCGGGAGCGGCGGCGCTGCCCGCCCCGGCAACAGCGTTCTCGAGCGCGATCACCGACGGCTCGATCGCGGCGATCGCGGCCTCGCGATGACCGGCCGGCAGCGCTGCTGCGACGATCAGTCGGTCGTCGATCTCCAGGGCTCCGCGCTCCACGGCCTGCTGCACATCGCCGAACCCGGAACCGTCTGCACCGGCCTGGGCGCGTGCAGCGTCGACCACGGCGCGGAGCCGACGATGCAACTTCGCCTCGGGAGAGTGGGCTCCGGCCCATGCGGCCGGGGCCCTGCTCGGGGTGCCCCGGACGATCTCGTTCTGCTGCTGGAACGCGGCCTTGTTGCGCACCGCGCCGTACGCGATCGCAGCAGTGAACACGGCGACGAGCAGGACGAGGCCGATCAGCAAGGTCACGATTTTCGGCTCGAGAACAAGACGATGAGGGCGATGACGATGATCAGCGCGATGACCGCAGCGATGATGATCTTGACTTTGCTCCACGGGCGAGCGCCCTGGACCTCGCCGGTCACTCCGTTGATGTACACCTGGAAGGGCTTCTCCTGGTAGATGACCGTGAGCAGCCAGATCGGCAGGAGCAGGTGCTTGTAGGTCATCTTCTGCCACGTGATGTTGCGCGTGCTGATCTCTTGGTGATCGCCGCCGATGTCGCTACGGATCGTCTGGTCGATCGAGCGCTCCATCGTCGTGGTTGCCTCGGTGAGGCATTCCTCCACGTCGTGGTCGTAGGTCCGGCAGAGGTGCCCGGCGACGTACTCCGGCGAGTACGGCTTCGCGGTCTGGGTCGGCCACGGTTCCAGCTTGGCGATGCGATTCTTCTCGAAGCCCTCGTTGGCGAAGACCGTGATGTCGTCGAAGCTGTTGCGCACGTTGCCCTCGACGCGGTGCCAATCCGTGCGCGTCTCGGTGTGTCGGTCATCGCCGCTGCCGACCGTCACGGTGTGATCGTCGCCACGACGGCCGGTGTAGAAGGTGTCCGTGTCAGCGTCGTAGGTGAAGTACGCGGTGTAGATGCTCGTGAACGAGCCGGTGCGGTTGTACGTCTTGAACTCCGACGGGGCGAAGCGCCGGCTGTTGATCCATTTCTCGATCGCCTCGGTGGCGGTCTTCTCGTCGATCTGGAACGGCACGACCCCATCGACCGGCAGCCGATCCGGCGCATTGTGCACGTCATCGCGCTGAATCGGCGTTGCGCAGTATGGGCACCGCTCGGCGGTGAGGCTGCCACTGAAGGTGGAGCGGCCGCCACAGTTCTGACAGACGATCTCCTTCTCCTGCACGGCGACCTGCTGGCCCACCGCACGGCCCTCGCGCAGTCGGGTCAACGCCGAACGCAGATCCTGCTCGACGGCGAGTCCAGCGGTGTCGGCGGTCAGCTCGTAGACGCTGCCGCAGTGGTCGCACGAGAGCTTCTGCAGCTTGATGTCGAAATGCAGCTCGCTACCGCACGACTCGCACGGATACGTACGGGTCAGTTCGGTGGAGTGCAGCGCGGCCCGGTCACGCGCAGCCGGCGGTGACGGCGGGGGCGGCGCAGACTGGCCCTCGCCCATCGTCGGCGGCGCCGGCATGGCCGAGGGCCCATCGAGCGGCGGCGGGCCGTCGAGCGGTGGTGGAGGCGGGGGAGGCGCGCTCGATGGCAGCGGCGGGGGTGGTGGTGGCGGGGCGCCCGTGTCGGTCACGTCAGTCTCCGGCGGAGGGAGCCGGGGGCATCGGCGGCGGGGTGGATGCGCTCGGCGGCAACGGCGGGGGCGCCGAGAAGAAGACTTGCAGGGCCGGCACGCTCTGGGCATCGGACCACGCCGCCATCCCCTGGCACCAGACGAGGGTCGCGCCGACGATCTGGCCGCCGGCGATGCCGGCCTGCATCTGCTGCAGGCTGTAGGGGCCACCGGGCTGGCCGCCGGCATCGACGTGGTAGAGCACCTGGCCGGGCAGCGGCGGCGGGGCCGCCCCTGCTGGCGCCGCCGGAGCCGGTGCCGCAGCAGCCGGTGCGGGTGCGGGCGCGAACGCGCCACCCATCATGTTCGCCATCTGGCCGCCCATGGCGACGCCGAGACCGAGACCGAGGCCGGCACTCGCTGCCCCCCCACCGGGGTTGCCGGCGGCGGCGACCATCGCCTCGGCCGCTTTGGCCTGCTGGTAGCGGTCCATCGATCCGACGTTGTCGAGGAAGCCACCCTCTTCCACACCACGAGCGACACCACGGGTCATTGCTGCGGTGATCTCGTCGGGCAGCGAGATGTTCATCGTGATCTCAGGGATCTCGAGGCCGTACTCGTCGTCGACTCGCTCCTGCACGAACTCGCGAAGCTTGTCGGACAGCTCGACCTGGCGGCCCTGGAGATCGATCACACCCAGTTGCTTGCCATCGGCATCCTTGGTCGCCAGCACCATGTCGGAGAACGCGAGCGAGATGACCCGGCGCAACAGCTCCGCGATCTCCTCGACATCGACGGCGCTGTCGGTACCGATCACTTCCTTCATGAAGATCTCCGGGTTGGCGATCTTGACGACGCACAGGCCGTTGGCACGGACCTGGACCATCTTGAAGTCAGGATCGCGCACAGTCACCGGGGTCGGGGTGCCCCACCGCAGGCTGGTGACCGGGCGAGTGTTGATGAAGTAGACCTCGCTGCGGAACGGGCTGTCGAAGCCGTATTTCCAACCCTGCAACGTGCCCAGGATCGGTAGGTTCTCGCTCTTCAGCTCGTAGTTGCCGGGGTCGAACGTGTCTGCCATCGCACCGCGATAGACGAAGATCGCCTTCTGCCCTTCGCGCACGATCAGCTGGGCGCCGTTCTTGATCTCGTTCTGGTACCTCGGGAACCGCCAGGCGAGCGTCGACCGAGAGTCATCGATCCACTCGATGATGTCGACGAATTCGTTCCTGATCTTGTTCATCAATCCCATGCGATGCATCCTTCCATCCGCTCACACGCACCCGACGTCACCATAGTTCGGGTCCGGAATCAGATCGTTACGAACGCCGCGCGGACGGTCCCATATGGTGACGAGATGATCGAACTGTTCCGCGGTGGCCGAGTCTTCACGTCGGATCCCGATCGTCCCTGGGCCGAGGCGGTCGTCATCGAGGGCGAGCGCATCGTGTTCGTCGGCCACGTCGCCGACGCCGTTGACCGGGCCGGCGCAGATGCGGTCGTGCACGACATCGCCGGTGGAGTGGTGCTGCCCGGCTTCGTCGACGCGCACGCCCACGTGACGATGACCGGTGACGCACTGCTCAAGGCACAGTTGCGCGACGCGCCCGATGTCGCCGAGATCCGGCGCCGCCTCACCGTCTGGGCCGCTGCCAACCCGCACGCGCCGCGCATCCTCGGCATCGGCTGGATCTACTCGGCCATCGATGGCGGACGCCCGACACGCCAGATGCTCGACGAGATCGGCGACGGTCGGCCGATCTACGCCGAGGCCGCCGACCTGCACTCGTGCTGGCTCAACACCGCGGCGTTGCACGAGTTGGGCGTCACCGATGACACGCCGGACCCGATCGGCGGGCGGATCGTGCGCGACCCGCAGACCGGCATGGCGACCGGGCACCTGCTCGAGAACGCGAGCGTGAACCTGGTCTGGCCGCTGCTCGCCGACGTGCCGGCGAGCACGCTCGACGAGTACCTCGCCGCAGCGATGCGCGCGTACAGCGAATCCGGGGTGACTGCGGCGGTCGACATGGCGATGGACGCCACGATGCTCGCGGCGATGCAGCGCGCCGAGTCCGCCGGCAGGTTGACGGTGCGCGTGATCGGCCACTGGCTGATCCACCGCACGGGTGACTCGGTGACCGAGTTGGCCCAGGTCGACAAGCTGGTCCGCCTCGTCGAGCGCATGGCCGACGACTCGTCGCTGTCGCGGCTGCGCATCGCCGGCATCAAGATCATCGCCGACGGCACCATCGACGGTTGCACGGCGGCACTGATCAACCCGTACGCCGACGGCACCAACGCCGACCCGATCTGGGATCGCACGTCGCTGGATGCCGTGGTCGCCGCGGCCGACGCAGCAGGCCTGCAGGTCGCGATCCACGCGATCGGCGATCAGACCGTGCGCAATGCGATCGACGCGATCGAACGCGCCGGCGTGACCAACGGCGACCCTGCCGCGACGCACTCGCGCCGGCACCGGATCGAGCACCTGGAGTACGTCGACGAGTCCGACGTCGTCCGGCTCGCCGGCCTCGGCATCACGGCGTCGATGCAGCCGGTCCACATCGACCCTGCGATCTTCGCCAACTGGGCTGCGATGCTGGGCGACGAACGTGCCGATCGCGGGTTCGCCTGGCGCGAGTTCCTCGATGCCGGCACGACGCTTGCATTCGGCACCGACACCCCGACCGCGCCTCATTTCCCGCTGCACAACATGTACATCGCGACGACACGCCGCTCACCTGGGGATCCGACGCTCACGCCGCACCGGCCTGACAACGCACTGCCGCTCGACGAAGCCGTCATCCACGCCACCCGTGATGCTGCATGGGCCAGTTTCGCCGAGGACTCGATCGGCGTCCTGCGTGCCGGCAGCTTCGCCGACCTCGTCGTACTCGACCGCGATCCGTTCGCGGCCGAGCCGGAGTCGCTGCTCAGCGCGAGGGTGGTGCTCACCATCAGCAACGGGCGCACCGTCTACACCGGATGATGGATGACGTGTCACCGAAGACGCCGTAAGATGACGGCGTGAGCGCTGAGCAGGAGTCAGACCAGCGCTGGCTCGACGATCGCGAACAGCATGCCTGGCGCGGATTCTTGACGATGCAGACGCGGCTGCTCGGGCGGCTCAATCGCAGCCTGTCGGCCGAGTGCGCGATGTCCGACGGCGATTACGCCGTGTTGGTGTCGCTGTCCGAAGCACCCGACTCACGTGTCCGCGCATTCGAGCTCGCCCGCGACATGCTGTGGGAAAAGAGCCGACTCTCGCATCAGCTGACCCGGATGGAACGTCGTGGTCTGGTCAAGCGTGAGGAGTGCCCCAGCGACGCCCGCGGTGCATTCATCGTGCTGACCGATCTCGGTCGCACGGCGATCCACGCTGCGGCGCCACACCACGTCGCCGATGTCCGCCGTTGGTTCATCGACGTGCTGACACCGGAACAACTCGACGCGATGTCCGGCATCGTCGACTCGGTACTGATTGCGCTCGACGAGCCGCCGATGCCGACCACGTGCCCGGGCGAGACGGAATGCACCGGCGCCTGACGTCTCAGTCCCCGGCCTCGATCTCCGCGCCGGCCCAGTGGGCGCGCAGATCCTTAAGCCAGTCGGGGTAGTCGAGCAGCGGATCCGGCAACACGGACGCGCCAGTTGCGGCGAGCGCACGCTCGAACAGCTCCGGCTGATCTCCCCAGCTGCGCGGGTCACCGAGCATGACCTCGAAGAACGTCACACCCTGCGGGCCGGCGACGACTGGGCCGAACGCGGCACCGAAGGGCAGTTCGATGTGCGTTCCGGCCGGGCACTCCCGTTCGCCGAAGGTCGCCGAACCCTTGATGACGTACACGATGTGGGGGCTGTAGTGGCCATGGCGGCGCACGATCATGCCGGGGTCGTACTCCGCATAGAGCGAGAGGTACGGCGGGTCGTTCGAAAACGCGAACCACTTCTCTCGCACGAAGGCGTCGGTCCCGTCCGCGTTGCGCTGGGCACGCACGTTGCGCCAGCCCATGTCGTCGTCGTCCATGTGGCGGAAGATGGGCTCGACGCCGTCGACCTTGGGGTTGCTGACCGGGGTCTCGCTCATTGGTTCACGATGCCATGCACCGCCACCGTTCATCGAGACGTAACCGCGTAGTACCCGGCACAGCGAGGGCGGTTCGTGTGCACATCGCCGTGCCCGTCCTCGATGCCGGCAGCGACGTGTTTCTCGCAGATCCACACGCTTCCTTCGACCCGTCACGGGCCGAGGACTGGTTCGTGGACGACGCGATCGACCGGCGTGTACGAGGCCCGGCAGTGCGCATCTCGCGCCCGCGGATCGGCGTTGAGACGGATCGACGCTCGCATCCCAACCGGGGGCGCGATCTGCGCGCCATCGTTCGGGCAGATGGGCGACGTGCGGTTGTCGATGAGACCAGTGGTCCGTACCGTGTTGTCGAGACCTCCCCGGGCGTATTCCTCACAGTGAGTGGATGGAGGTCGGTCATGACCGACGACAGGTTGCGAGCATCAGCTCAGGCGCGCGTCCAGTCCCAGAAGGGCATCGTCACGGTGGCGCAGCTGATCGAGCTCGGCTTCGACCGGCGCAA
>JANXUX010000211.1 GCA_025351965.1 Actinomycetes bacterium | reverse complement strand
CACGTGACCGTGGTTCGCAACCGCGTCCAGGAGATGGACGGCGCCGACGTCGTCGTCGAGGCCGACCGCTACGCCGACTGTCTCCCCGGCGCCGATGTCGTCTTCCTCGCCTTGCCGCTGACGAACGAGACCGAGGGCATGATCTCGCATGGCGAACTGGAGATGATGGAACCGCACGCGTGGATCATCAACCTCGCCCGCGGCAAGCACATCGTCACCGAGGATCTGGTCTGGGCGTTGGAGAACGGCATCATCGGCGGCGCCGGCCTCGATGTGACCGACCCGGAACCGTTGCCCGCCGGTCATCCGCTGTGGACGATTCCGAACTGCATCATCACCCCGCACGTCGGCAACACCCCGGAGATGGCCGTGCCGCTGCTGGCCGAGCGCATCGCCAAGAACGTGCGTCTGTTCGCCAAAGGCGAAGACCTGATCGGGCCGGTGCACGTCGACCTCGGGTACTGAGCCACGTGTACGCCGGATCGATCGTCGGCATGCTGGCCGATGAGGATCGTCGCAAGTGCTTTGCGGCGCTCGAGCTGGGCGCAACGACCCGTGACGCTGTGAGTGCGGCGACCGATCTCAGCATCGAACGTGTTGCCAAGGCGCTGGGGCGGTTGGTGTCCGGCGGCCTCGTCGTGGCCGGCGACGGGGGAGGGCTGTACGTGGTCGGCGCGGCCTTCCAGATGGCTGCCCGCGAGGCGCTGCACCGTGCCGATTCGGGTGAGCACGGCGACCAGCCCGTTGAGATCCGCAGGGTTCTGCGCAACTTCGTCAGCGACGGCCGGCTGAGCCAGATCCCGGCGGCTGCCGGCAAGCGGCGGGTCGTGCTCGACTGGCTGGCGCAGGATTTCGAGCCCGGTCGCCGCTACAGCGAGCCGATGGTCAACCTGATCCTCGGCCAGCGTCATCGGGACACCGCAGCGCTGCGTCGGTACCTCGTCGACGAGGGTCTGCTCGACCGTGCCGAGGGCCACTACTGGCGGTCCGGTGGCACGGCACTTCCCTGATGGGTGTCAGTACAGTGACCGGATCGCCGACCACTACGAACGCCTCGGGGTGTCCAGCACCGCCACCCGCGACGAGATCCGCGTCGCCTACCGCACGCTGGCGCGCGTGCACCATCCCGATGCCAAAGGCGATTCGTCCGCAACTCGGATGGCACAGATCAACGAGGCCTGGCACGTGCTTTCGGACCCCGGTCGGCGGGCGATGTACGACGCTCAGAACCGGGGCAGCTACTCCCAGCGTGTTCAGGCTGCAGGATTCACCGCAGGGACCGGATCAGCGTCCGGCCCTGCGTCCGGGACCAGAACGGCGACCCGCCCTGTCGTGCCGCCGCTTCGTCCGAACGATGCGACGCCGGCGCGCTTCCCGTGGCGGTTCATGCTGATCATCGGCGCGATCGGGATTGCCTTCATCATCGTCAACGCGGCCCTCACCAAACCGGCTGAACCGGCGCCTCCGGACAACCTGATGGTCGCCGGCTCGTGCGTCGACGTGATGTCGAACGGCGATGCCATCGAGGTTCTCTGCGACGGAGCCAACGACGGCGTGGTCGTGTCCTTGATCCCTGCCGACCAGTTCTGCCCTCAGCTCACCGAGAGCCACCGCGATCGTCAGGGCATGGGCCAGGTCTGTGTGCGCCTGGCCACCACTGGCGGCTGATCGAACCGCTGCGTCAGGTGGCAAGCCCACGCCCTCGCTGTTAGATTGCTCACGCCCTGAGGGCGATTAGCTCAGTTGGTAGAGCGCTACGTTCACACCGTAGAGGTCATCGGTTCGAGACCGGTATCGCCCACAAACAGTGCCCGCTGAGATGTGCTCGCCTGGTGCCGCGGGCGTAGCGGTCGCTACTGACCTCGCCGAGTCTTGCTTGCGTTTGCGATGGTTTGGCACCGAACGCACGCTGAGAACGACGCCATTTCCACCATCGCCGAGCACGCTACTTGAGACGAGCTGCGCTCGTTCGCAGTCGGAGTACGATTCTGTGATGACGTTCACTCGGATCACCGTCGATGCGGAGCGCATGGGTGGCTTGCCGTGCGTTCGAGACCTTCGGTTCCCCGTCGCATCCGTGGTGGCGATGGTCGCTGACCGAATGACCGTCGAGGAGATTCTCGGCGAGCATCCAGATCTCGAGGCTGAGGACGTGGCCGAGTGCCTGCGGTATGCAGCGCTGGCCGTGCAAGAACGCGAACTGCCGCTGCGCCAGCCGGCGTGAGGTTCCTGCTTGACCAGAACCAGTCGCCGTTGCTCGTCGAACTGCTGGCAGCTCATGGCCACGGTGTCGTCCATGTCCGCGATCGTGGCCTGTCCAGAGCGCCGGACAGCGACATCCTGGAAGTGGCGTTGGCAGAGCGACGGACGGTGATCTCGGCAGACACCGACTTCGGGGAGATCCTGGCTCGCTCGAACGCAGCGGGGCCGTCGATCGTGCTCTTCCGTCGCCAAGGCCAACGCCGAGCGGCAGAGGTCGCTGCGTTACTGCTGGCGAATCTCGCTGCGATCACAGACGAGCTTGACGGCGGAGCGGTCGTGGTCTTCGATGCCGATCGCGTGCGCGTCCGACGGCTGCCGATGGATCAGCGGTAGCGCAGCTCGTTCACCAGCTCCCAGAAGGCACCGGCCGTGAGACGCTCGTGAGACGTTTTGCGGCAACAGTCGACAATTCGGTTGTGTCGACTGTCGTCGAGAGTGGTCCTGACCTGCGGTTGGTCGTTTTCAACTCGGTCAGGAGTTGTACCGCGAAACCGGAGACACCGATTTCGGCGTCCCTCCCGCAGCAGTCCGGGGTGCGTAGTTGGTCGAGCGACTGTTCGCCCTCGGCTATCAACGGCGCGCGGGGAACCGTTTTGGCCGGCCGATGGACGACGTCCCGGTGCTGACGACGAGCACGCAGAAAGCGTCGGCTGTGAGACGCTCTGATGGAGGTCCCAGAGCTCGTTGACACGGCCCGAAACCCTCCATCGGCGTTCCATCGCAGGCGTCGGGTTCTCAGAGTTGCGCTCGAAACGTCGCCTCTGGCGCGTGCAGTTCGATGTCGGGCGCCACGACGACCGATACTGGGGACGGTTCATGCCTGCCTCGTGACTGAAATCGCGAGGCCCGTCAGCGGAGGTGTTGCATGGTGACCCAACTGGACACTCCAGTGCGAGCGGGGCTGCTCGAGGCGTCCGATGCGGTGATCGACGATGCGGTCGCGCATGTCGATCTGCTGGCGCTGCGCGGGCTGCTGTACCAGCTCACCGGCGACGAGGAGGTGGCGGCAGCACGCCTGAGCCGACCCGGCCCGGGGAGGGCGCTCCCGGGCGAGGACGACGACCGGCCGCTGCTGCTCCGCAAGGCGGCCGAGTTCCTCAAGGCCTACCGTGACGCAGGCGCCGGCGAGATCTCGATCGGGCCCGTGGACAGGCTGGCGACGAGCCTGCGACTGGCGTGCAACTTCGAGCTGGCCGACGAGGACATGGGCCTGTACATCGAGGAGCTCGCGCTCGATCCGTGGGCGCGCGGCCTGGACTGGAAGATTCCGCCACCGACGCAGCGGCTGGAAGCGTTTCACGTGATCGTCGTCGGTGGCGGCTTGGGCGGTCTCAACGCCGCCGTTCAGTTGAAGCGCGCCGGCATCCCGTTCACAGTCATCGAGAAGAACCCCGACGTCGGCGGCACGTGGTACGAGAACCGCTACCCCGGGTGTCGCGTGGACACGCAGAGTCGCTCGTACACGAACCTGTTCGGCGTGAACTACAGC
>JANXUX010000270.1 GCA_025351965.1 Actinomycetes bacterium | reverse complement strand
GGCGATCAATTCCTCATCGAGCGACAGTGACACCTTGCGCTTCGTCGTGGTCATACCAGAATCGTACTCAGGTGCGAACTCGCCCGACAACACCCGAGCGGTCGTACCGGTGCAGATATTTTCACGGGGAGCCGCAACTGCTCGCGGATCTGGCCGATGTCGACCCCGCGCCAGACCTCGAGCGGCGACACGGTCTGCATGCCCGCACTGTACGGCCCACGCCTCACCCGCGCTTCAGGTCGATGACCAGCCCTTCGCTCGCCTCGACCAGCTTGTTCGGCTCGATGCTGAACACGTCGTGCCAGGTCCCAGCCGCCGCCCAGACGGCGTCGTACTGGAGCAGGTCCGGATCGATGAACACCCGCAACGGCGTCTTCGACCCGAACGGCGACACGCCCCCGATCGGGAAGCCGGTCACGGCGCGCACGGTGTCGGCGTCGACCCGTGAGCACTTCATCCCACCGGCAGCTGCGGCGAGCTTGCGCTCGTCGAGCTGGTTGGAGCCGCTGACGTAGGCGAGGACGACCTCGCCGTCGACACCGAAGATCAGGCTCTTCACAATCTGACCGACCGAGACACCGATCGCGTTGGCAGCCTCGACTGCAGTCTTGGTGCCATCGGGGAAGCCACGAGTCTCTAGCTGCAGCCCCTTCTCGCTCGCCGCAGCGAGCACCCTGGTCACGTTCGGATGGACATCAGCCATCGCGCAACTGTACGCCCGTCGCCGTCACGTCCAGCTCAGGTCCAGGTCAGGTCCAGCTCAGTTACGGCTGGGCGGCATCCCGAACAGGTCGTCGAGCGCACTCGCTGAGTCGTCGGGGATGTCGCCCTCGAAGGCGGCATACCCGTCGCGCTCGAGGACATCGACCAGCTCCGGCCCGCCAGAGGTGACGATGCGGCCCTTGACCAGGATGTGCACGACGTCGGGCTTGAGTTCTTTGAGCAGCCGGCTGTAGTGGGTGATCACGAGCACGCCGAGGCCGTCTTCGTTGGTGGCGTCCTCGACCCGACGCGAACAGTCACGCAAGGCGTCGATGTCGAGACCGGAGTCGAGTTCGTCGAGGATCGCGATCTTCGGGCGCAGCATCGCCAGCTGCAGCGTCTCGTTGCGCTTTTTCTCGCCGCCGGACAGGTCGACGTTCAGCGAACGGGCGAGGAACGACTCGTCGAAGTGGATCCGGGCCGCTTCGGCGGAGAGCTCGGAACGAATGCCCTCGACGGACTTGCCGCGGGCGGTGAACGCCTCGGTGAGCACATCGACGACGGCGACGCCGGGCACTTCCGTGGGGTACTGCATGACGAGGTGAAGACCGGCCTGGGCCCGCTGCCAGGTCGGCATCGCCAGCAGGTCGAGATCGTCGAGCATCACCGAACCAGCCGACACGTGGTAGCCCGGCTTGCCCATCACGACGGCCGAGAGCGTGCTCTTGCCGGCTCCGTTGGGGCCCATCACCGCATGCACCTGGCCGGAGGAGACCTCGAGGTCGATGCCGTTGAGGATGGTCTTGCCGGCGACTGACGCGTGCAGGCCGGAGATCTTCAGGGTGGTCATCAGTTCGCTCCGTTCAGCACCGTGTCGACGGACACGACGATGTTGCCGTCGATGACGGACGCTTCGTAGACCGGCACCGGCTTGATCGCCGGCAGGGTGGACGGCTCCCCGGTCTCCAGGTTGAACGCACTGCCGTGCTTCCAGCACTCGAGCTCGAGGCTGTCGACGAGCACCTCGCCCTCGCTGAGCGACACGTTCGCGTGGCTGCACGTGTCACCGAGCGCGTAGACGTCATCGCCGATGCGGACGACGGCGACACTGCGTCCGTCGATCTCGAACCGACGCACCGACCCGGGGGCCAGTTCGTCGAGCGAACAGGCGATGTGCGCGCTCACGCCGACACCGCGCTCGTGGCCTTGGCCGGGACGACGGCCGTGTGCAGCTTGTCGGAGATGCGCTGGCGGAGTTCGCCGGCCATGATCCCGACCGGTAGCTGGGCGAGCACTTCGTCGAAGAACCCGAGCACGACGAGGCGCTCGGCGATGTCGGGCTGGATGCCGCGGCTTTCCAGATAGAAGCGCTGCTCCTCGTCGATCGGACCGACGGTGCTGGCGTGGCTGCACTTGACGTCGTTGGTCTCGATCTCCAGATTGGGCACGCTCTCGGCCCACGCACCGTCGCTGAGGGTCAGGTTGCGGTTGGTCTGGAACGCCACCGTGCCGCGCGCTTCGGGGCCGATCTTGATCAGGCCCGTGTACACGCTGCGCGACGAGTCGTTGACCGCGCCCTTGAACAGCAGATCGCTACTCGTCTTCGGGGCGATGTGTTCCTGGGTGGTGCGGAAGTCGTGGGTCTGGGTGCCATCGGCGAAGTAGAGCGCGACCTGACGGGTGCTGGCGCCCTGACCGACGAGTCGGGCGTGAGTGCGGACCCGGGCGTAGTCGCCACCGAGTGCCACGGTGGACAGCAGTGTGTTCGAGTCGCGCTCGCCGACGGCTTGCTGGTTGGCGATCTGCCAGACCTGGCTGCCGAGCTCGTTGACGGACAGGTACTTGACCCGTGAGGCCTGACCGGCCACGACTCGCAGAACCGGCACGACGATGCCGTGGACGTCATTGGTCGAGACGAAGCGCTCGATCACCGTGATCTCGCTGTCCTCACCGGCGTCGATGATCAGGCGGGGGAAGCAGGCCGAACCGTCGGTGGTCAACGTATGGGTGATCACCACGGGCGTGTCCAACACGCGACCGCGGGGCACACGCAGGTGGATCAGTGACGAGAACGCCCGGTTCAGGTCGGCGAAGAGGTCCAACTCGTCGGACTCGTCCGGCGGGTCGGCACTGAGTACGGACTCGGCTCCGGTGACGGTGGTCGCCATGGCACCGGGCGTATAGGTGTCGATGGCCAATTCGGCGATGCGGCTGTAGCGCCAGAGCTCCTCCTGGGGAGTCGGCGACGGGGCTGCGGCGAAACGCTCGAGCGCCGCCAACCGGAGATCGGTGTCGGCTTCGTGCAGGTTGCGCACGGCCTCTGGAGTGAACGAAGGCACGGCGAAATTCTACTGTCCGCGTAGGAGAAATTGACCGGGCCACCGAACCGGGCCACCGAACCGGGCCGCCGACTCGGGTCGGTACCGGCGCGACCGATGGCCCCACGCCGAGGTTCAGCGGCGACGCTTGAAGAACCGCCCGAACCGACCGCCCTCTGGGGGCAGCGGCGGCTTGCCGGCCTGCATCTCGGCCATCACCTGCTTGCCGATCTCGTTGATGAAATCCTCGGCATCGTCGAGCACCGCTGCCGCCGAGCCGTCGTCGAGACCGGGTGGTTCGGTGGGTGTCGGCGGTGTCACCAGCGATCCGTAGGTCCAGGCCGCATCGGCGAGCCGACGGGCGTACGCCGGACACGCATCCGGGCACCGCCACGGGGCGTCGGGAGCAAGGTCGAGATTGCACTTGCGCACGGTCTCGCCGTTGCCGTAGGTGCGGCTCTCGAAGTTCTTGCACTCCTGGCGCATGGGCATCCCCCGATTCTGCCAGCTGGCCGGCCCGTAGCGCAGCGCGCCACGAACGGCGCCGGAAACGAATCGCTCTGTGTCAAGACACTGGTCGGATTTCGACCTGTGTCTTGACGCAGAGCAGCGGTGTGGGCGGAGTGGTTGGCGTCGTCCGTCGAGATCGCCTGACTGTTGTGATGACCGACATCGGTCGCCGCTTGGCGGCGAGCGCGACAGGTCAGCACGGGTCTTTCACCCGTCGGCAAGCAACCGCCGGTGGCGCCACACGCGCCATGCTTCGTAGCCGAGACCAGAGCGGCAACCTCGTCAAGATCGGGCGCAACACCTACTCCAGCCCATTCGTCGAACGCACACATCGCAGCGACCTCAATGCCCTGCTCCTCGACGTGGGCCCACCGGCGTATGCGTCGGGACCGACAGCGGCGGCCCTGCACGGCTTCGATGGTTTCAGCCTCAAGCCTCCGTTTCATGTCATCGTGCCGAGAGGTCGGGCCCCACAACGCGTTGGTCACTTCGTCCACACGTCGACGGAGCTCGAGTTGATCGATCTCGAGACCACGTCCGACGGGATCGCGCTGTTGGCGCCGACCCGCACGCTCATCGACCTTGCTCGTTTGGTCCCTCCCGCCGAACTGACGGCTGCACTCGACTCCGCGTTGCGAGACGGCAAGACGGCGGAGGACTTCTTGCACCGCCGGATTGCGGCCCTGCGCGGCAAGGGCCGGCACAGCCTGCCGGTACTCATCGATGTCATCGAGGGCGCCGAAGTCACACGCGGCGGCCAGAGCTGGCTGGAGCGCGAGTATTTGGCGAACGCAGCCAAGGCAGGTTTGCCGACGCCGGACACCCAAGTCGTGCTCACCCGCGCCCAGGACCGGTTGGTCCGGGTCGACTGCCGATACTCGGGTACGAACGTGGTCGTCGAGCTGCTCGGCTACCAATGGCACCGGTCGAAGGCACAGATGCAACGTGACACCGAGCGGATGAATCGACTCCAGCTCGAGGGTTTCGTCGTGCTGCAGTTCACCTATCACGACGTCGTCGAACGATGCACCAACGTCGTCGCTCTCG
>JANXUX010000122.1 GCA_025351965.1 Actinomycetes bacterium | reverse complement strand
GACGTGCAGGCCGGCCTTGTGCGCGAACGCCGACGAGCCGACGTATGGCGCCTGCGGGTTGAGCGGCCGGTTGAGCACTTCGGCGACATGGTTGCTGACCGCGGTGAGTCGTTCGAGACGGCCCTCCGGAAGGCACTCGATGCCGAGCTTCATCTGCAGGTTGGGGATGACCGTGGTGAGGTTGCAGTTGCCGGTGCGCTCGCCGAGGCCGTTGAGCGTGCCCTGTACGTGACGGGCGCCGGCGCGCACCGCTGCCATGCTGTTCGCCACCGCGCAGCCGGTGTCGTCGTGGCAGTGGATGCCGATGATCGCGTCGTCACCGATGTGGCGGTAGACGTCGCCGACGATGGCTTCGACCTCGTGCGGCAGCGAGCCGCCGTTGGTGTCGCAGAGCACGACATGGCTGGCGCCCTTGACGACCGCTGACTCGATGGCCCGCAGGGCGAACTCCGGGTTGCGCTTGTAGCCGTCGAAGAAGTGCTCCATGTCGACGAGCACCTGCTTGTCGTGGGCGCGGAGATACTCGACCGAGTCCGAGATCATCGCCGCGCCCTCGTCGAGCGTGGTCTGCAGGGCGTTGAGCACGTGGTAATCCCAGCTCTTGGCGACGATGCACACCGCCCCGGTGCCGGCCTCGATCAGGTTGCGCAGCGTGGCGTCGTCGTCGACCTTGCCCTTCGGACGGCGGGTGGAGCCGAACGCGACCATCGTGCTGGTGGTCAACCGCAGCTCGGCGAGGGCCCGCGCGAAGAACTCGATGTCCTTCGGGTTGGCCCCTGGCCAGCCACCCTCGATGAAGTGCACGCCGAGGAAGTCGAGCTGCTCGGCGATGCGCAGCTTGTCCTCGACCGTCGCCGACACACCCTCGACCTGGAGGCCGTCGCGCAGCGTCGTGTCGAAGACCTCGACGTGACGCGGGACGTGGACGGCCGAATGGCCTCCGCCGGCAAACCCTGATTCGGTGGACATGGGCATGTGTGCTCCCTGAAACGACAATGCCGCCCCGGAGGGCGGCAGGCAGCGCACGTCGAGTCGACGTGCGCTAGAGAATGATGATGTTGGTGCGGGCAGCGATGCGGGCAGTCACGTCGCCCATTGTGCCTGCCAACCCTTGGATCGTCAACCAGACCCCGCGTCGGGGCAGCGAACCGAGGATGAACAGCGGCCGTTCTGTGTGCAACCTGTGGGTTGACGGTGGATGAACGGACTGGTTCTGGGGATTGCGAGCTTTCTCAGTGGATAACCCTGTGAACTCAAAAATACCCCTTGACCTGGTGTTTTGTCCGGTACATAGTGATGACACACCGGATCGCACGACGATCTGGCCCACCGGGTGGAGCCGGGAGAGGACAAAGGGCGCAAGCCCGGAGGCCAACCCCGACCGAGTCCGAATGGGGCCAGGTTGCACGACGATCCGGGGGATGAACCACAGCTCGAGTGGTCGGCGCAAGCCGATCGCCAACGGAGTGCAGCAGTCGAAGGTGGCCACGGCAACGCAGGCGCTGGAGACGAGAGCACGCCGATGTGGGTCGAAGCCAAGGGTCGACGTGGCAACACGGGAACCGCAGGACTCGCCTCGCAGTGGGCCAACCGAATCGAAGCCTCACGGCCGAGAGGATGGGGACGCTCCGAGCATTCGGAGGACGTCGAGCCGGCTTGCCGGCCAGACCAATCCGAAAACGGACTCACCCGCCGAAGCTCTGCTCCGACGGGTGAGAGGTTGAACGAGCCAAAGGGTAACACCGGACGATCGATCAGCAGTGGATCATCCCACGCGAGCCGCCCCCGGTAGCGCGCCGTCCCCACCGACGGCCGCGCAGCCGGGGGCGCTCTGCATATTGCGCCCAGATGACGGGCGGGTGGCGCCGCTCCTCCCAACGCGCAGACCAGCTCGCACAGAGTGTCTGCGTGAGCAACTATCACATCGTCTGCAGAAGTGCTCACACAGACGCTGTCTGTGAGCAGAGGTGACCGGGCCGAGAACTCATCCACCAGTGTCGACACACGAACGTCGGCGAGGTGGTGTGCGGTTCTCGACGTCGTTGCTGCTTGAATCACTCTCATGACCAACGATGGTCGCCTCGATGAGGCGACTCCGACAGGTCAGCGCGGGCACATCACCCGACGGCAAGCCAATGCCGGTGGCGTCTCCGACGCCATGCTTCGAGGCCGGATCCAGAGCGGCCTCCTCGATCAAGTCGGCGTGCGCACGTTCGCCAGCCCGTTGCTCCCGAAGACGGCCATCGGGCGGCTCCATGCGCTGATGCTCGACATCGGCGATCCCGTCTGGGCCTTCGGACGTACCGCTGCCGCATTGCACGGCATGGACGGGTTCCCGCTCGTCCCACCATTCCATCTCGTCACCGAACGGTGGCGCAACGTCAGCCGCGTCGGCCACGTCGTGCACTCCGTGATCGAGCTCGCGGCGATCGATCGTGAGGTCGCGCAGGACCTCGCCGTGACGAGCCCGACACGGACATTGATCGATCTCGCCCGACATGAGGGCTCGAGCACCCTGACGCTCGCGCTGGACTCGGCCATCCGGGATCTCCAGACGACCGAGGACTTCCTGCACCGGCGTATCAACGAGCTGCGGTCCAAGGGTCGCTACGGCATTCCACAACTGCTCGCCGTCATCGAGGGAACCGAGATCACACGGGGCGGACACTCGTGGCTCGAGCGACGGTTCCTCGAGCTCCTCCACGCAGAGGGCATCCCGGCGCCGGCGACACAGGTCGTGCTCAGCCGCCGAGGCGACCGGCTGGTACGCGTCGACTGCTGGTTCGCCGACGCGCGGCTGGTCGTCGAGCTGCTCGGATATCGGTGGCATCGCACGCCGCTGCAGATGGCCCGCGACGCCGAGCGCGCCAACCAGCTCACGCTCGACGGACACCGCATGTTGCAGTTCCCGTACTCGCTCGTCGCCGAGAAGCCCGCCCAGATGATGACCGATCTTCGCCGGGCACTCGCTCAGTGACGGCTCGCACAGACACTCTGTGCGAGCAGATAGCCGCACGTCCCCAGTAGCGCTCACACAGACACTCTGTGCGAGCAGATAGGAGTGGGCGGGTGGCTCAGGCGGGCTGCATTCAGCTGGCGGCGAGCTCGTTCCAGTCCTTGTAGCGGTCGACCTTGCCGTTGGCGGCATCGATGTAGACCTTGGCGATCGCGGTGGTCATCGGGCCGGGGGCGGGGACCTCGCGGTCGTCGACCGACTTGACGCTGCTGATCTCGGCGGCGGTCCCGCAGACGAAGATCTCCTCGGCGATGTAGAGGTCGCTGCGGGCGATGTTGTCGACGCGGATGTCCATACCGAGATCGCGTGCGATGGTCATCACGCTCGACTGGGTGATGCCCTCGAGCGCGCCGGCCGACAACGGAGGGGTGATGATGATGCCGTTGCGGACGGCAAAGATGTTTTCGCCCGTGCACTCGGACACCATGCCGTTCGGGGCGAGCATGATCGCCTCGTCGTAGCCGGCCTTGAGGGCCTCGACCTTGGCGAGCGACGAGTTGACGTAGTTGCCGACGGTCTTGGCCGCGGGCGGCATCGTGTTGTGGTCGTGGCGGGTCCACGAGCTGACCTTCAGCCGCACCGCGTCGTGGCCGAGGAACGGTGCCCACGGCCAACAGGCAATCGCGACGTCGGTCGTGCAGGGCAGCGTGTTCAGCCCCATCTCGCCGTAGCCGTAGTACGCAAGCGGACGGATGTAACAGGCGTCGAGACCTGTGGAAGCGACCGTCTCCTTGGTTGCCGTGATCAGCTCGTCGACCGTGTAGGGCATGTCCATGCCCATGATCTTGGCGCTGTTGAACAGCCGCTTGATGTGGTCGGTCAACCGGAAGATGGCCGGACCGTTCGGCGTCGAGTAGGCGCGGATGCCCTCGAACACGCCGGTGCCGTAGTGCAGGGTGTGGGTGAGGATGTGGACCTGGGCCTTGTCCCAGTCGACGAGCTCGCCGTTCATCCAGATCTTCGGTGTGCTTTGGATCGGCATCGGTGCCCCCGTGAGTCGCAACGGCCCAATGCCGCCAGGTGAATGGTGTGATCGGATGCGCAGACGAGCACCGACCGTGGACGAAGAATACTCAGCCGGCGAGGCGGGCGGCGATGGCATCGCCGATCTGGGTGGTGCCACCAGTGACAGGATCTGCGCATGCGGCGCGAACGCGGTCGGCGGCCTCGGTCTCGCCGAGGAAGTCGAGCATGAGCGCGGCGCTGAGAATTGCGGCCGTCGGGTTGGCGGTACCGGTACCGGCGATGTCGGGTGCAGAGCCGTGCGACGGCTCGAACATCGAGGGTCCGGTGCGGGCCGGGTTGAGGTTGGCCGACGAGGCCAGGCCGATGCCGCCGCTGACCGCACCACCGAGGTCGGTGAGGATGTCGCCGAACAGGTTGTCGGTGACGATCACGTCGTAGCGGTGCGGGTCCTGGACGAAGTAGATGCAGGCCGCATCGACGTGGTTGTAGGCGGTACCGATCTCGGGGTAATCGGCCGCGACGATGTCGAACGTGCGCTGCCACAGGTCGCCGGCGAACGTGAGCACGTTCGTCTTGTGGACGAGCGTCACGTGCTTGCGGGTGCCCTTCGCGGCCAGCTCGAAGGCGTAGCGGATGCAGCGCTCGACGCCCATGCGTGTATTGACGCTGCCCTGGGTGGCGACCTCGTGCAACGTGCCGCGGCGCAGTGCGCCGCCCTCGCCGACGTAGGGGCCTTCGGTGTTCTCGCGGATGACGACGAACTCGTGAGCGACCGTGCCGCCGGGCGCTGTGCCCGAGAAGGGACGCTGGTTGATGTAGAGGTCGAGCTCGAAGCGCATCCGCAGCAGCAGGCCCCGCTCGATGATGCCGGGCGGCACGTCGGGGGTGCCGACTGCGCCGAGCAGGATCGCGTCGTAGCTGCGCAGCTCGGCCAGGATCTCGTCCGTCAGGACCACGCCGTCGCGCAGGTAGCGCTGGCCGCCGAGGTCGAAGTCGGTGGTCTCCAGATCGACGCCTGCGGCGTGGATCACCTTGAGCGCCTCGGCCGTGACCTCCGGTCCGATGCCGTCCCCGCCGATGATTGCCACACGATGCGTCATGGGGCCGCATCGTAACGGGAGCCCGACGACGCCTCACAGCCCGTAGCGAGGCGCCAATTCGCGATGCTCGGCTAGCCTCGCCGGATGGCTATTCACCAGTTCTCCAGAGCGGCGTACGACCGTATGCAGGCTGAGTTCGATGATCTGTCCACGCGCGGCCGCTTCGCGGTGGCCGAGAAGATCGAGCGGGCCCGCGAGATGGGCGACCTCAAGGAGAACGGCGACTACCACGCTGCGAAGGACGAGCAAGGCCACATGGAGGGCCGCATCCGCCAGCTCGAGTACCTGCTCGAGAACGGCGAAGTCATCGAAGAAGGCCCCGAGGGCGAGGTGCGCGTCGGCCAGAAGATCACCGTCATGTACGACGGTGACTCAGAAGCCGATGCCGAGATCTACATCATCGGCCACGTCGAGGAGAAGCTCGAGGGATTCGACATCGTCAGTCCCGGCTCGCCGCTCGGTACGGCGCTGCTCGGCGCGAAAGTCGGCGAGTGGGTCGGCTACCAGGCGCCCAACGGTGAGCTGAAGGTCAAGATCCTGGCAGCAGGACCCGCCTGAATGGTGAGTGTCGGATGACGCGAGGCGGCGGGATCACCGAGCCACATCTCCCACCCGGCCGCCACGTCGAGCTGCCGGGGCGGGGCACCACGTTCGTTCGCGAGCTCGACGGCCCGTCGCCCGACGCCCCGACGATCATGCTCCTCCACGGTTGGACGGCCAGCGCCGACCTCAACTGGTTCCTGTCGTACTTTCCCCTGGCCGAGCACTTTCGCGTGGTCGCAATCGATCACCGTGGTCACGGCCGCGGCATCCGCAGCCGCAAGGTCTTCCGCCTCGACGACTGCGCCGATGATGCGGTCGCGCTTGCCGACATTTTGGGCATCGAGCGGTTCGTCCCCGTCGGCTACAGCATGGGCGGCCCGGTCGCCCAGCTCGTCTGGCAACGTCATCGCGAGCGGGCGATCGGGCTCGTGCTCTGTGCGACGACATCGACGTTCTCCTCGAGCCGCAACGAGCGCCTGTCGTTCCTGGGCCTGGCCGGCCTGGCCGTGGTTGCTCGGTTCACCCCCGGCAAGGCCCGGCAATGGCTCACACATCAGGTCTACCTGCAGCACAAGGTGGGAAGCTGGGAGCCATGGGCGGTCGAGGAAGCAGCACGGCACGAGTGGCGCACGGTGCTCGAAGCCGGCCGAGCGATCGGCCGATTCGACTCGACCAGCTGGATCAGCGACATCGACGTGCCGACCTCGGTGGTGATGACGATGCGTGACCGGATCGTGCCACTGCGTCGCCAGCTCAGCATGTACCACGCCATCGCAGGCGCCGTTGCCTACCGGGTCGACGGCGATCACGACGCCTGCGTCGCCAACGCCGCGGCGTTCGTCCCGACGCTCATCCAGGCGATCACGTCGGTCTGCGATCGGGCCGAGGTCTGCCGATGAGCCACCGCTCGCGCAACGTCTGGCTGACCGTCGGCGGTGTCGCTGCGGTGGCGTCGGCTGCCGTGGTGCGCGCCCGCGTCGCGCAGCGGTCCGACGCTGCGATCGCGCGCCGCAACCGCACCGGTCGCAACACCCAGCTGGCAACGCTCGGACTGCAGGTCGGTTCGACATATGCAACGACGAGCGCACGCAAGCTGTTCGCCAGCACCGAGCGACGGATCGAGCTCG
>JANXUX010000109.1 GCA_025351965.1 Actinomycetes bacterium | reverse complement strand
TAGCCGCTCGGCAGATTGCCGCTGCGGGCGAGCCGCCCGATCTGGCCGGTACCGGGCACCATCGGGCGCAGGTCGTCGTCGAGCACGACCGCGTCCTTGATCGCGCTGACCGTCGGCCCACCCTGCACTGGAGCACCTTTGCTGACGATGCTGATCCCGTTCGCCCCGCTCTCGCTCGAGCCGATGGAGTCGGTGACGACGATGTTCGGGAAGTGATCGAGGAAGGCGTCCTTCAGACTCTGGCTGAACAGCGCAGCCGTCGATGAGATCGCGAACATCGACGTCAGGTCGTAGCCGTCGGGGTTTGCGACGAGTTCGTCCATCAGCGGGCGCGCCATCGCGTCGCCGGTGATCATCAACAGGTTGACCTTGTGCTCGTCGATCAATTGCCAGACGGTGGCGGCATCGAACTTGTCCAGCATCACGATGCGGTTTCCGGTGAAGCTGCCGCCCATCACGCTCCACTGTGCGGCGCCGTGCATCAGCGGCATCGTCGGCAGACTCGTCATCGCGAAGCCATTGCCCTTCTCGATGAACTCCGCAGGATCCTGCATGACATGTCCGGAGCGGAGGTCGATGCCGCCGCCGAGGGCCATCAGCACATCCTCGTGACGCCAGACGACACCCTTGGGCATGCCGGTCGTGCCGCCGGTGTAGAGGATGTAGATGTCGTCGTTGGAGCGCGGCCCGAAGTCGCGCTCGGTCGACTCCGCAACGAGCGCAGCCTCGTAGTCGTCGCCGATGACCAGTACGTGCTGCAGCAGCGGGAGGTGCTCGCGTACGCCGTCGACCCGGTCGATGAACTCGGGCGCCACGACGAGCGCGACGAGGTCGGCGTTACCGAAGATGTAGGCCAGCTCGTCCTCGACGTAGCGGTAGTTGATGTTGACCCAGACGGCGCGGATCTTGAACACGGCCCAGACCGTCTCGACCCATTCCGCGCAGTTCAGTGCGTAGATGCCGACGTGGTCGCCGGGCTTGACTCCGTTCTTGGCGAGGTGGTGGGCGAGCTGGTTGGCACGCGCCTCCATCTCGGCGTAGGTGCGCCGGACGTCGCCCGCGACGATGTAGTCACGGTCGGGCCAGGTGTCGACGGATTGCTCGAACAGATCGGCGAGATTGAATGTGGTAGCCCCCATAGGTCGACCAGTTGAGCACACATCTGACGCTTCGTCAGAAACGGAACGGGTCTGGCACGCTGTCGCCATGTCCGACCAGGCCGCCTCCGCCAACTCACCTGCCCCGCTCCGCTTCGATGGCCAGGTCGCCGTCGTCACCGGCGCCGGACGCAACCTCGGCAGGGCCTACGCGTTGCTGCTCGCATCGCGCGGTGCCAAGGTCGTCGTCAACGACCTCGGGGTCGGGATCAGCGACACCGACGGAATGGTCGACGCTCCGCCGACGAACCCGGCCACCGACGTCGTCGCCGAGATCATCGCCGCCGGTGGAGAGGCCGTGGTCGACACGAGCTCCATCGTCGACCCCGCCGGTCCTGTCATCGCAACCGCGCTCGAGGCCTACGGGCGGATCGACATCGTGATCAACAATGCCGGCGTCGTCCGCCAGGCGCCCGTCGCCGAGTACACCGACGAGAAGTGCCGGGCGATGACCGACACCCACCTGCTCGGCACGATGCACGTGTCACGAGCAGCGTGGCCGCACATGGCGGCGCAGGGGAGCGGTCACATCGTCAACCTGTCGAGCGGCTCCGGGCTGATCGGCATCAGCGGGATGGCGATGTACGGCGCTGTGAAGTTGGGCGTGGTCGGCATGACCCGCGGGATGGCTGTCGAGGGCCGCCCACTCGGCATCGTCGTCAACGTCGTCGCCCCCCAGGCGAGCGTGCGCGGCAACGACTTCGGCCGCCTGCGGTGGACCCCGGCGCTGGCGGAGTGGCTGTCGGCCGAGCAGATCAGCGGCCTCGTCGCGTACCTCGCCCACCCTTCGTGCACCACCACCGGCGAGCTGTTCAACGCCGGCGGCGGTCTGGTCTCGCGGGTCGTGCTCGCCGCATCCGAGGGTGTGGCCGAGCGGCCGATGACCCCGGAAGCCGTCGCTGCCCACTGGGACGAGATCATGGCCCAGCCGGTCGTTGAGGTGCCCGCCGGTCGCCCGTTCGGCGTCAAGATGATGCAGGGCTACCGCCCCTGATCATTCCCGTCCGCAATGTCCCGCGACATCACTTTCTGGCCGTTCATGTCACCGCACATCATCAACGTTGATGATGTGTGGTGACATGAACGGACGCGGCTGCGGCACGACGATGGCTACGGGGCGATGCCGGCGAGCGTGATGGGGTCGAGCTGGCTGACGACGCCGTGGCCGGCGTTGAAGCCGTCGATGTCGTCGACCGGGTTGGCCGGGTTGCCGTCGCAGGCCGTGACGGCCCCAAGCTGACGACCGTTGTCGCCGGCCGCCGAGATGATCTCCAACGTCGACAGCAGGGCCACCCCGACCGGGCAGGTCGGAACGTTGATCGACACGAGCGCTGGGCCGGTGCCGTCGCGGTAGGCATCGATCGCGCCGTCGAGGTACTCCGTCAACACGGCGACGCTGGACGGGAAGTCGAACGACGCACCCTCGGCCGGGAGGCCCTGGCTGATCGCGATGGCCGGGATCCCGAGCCGGGCACCCGTTGCGGCGG
>JANXUX010000097.1 GCA_025351965.1 Actinomycetes bacterium | reverse complement strand
GTGCCGGCGCGACAGGATCGGCAGCGCGGGCAGGATCGCTTCCTCCACCGCGGACTCGACGAGGTCGGTGAGCACCACGTACAGCGACCGACGACGGAACCGCGCGGTCGCGTAGCTGAACGCAGCGAGGTAGGCGCTCTCGCTCAGCTCGGGCTCGAGCAGGTACATCGCCTCGGCCACGCGTGACGGCTGATTCCGGGCCTGCGACGCAGCCACCACGGTGCGCACCTGACGGTCGAAGGTCAACAAGCCGACCTTGTCGCCGAGGTGGGTCGCAAGTGTCGTCAGGCCGAGTGCAGCGTCCATCGCGTGCTCGACCCTCGGCACGTCTGCCACCGAGCCCGCCATGATCCGGCCGTTGTCGAGCAGGATCACCACGGACTGGTTGCGCTCGGCCCGGTACTGGCGCACGATCGGCCGCTGACTGCGCGCCGTCGCAGCCCAGTCGATGCGCCGCGAGTCGTCACCGGGGCGGAACTCGCGCAGCTGATCGAAGTCGGTGCCATTGCCGCGCACACGCAGGGCGCGGATGCCGACGTCGATGATGCGCGGCTGGCGCATCCGCCGTTGGATCTCGTCCCGGCTCGGGAACGCCGGCAGGACCCGCAACGTCGTCGGGACCGATCGGGTGCGATGGCGGACCGCCAGCCGCAGAGGGCTGGCGACGCGAACCGTCACGTCGTCGAACGGGAACCGGCCACGTCGACTCGGCCAGATCTCAGCCGTGGCCGTGTGCCGGGACCGACCACCCAGTCGCACCGAGACCGTTCGCCGGCTGGCGCGCAGGCTGGGCCACAGCGCGTCGGTGACGGTGATGCGCGACGGCGTCCGGGAATGGTTCTCCAGCACCCACGTCAAAGTCGAGGTCTCACCGAGGGTGACGGCATCGGGATGCTCACGCTGAACAGCCACCTGCTTCGGTGACGCCCCGGCGAGCGCATCGAGCACGAACAGCAGCACGAGCACCGCCTCCACGATCCACAACAGTGCCCAGCTCCGCCCCGGCCAGAAGAACAGACCGATGGCCGATGCTGCCATCAGCAGCGCGAATCGTGCGGAGGGAACGGGCATCCGGCGCGTCTACCGCGGGGTCGGCACGGTGGCGAGGATGCCGTCGAGGATGCTGTCGGCGAGCGCACCATCCAGCTCGAGCTCGGGCTTGACCACGATGCGATGGCGCAGGCACGGCTTGGCGACGGCCTTGACCTCGTCGGGCGTGACGAAGGTACGACCGCTCAGCCACGCCCAAGCCTTCGACGCGTGCAGCAGCCAGGTCGCTCCGCGTGGCGACACACCGAGCAGCAGCGAGGGTGAGTCGCGCGTCGCCCGGCACAGCGCCACGATGTAAGCGAGCACGGCGGGGTCGACGCGGATCGCGTCGATCTCGGCACGCCCGGCGGCGAGGTCCGCTGCGGAGGCGACCGGTCGAATCCCCGCACCGCGCACGTCGTGCGGGTTGAGGCCCTGGTCGTGCCGCTGCAGCATCTGGACCTCCTGCTCCGCGCTGGGGTAGGGCACCTGCAGCTTGAACAGGAACCGGTCGAGCTGGGCCTCGGGAAGCGGGTAGGTACCCTCGTACTCGACCGGGTTCTGGGTCGCGATCACCAGGAACGGGTTCGGCAACAGGCGGGTCGTGCCGTCGGTCGAGACCTGCCGTTCCTCCATCGCTTCGAGCAGTGCGGCCTGGGTCTTGGGGGGCGTGCGGTTGATCTCGTCGGCGAGGAGCAGGTTCGTGAATACCGGACCCTCACGGAACCGGAACCCGGCGGACTGACCGGGCACGAGCTCGTAGATGCTCTGCCCGATGACGTCGGCCGGCATCAGGTCCGGTGTGAACTGAACCCGGCTGAACTGCATGTCGAACGCGGCGGCAAGGCTCTTCGCGAGCAACGTCTTGGCCACGCCCGGCACACCCTCGAGCAGCACGTGGCCGCTGACGAGCAGCGCAGCGATGATGCCGGTGATGATGCCGTCCTGGCCGACCACGACCTTGGCGACCTCATCGCGCACGGCGAGCACGGCCTGGCGCGGCGAGCGCACCGATGGTGGTTGCAGGGGCTGGTTGGTGTGCATCGGGTCACTCATACTCGTTCGGTGGTCCTCTCCGACGGCCATGTGGTTGCCGCTGGCGTAGTGGTCGATGACGTGATCGTGCGGGAGCGCATCCGCTCGATGTCGGCGCGCAGCTGCACCAGTGCAGCAGAGTCGACGATCTCACGGTTCAGCAGCTGGAAGAGCTCGGTCGGATCCACGCCGGTCCGTCGGCCGACGACCTCGCTGATCCGGTCGATCGTGATGTCGGGGGCCAGCCGGAAGTGGGCACACAGCTGGCGATAGAGCTCGCCGCGGATCAACCAGCCGGCCCGCTCGGCGTGCTGGGCGCGCTGCATGAGGTTGCCGGTTGCGAGGACCAGCTCGTTGCCGGCGATCGGTGTCGGCTGCGGCTCGCGCACCGCCCGTCCGGGTCGGACACCACGGGCGATGCAGAACACGATGAACGCGAACGCAAGCTGGGTGAGCGCCATCCAGACCCCGGGCCGGACGAGATCGACGAGCGACTCGTCGCCCTGACCGATGTCCTGCGGCGATGGCGCGGCAGCGGTTCCGAGCATCACCCGCACGTTCGACCCGCGAATCGGGGCGAGCAGCGAGGTCAGCAGCCCGGCGTTGTCCGCATAGCGCAGGTATTGGTTGGTGACGATGCGGTTGTCGCCGAAGCCGATGACCAGGCCGTCGCCGTAGTGGCGGACGACGACGAACGCATGGTCGTTCTCGGTGAAGCAACGCTCCTCGTCGGGCGCGGTCGGGAACAGCAGGCCGTCGGGTGAGAAGACGCCGCGCAGATCGGCGAGGGCGGGGATCGTGCACCGCCCGACGGGGACGTTCGCCTCCGACGCGGCATCGAGCTGTCCGGCCGTCGTCACGCCGCCGACGGATCCGACCGTGACCGCCCCGCCGTCGAGGCCCGGGCCGCCGTGGAGCGTGCTCGCCGGATCCGCAACGACGGCGATGCCGCCGGCGTCGACGAAGGCGAGTAGTGATTGCCGCTGGCCGTTGTTGAGCCGGTCGGCGACGACGAAGACCCGTTCGTCCGCACCGACCGGCGGC
>JANXUX010000022.1 GCA_025351965.1 Actinomycetes bacterium | reverse complement strand
GCCTTCTTCACCGGCGCAGCCTTGCTGGCGGCAGCCTTCTTCACCGGCGCGACCACCGTGGCAGGCGACTTCTCGGCAGGCGACTTCTTGGCCGGCGACTTCTTGGCGGGCGCCTTCTTGGCCGGGGCGGACTCGGCCGCGGCCCGCTCGACCTTCTCAGCGGCCTGCTTGGCCTTGACACCGAGGCGGTCGGCGAGATCCTCGACACGGTCCTCGAGTTCGTCGAAGCGCTCCGAGAACCGACCGGTCTGCTTGGCGACTTCGGCCTGCACGACCGCAAGGATCTGGTCGGTGGTCTGCTTGCCACGGGCGATCAGCGCCTGCACCGTCTCCTCGGCATCCTTGCGACGGACCTCACCGGCTTTGACGAGATCCTTGACGAGCTTCTCGGCCTTGGCTTGTGAATCCTCGGTGAAGTGCATCCCGGACTCGATGAGCTTGCGTACCATGTTCTGTGCCATCGTCGCAGCGTAGCCCCGTCGCGCAGGACGTCGGTCCGCGCGTGCCCTCGTTCACTTCCGTCGAGGGCGGGCTCAGCCGAGCAGTTGGTCCGCGATCGCGGCGAGGTTCATCCCCTCGATCCACGGTTGTGGCTCCACGACGGTGCCGGCAACCGTGACGCCGGACCAGACGTGGGCGTACCGGCAGCCCAGCGTCTGCGCGAACCGACCGTCGGTGTCGGGCCTGTCCCCAACCATCACTGCGTGACGCAGGTCGTCGAGCCCGGTCACGACACGCACCAGGCTGGCCATCGGCCCGTACGGTTTGCCGGCCACGATGGGCGCAACCTCGCTCGCCGTCGCGATGCCCGCAAGGATCGAGCCGCCCCCTGGGATCGGCCCGTCGGGCGTCGGATACGTCGCGTCGTCGTTCGTACCGATCAGTCGGGCCCCGGACCGAACCGCTGCCGACGAGCGGCGCATCTCCTCGTAGTCGAACGTGCGATGGAACCCGACCATCACCACGTCGTACGGACCCTCCTCGACTGCGATTGCGCCGCGGGCGGTGATGGCCTCGACGATGCCTGGACCGCCACAGACCATCACCCGCTCGCCGGGCTCGATGAGCAGCGCAGCAGCGTTGGCCGAGCTCAGCACGTCGCCGCCGGCCGGGATTCCGAGTGCGGCGAGCGTCGCCTCCTGGTCGGCGATGCGAGACGCCGAGTTGTTCGTCACGAACAGGACCCGATGCCCAGCGGCGCGCAGCCTGGCGATTGCGTCCACAGATCCCGCGATCGGGCTGTGGGAGAGCCAGACCACACCGTCGAGATCGCACAGCACGGGGTAGGGCGCGAGTGCGGCCACGGGTGCGCGTGTGGGTGCGAGCGGCTCGGTCTCGGGCAGCGACGTCGGATCCATGCGGGGAGTCTCGCATCTGAGGTGGCAACCTGTGTGGGTGCCACGTTTCGAACCCTTCCCAGCCCTGCGCTACTCCGCAGACACCACGCTCGACCTCGTCGCAGCGCCGCCGTACGACGTCCTCTCGGCTGCCGACATCGACGCGCTGCTCGCCCTCGACCCGCACAACATCGTCGCGATCGACGTGCCGCGCGAGATCGATGGCGACGGTCGCTACCGTCAGGCCGCAGAACGGATGGACACGTGGATCGCCGACGGCATCCTCGTCGCCGATGCCGCGCCGACGTTCACGCTGTACCGGATGCGATTCGTCGACGAGGCCGGAACGCCTCGCGAGACGGTCGGCGTCCTCGGCGGGCTGGAAGTGGTCGACGAAGGTGCCGGCGGGGTGCTCCCCCACGAACGGACCACCCCGAAGGCCAAGACCGACCGCCTCGACCTGACGATCGCGACCCAGGCCAACCTCTCGCCGGTCTGGGGTTTGTCACTGGCGTCGGGCCTGACCGATCTGCTGCGCGAGCCGGGTGAGGTCATGGGCACATGCACGGACGAGAGCGGGGTGATCCACAGCGTCGAGCGGGTCAGCGACGAAGCCCGGATCACCGCGATCAACACAGCGGTCGGCGCGCAGCCCGTCGTGATCGCCGACGGTCACCACCGCTTTGCGATCAGCCGGACCTACCGGGACCTGCGCCGTGACTCGACAGGCCGCCACGACCTCGACTCGGAGCTGACGCTGGCATACATCGGCGAACTCGTCGAGGACCAACTCAGCGTCGCTGCGATCCACCGTTTGATCGCCGGTGTCACCGAGGCCGAGTTGGTCACTTGTCTCGAGCAGAGCTTCGAGCTGTCACCTGGCGGCCCCGTCGGTCCGGGTCACGCCCGCGAGGTCGTCGAGCGGGGCGCGCTGTGCCTCGTTCACGCCTCGGGCACGGGAACGTGGCTGACACCGCGAGCCCAAGCGTTCGACGGTGTCCGCGATCTGGACAGTGCCCGGCTCGAGCACGCGATCGCAACGCTCTCCAGCGCAGACGTCAGCTATCAGCACGGTGTGGCCAACATCGTCGCCGCCGTCACCGCCGGCGAAGCCATAGCCGGCGTCCTCCTGCGCCCGGTGAGCATCGCCGAGATCCGCCGCACCGCCGACGAAGGGCTGCTGATGCCACCCAAGAGCACGTTCTTCTCACCCAAGCTGCGCACCGGGCTGGTCATCCGTCCGCTCGATCGCGATCTCGACCCGACGGTCTGACGCGGATCGGGCGATCCCTGTGATCAGGCGATCGTGATCGAGTCGTCGAGGTAGACGTCCTGGATCGCGTTGAGCAACTCGATGCCCTCGGCCATCGGGCGCTGGAACGCCTTGCGACCCGAGATCAAACCCTGACCGCCGGCGCGCTTGTTGACCACTGCGGTCTTGACCGCTGCGGCCATGTCGCCGGCGCCCTTGCTCTCGCCGCCGCTGTTGATCAGGCCGATCCGCCCGAGGTAGCAGTTGGCGACCTGCCAGCGAGTGAGGTCGATCGGATGATCGGTGGTCAGTTTGTCGTAGACCAGCGGGCTGGTCTTGCTGTAGTTCAGCGCGTTGAAGCCGCCGTTGTTCTCGGGCAGCTTCTGCTTGATGATGTCGGCCTCGATGGTGACACCGAGGTGGTTGGCCTGGCCGGTCAGGTCGGCGGCGACGTGGTAGTCGACGCCATCCTTCTTGAACGCGTTGTTGCGCATGTAGCACCACAACACCGTGAACATGCCGAGCTCGTGCGCTTCTCGGAAGGCCTTGGCGACCTCCTGCAGCTGACGCGTGGACTCCTCGGAACCGAAATAGATCGTGGCCCCGACACCCGCAGCGCCGAGGTCGTACGCCTGCTGGACCGATCCGAACATCACCTGGTCGAACTTGTTCGGGTAGGTGAGCAGCTCGTTGTGGTTCAGCTTGACGATGAACGGGATGCGGTGCGCATACCGACGGCTGATCGATCCGAGCACACCGAACGTTGTTGCGACGGCGTTGCACCCACCCTCGATGGCGAGCTCGAGGATGTTCGAAGGATCCATGTAGATCGGATTCGGTGCGAACGACGCCGCTGCCGAATGCTCGATGCCCTGATCCACCGGGAGGATCGACACATACCCAGTGCCGGACAGGCGACCGTGGTTGTAGAGAGATCCCAAATTGCGCAGCACCTGCGGGGACCGATCGGTCTGGACCATGACCCGGTCCATGAAGTCGGGACCGGGCAGGTGGATCAGATCCTTCGGGATACCCGCACAGGTGTGGGACAGCAAGGAATCGGCATCGTCGCCGAGCAGAGCGTGGAGGTCCACGGTATTTGGTCTCCTGATGGATCATGAGGGGCGACACGATGCCGCGACCGATGCCGAGCGTAGCCCGCCGACCGCATCCGGTCCCATGGCGGCTGTCAGCCAACGTTGACGCGCCGTACGCGACTTCTTGTCGCTGAGCAGGCCGAGGTGGGCAACGACCACCTCTGTGCGACTCTGAGTGACACCACCGGCTCGATAGAACCGACGGCGCACCGTGCCGACCGCGGCAATCTCATCGCCCGAATCGACCGCCAGGTTCTGCGGAGGATCGAACCAGACGAGGGGAACCGACACCGACGCGTCGTCCACCTTGGTGGTCAACTCGAACGACATCAGCACCGAACCCGACTGCAGCTCCCGGACAACAGGTGTGCTGGACAGATGCCCACTGAGCACGACAACGTTCATGACCGACCTCCGACACGATGGACGCCGACGATCAACGCCGGACATCTCAGACTTTCGACTACGGGGGAAGCCGTCGACCGAGACGCTACAGAAGGGGTGTCACACTCGAGTCAGCGCCGACCGAGCGTTGCCAGACGATCGGACACATCGGCGTAGCGAGAATCGACTGCAGCAATCCGCTTGAAGAAATTGCGGGCCCTGACGATGTCGCCGGACCGGTCGTAGAGATCAGCGATGACGTACCACTGCTTGAGGTGGTAGTCCCGGATCCGCTTGGGCGCATCGGCCACTCGGAGCAGGAGGGCCAGGGCCCCGGCAATATCGCCCTGATCAGCCAATGCCCCGGCAGCAACGATCCTTCCCTCGGCCATGACCGCTGGATTCGGCGACGATTCGCGTATCTCGCGCCAGACCTCGTCGACCTCGCGATACCGGCGCAGGGCGCGGTAGCAGTCGGCGAGCACGGGCAACTGCTCCGGCGCAGGGTGCAGCGCGCGTGCCTGGATCAGCTCGTTGATCGCCTTGCGCCATTCGCCCAGGCGGTAGTACGACACACCAGCCACTTCATGGGCTGCGCCGACGTTGGGCAAGTTCTTGAGCACGGACGAGACCATCCGTAACGCGTCACGGTAGCGATCTCGCTCGAGAGCCTCGGTCGCAGCGGCGAGACGCTCCATGTAACGAGCAGAGGTCTTCGCATCGGACTCGCGGGCCACTTCCTCGATCCACGACGGGTCGAGGCGCTTCGGATCCGCGCTCTTGCGCTCACGAGCAGGAGCGTCCGCGTCACCTCGCGCCCGGGCAGCTGCCTCTTCGGCAACCTCGCGCAGTGGGCCCTCGTCCTGCCAACGATCAGGGATCCAGCGCTCACGCTCGACCGGTTCGACGCCAACCGGTTGCGCATCCTCGGCCCGTCTGGGCCGATTGGCCTTGACCTCCTGGGAGCGACGCTCCGCCTCGGTTTGTGGCGGTCGGGGGCGACGGTCGCTACCGCCGGCGGCGCCGCCTCGACTGGCACCGCTGGAGCTGGCGCGACGAGGTGTCCCGCCGCGTTCGTTGCGATCGGTCGGCGCCGGCCGACCAGACGTCGCTGGTCGTTGGCGTGGGCGCGGGCTGGTCGGCATGGCCCACAAGCCTACGTCCGGCGGGCCCGGACCCGGGCGGAGCAGGGGAAAAACACAAACACCCCCACCGAAGTGGGGGTGTTTGATTTCGATAAATTCGGCGGCGACCTACTCTCCCAGGGGGTCTACCCCCAAGTACCATTGGCGCTGGCAGTCTTAACTTCCGTGTTCGGGATGGGAACGGGTGTGACCCTGCCGCTATGGCCACCGAAATCTTGTGTGTGTCAATGAGTCGCATCAGCGACCTCAAGCACTCCAGAGCAAACACGAGCGATATATGTGATCAATCAAGCCCTCGGCCGATTAGTACCGGTCAGCTCAACACGTTACCGTGCTTACACTTCCGGCCTATCAACGTGATGGTCTTGTCACGGGCCTTACTGCGTTGACCGCATGGGTGTACTCATCTTGGAACGGGCTTCCCGCTTAGATGCTTTCAGCGGTTATCCCTTCCGGAGGTGGCTAAAAAAATATACCGGCTTACCAATAATATAAATGGTATTTATCAGCCTGCTGTTAATTCAAAAGGTGCTGTATCATTTACTGCATTTACAGCAGATGGCTCAAGACTTGCGCAGCTTGAACCTGCAGCATTAAACTGGGCTGTAATTGACCCTGCAATATTCAGTCCTATAAAAAACATAGGCAATGATAAATCGTTAGCAAAAACAGGTGCCGGTGCTTTGTATAATTTAAACGATACAATAAATAAAATCAGTAGTTATAAAAAAACATTTCAACTGTTTAATTTTCATAGCAGGCGGCCATTTGCACAAGATCCGGAATATGGATATACTTTTTATAGTGATAATATTTTAACCAGTTTTAGTAATAACCTCACATACACGTACAACCGAAATGATAAAAGCCACTCTATTGGATTTAATGGCGTATTTGCTGGCTGGTTCCCGCTATTAAGTATTGGTGCAGAAGAAAGTTTTAACAGGCAGGTTGATACTGCATTTGGAAAGTCTGTTCATTATAACAGTGCTAAAATAAATGCAGGCATCTTTATTCCGCTAAGTTTTGTTGGCGGCAATACCAGCAAGTATTTAAACTTCGGTATAAACTATAATATCGAACAGG
>JANXUX010000446.1 GCA_025351965.1 Actinomycetes bacterium | reverse complement strand
TGGTCATCTGCGCATCGATCGGCCTGCTCGCCGCCGCGTGCAGCTCTGAGTCGTCGTCATCGTCACCGCCTTCGACCAACGCCACCACGACATCGACCGCCACACCCACGACCTCGATTGCCGAGACCGCCGAGACGGTCGGATCCACGGACACCCCGACCACTGATCCGGCGACGCCCACGACGGTGGGGATGGACACCACCACCACGTTCGATCCCGCGACGCTGGCGATCGAGTACGAGACCGCTGGGCCCTATCCCGTTGGGGTGACCACGGTGAAGATGGCGAACGACATCTCTGTGGAGATCTGGTATCCGGCCGTCGAGGGCAGCAACGGCACCGAGACCTACGACGTCCGCGACTTCACCGCGCCGGCGATCAAGGCCATCCTCACGGCCGATGTGCCAGCGACGTACACCTATCCGGCGACCCGCGATGCAGCCGTTGCGAACAACACCTTTCCGGTCGTGCTCAACAGCCACGGCTACAGCGGCATCCGGGTCGGCAGCAGCTTCCTCACGTCGCACCTCGCCTCGTGGGGCATTATCGTCGTCTCCCCCGACCATCCGACCCGCGACCTCTTCCACGCTGTCGCCCAGATCCAGCCCGATGTCGTGACCGCGCCTGTCGACGACCTGCTCGGCAGTCTCGACCTGATCACCGCCAAGGCGAGCACGGCGGGTGACCCGTTCGAAGGACACGTCGACACCTCACGGGTCGGCGCGCTCGGCCACTCCGCCGGTGGGGGCACCGTCGTCCAGGCCGCAGCGGACCCACGCATCACCGGCTACGTGTCGATGGCGTCCGGTATCCCCCGTGACAGCGACGGCAACACGAGCACCGCCGTGCTCCCCGACAAGCCGAGTTTCTTCCTCGCCGGAGCACTCGACGGTGTGGCCGACCCGGTCCGCACACATGATGCGTTCCTTGCCGTGCCCACTCCCTCACTGTTCTGGGAGATCGCCGGTGTCGGCCACAACGGCTTCGACGATTTCTGTACGTTCGGCAACGGCACCGGCATCATCGGCATCGCCGAGGCATCCGGCCTCGGCCCGCTGCTCGATGCGCAGCCGCAGTTCCGCAGCCTCGGCGAAGACGGTTGCGTCCCCCCGGCGGCTCCGGTGGCAACGACGTTCCCGATCATCGATCACGCCGTCACGGCCTATTTCCTGCACCTCTTCGGTGTCGACGCGACGGCGAAGGGTCTCGGTCCCGAGGTGTCCGATTCGTACGCTGAGCAGGTCACCATCGAACAGCGGTGAATGGCGCTGCGCCTCGGCGGATTTTCGCTCAACAGCACTTTCCCGGCATTGACAGGCGGGATATCGTCACGATCGAGAGTCACGCCGGCCGATCCCGGTGTCGTTGAAAGAAGAAATACGTGGCCACAGGCACAGTCAAATTTTTCAATACCGAGAAGGGTTACGGCTTCATCTCCCGTGAGGACGGCGCAGATGTGTTCGTACACCACACCGGAATTGCCGGCAACGGCTTCAAGAACCTCCAAGAGGGTCAGGCCGTCGAGTTCGACGTCGTCCCCGGCCGCAAAGGCGACCAAGCGGAGAACGTCCGAACCCTCTGATCAGTCGGTTTCGGAACCGAAGCCGATGCCGATGCCGAACCCGTTGCCGTCACCGAAGACGTCACCGTCGTCGTCGAGCGTGAAACCGCCCAGTCCGGCGCCCGGTGGATCGGAAAGACCGTCGAGCAGCAGTGGTCGATCATCAGCGCCGCCCAGGAGGCGCGTCGTGAGCAGCGATGGGAGGACGTCGTCATCATCGTCGTCAACAAGACCGTGCTGACGGGTCAGGTCCAAGAACCGAGCCGCCTGCTGCGAGCGATCGAGGATCCCACCGTCGTCGAAGCCGTCGGGGGCATCCGGCTGTGGCTCGTCCATGCTCATAGGCAACAGGATCGATCAGTCATCGGCATGAGCAATCGCTACTCAATTCCGACGAGGGTCTCGGCGAGTTCGGCACGGCTGCCGACCCCCAGCTTGGAATAGATGCGCGCGAGGTGGTTGTCGACGGTGCGGCTGGTGACGAAGAGCCGCTCACCGATCGTCTTGCTGGGCAGCCCAAGAGCCGCCAACGAGGCGATCTCGCGCTCGCGCTGGGTGAGTGGTGTCATCGCCTGGATCAGCATCAGGCCCGGCGTACGGGCTCCCTCGCACATCATCGAGAGGTCCGAGGCCCGTCGCGACCACTCCGTGCCGCGACGCTGATCGCCGTTCCGTCGGTACTGGTCGGCGGCAGCCACGGCTGTCTCGGCGGCGAAGAGATTCGCGCCCATTTCTTCGAACGCTCCGGCATGCTCCGCCAGGTCGCTCGGGCTCGAGCGCGACATCGCAACAGCTGTCGCAGCCATCGTGCAGTGCAACCGGCTCTGTGCAGGATCGGTGATCTCGGCCAGCCGCTCCGAGACGGCGTCCGAGTCGCCGAGTCGGGCGAGGTCGAACAGGACGAGGACCTCGAACGTGACCTGTCCGGTCTCGCGCATTCTCTGCGCCGTCGAACGCAACGAGAGCCTGGCGTCCTCGGGTCGCCCCTGGGCAACAGCGGTCCAGGCCCGGGCGCGCAAGATGTCGACCTCCAACATCTGCGCCGGATGGATCGGCAGTACGTCCAGCTCGGAGATCGCATCGAGTGCGACATCGACCTCGCCACTCATCGCCGCCGCGAGCGCAACGTAGCCGAGGGCCCAGCGGATCGGGCCGTAGTGGCCCCAACGGCGGAACATGTCCAGCGCTTCGCTGGCGTGACGACCGGCCTCGGTGAGCCGGCCGGCGTGCAGACAGATCCGGGCGAGCGCGATGTCGACGAAGCCCTGGTTGGCGACATCGTTGGAGGTCGCCGCCATCCGCCGGACGAACAGTGCGATCTCGTACGCCTCGCCGATCCGACCGGTCTCGTTCAGCGCGGCAGTCTTGTGGATCGTCAGCAGGGCGCGTTGACCGATGGTCAGCGGTGCGCCGACCTCGATCTCGAGGGCGAGGGCGCGGTCTGCCACGGCGACCCCCTCCTCGCACCGACCGACGATCGACAGGGCCAGCGCGGCGGAGAGCGCGACGAGCAGGTAGGGCCGGTCAGTCGCGTCTTCCAGCAC
>JANXUX010000241.1 GCA_025351965.1 Actinomycetes bacterium | reverse complement strand
ATGACCATCTTCGCGGCGCGTCGGGTCTTGCCGCCGCTCTTGATCGTGCCGGCCGACGCATCGGCGCCACGCATGAAGCTGACCGGGCCGCTCGCCGTGCCACCGCCCTGGAGGAGTTCGTGACTGGAGCGGATGTTGGACAGGTTGATGCCCGAACCCGAGCCACCCTTGAAGATGGTGCCCTCTTCGCGGTACCAGTTGAGGATGCCGTCCATCGTGTCGTCGACCGAGAGGATGAAGCACGCGCTCGCCTGCTGGGGCACGCCCTCGACGCCGATGTTGAACCAGACCGGGCTGTTGAACGCAGCGCGCTGGGTGACGAGAATGAACTTCAGCTCGGCGCTGAACGTGTCGGCCTCGGCCTCGTCGACGAAGTAACCGCCTTCGATGCCCCAGGTGGTGATCGTGTCGACGACGCGGTTGATGACTTCGCGCAGCGACTGCTCGCGGCCCGGCGTGCCGAGGGTGCCCCGGAAGTACTTCTGGGCGACGATGTTGGTGGCGTTCAGCGACCAGCCAAGTGGGAACTCCACGCCGAGTTGCTCGAAGGCAACGGTGCCGTCTTTCCAGTTGCTGATCCGGGCGTCACGGCGCTCCCACAGGACCTGATCGAACGGGTGCACACCCGGTGTGGTGAAGTGGCGGCGAATGCCGATCGAGAGTCGTTCTGGAGCCAGAGACATGATGTGGATTTCCTAACATTTCGACGAGTGAGAGCGATGAATCTGATGACGAAGTCCGCCGCGCGATGGCGGTGCGACCACAAGATGTTGTGCCCGTTGTTTGCAAAGCCCCGACAAAGACACAACCAGTAGCGAGAACGAAGATTACACCATTGTAGTTACACCGCTGTCAAGCACAACTTCTGAGCTGACATCGAGGGTGTTCCGGGCACGTTCCCAGTGTGTTGCGGGACCGTTGAGATGTGCGCCGAGAGGTGCCGGGCGGGGTTGCCCGAAGCATGAAAGTGGCCGCGGCGCGAGGTCGCAGGTATGGGACGCCTGCCCCGAGTCACGCGTCCGTCGATCGAGATCGACGGTGCGCTCCTCCCATCCGCGCCTCGTCGCCGCAGCCATTCACGGAGAGCAGGTTACGACCCCTTGCCTGTGGATGGAAAGAGGTACAACCATGTGAATTTGCTCTGAATAGCCGGGGGCCAAAAGGTGTCCGAATGGTGGATTGATCACGATCTCGACCCTCCCGTGCCAGCTCAGGGCCCTTGGTCACCGTTGTCCACAGGACATGGGTGTTGTCCGCTGCGCTGCGGAGTTGTCCGCAGGCTGCACCTCACACCGCGGCGAGCGTCACCGGGATGCCGTTGAGGACAGAGGTCCCCGAGAGCGGATCGAGCGCCTCATCGTCGGTCAACACATTGGAGTTGACGCCGGCCCGCTCCCCTGCGACCCGCAACCGTGTCCCGGGCACGCCGTGCCCCCACCCGTGGGGCAGGCTGACCACGCCGGGGCGGATGGCATCGGTGACCTCGACGATGGCCTCCACGCTGCCGACCCGGCTCGTCACCAGGGCGTGGCCACCCTGTGTCAGACCGAACTGGGCAGCATCGTCGGGGTGGACCTGCAGGGTGCAGCGCGGCGCGCCCTTGACCAGCACCTCGATGTTGTGCATCCACGAGTTGTTCGAGCGCAGGTGGCGGCGACCGACGAGCACGAGCGGCTGAGCAGCCAGCGCCACTATCGCCGCAGCGAGGCGGGGAACGTCGCCGATCAGCACCGGGTGGGCGAGCTCGATCCGTCCGTTCGGTGTGCGCAGGATCTCCGGCAGACGGGGCTCGAGCGCGCCGAAGTCGAGCCCGTGGGGGTTGTCGATCAGCAGCTGCAGCGTCACTCCTCCGGACACGCTCGCGAAGGCGTCACCGAACGGGCCGGTGCGCAGCATGAAGTCGAGCATCCGTTCGGGCCCCCGCCGTCCCCCGGCGCCGAGCACTTCGAGGATCTCGTCGGCGTTGCGCCCGTGGACCGGCGAATGAGCGTCGGCGACGGCATGGTGGACGAGTGAGGCGATCGTCAGTTCATCGGCCAGTGACGGATCGGCATCCACACCCATGCCTTGGAACAGCAGCGCGAGCTTGGCCAGGATCTCCCA
>JANXUX010000424.1 GCA_025351965.1 Actinomycetes bacterium | reverse complement strand
CCAAGGCCGACCCGCTCGCCGGTTGGCTGCAGCGCGGGGAGGCGCTCCCGGTCGCCCGGGTCAAGCGGACCGACACCACGCTGTTCCTCGACGGACCGGCAGCATCGAGCCTGAATCCGCCCCTCGTGCCCGGCCGATAGGGTCGCCGACGTGGACATCACCGTCACCTCTGCGTGGGCCGCGCTGCTCACCCACTTCCAGGACTCGCCCCCTCCGCACCTGCGCGAGCTGTTCGCCGACGACCCGCAGCGAGCGGCGACGTTCACCCGTACGGCGGGCGATCTGCGCGTCGACTTCTCCAAGCAGCGCATCACCCGCAACACGCTGCAGCGTCTGATCGAGGTCGCCGCGACCGCCGATGTCGAGGGGCGCCGCGACGCGATGTTCGCCGGCGAGAAGATCAATTCGACCGAGGACCGCGCCGTACTGCACACAGCGCTCCGCGCCCCGCGCGGCACGGTCGTCAACGTGTTCGACGACGACGGTCACGCCCGCAACGTCGTCCCCGATGTGCACGAGGTCCTCGACCGGATGGGCGCGTTCGTCGAGCGGGTGCGCAGCGGCGAGTGGACCGGTCACACCGGCGAGCGGATCCGCACCGTGGTCAACATCGGCATCGGCGGCAGCGACCTCGGCCCGGCGATGGCATACCGCGGTCTCCATGCGTTCAAGCATCCCGAGATCGAGTGTCGGTTCGTCTCCAACGTCGACGGCGCCGACATCTTCCAGAACGTCGCCGATCTCGATCCTGCGTCGACGATGTTCGTGATCTCGTCGAAGACGTTCACCACGATCGAGACGCTCACCAATGCCGGCACGGCGCGTGACTGGCTACTGGCCGGACTCGGCGGTGACGCCTCGGCGATCGCCAAGCACTTCGTCGCCGTGTCGACGAACGCCGAGAAGGTGGCCGCGTTCGGCATCGACACCGACAACATGTTCGGCTTCTGGGACTGGGTCGGCGGGCGCTACTCCGTCGATTCCGCGATCGGTCTGTCGCTGATGATCGCCGTCGGCGCGCAGGCGTTCGGCGAGTTCCTCGAGGGCTTCCACGTCATCGACGATCACTTCCGCAACGCCCCGCTGACCGAGAACGTCCCGGTGCTGATGGGCATGATCGGCATCTGGAACAGCAACATCCTCGGCGCGCAGAGCCAGGGCGTCATGCCGTACGCGCACGAGTTGAGCCGTTTCGCTGCCTATCTGCAACAGCTCGACATGGAGAGCAACGGCAAGGGCGTGCACCGCGACGGCACGCCGGTCACGACCGACACCGGCTCCATCGTCTGGGGCGAGCCGGGAACGAACGGTCAGCACGCCTTCTACCAACTGCTGCACCAGGGCACGCGGCTCGTGCCGGTGGACATGATCGGCTTCGCCGACCCGAACCACCCGTACCGCGACCACCACGATCTGCTGATGGCCAACCTGTTCGCGCAGACCGAAGCCCTTGCGTTCGGCAAGACCGCCGAGGAAGCAGCGGCCGAGGGCATCCCGGCCCATCAGGTCCCGCATCGGGTGTTCACCGGCAACCGCCCGACCACCACGATCCTCGCCCAGCGGCTCACCCCGCGGGTGCTCGGTGAGCTGATCGCGCTCTATGAGCACAAGGTGTTCGTGCAGGGTTGCGTGTGGGACGTCAACAGTTTCGATCAGTGGGGCGTCGAACTCGGCAAGGCGCTCGCCAATCGGATCACCCCGGAGCTGACCGGTGCTGAGGCCCCGGAAGGCGCGCACGACAGCTCGACCAACGCGCTGATCGACTGGTACCGCACCCAGCGCGGCGCATCTGCGCAATAGGCACCGGCGGCCGGGCTGCTGCGTCCTATGCGCGCCGGAAGATCGCGACGACGGCCTGCTCGCCTTCGTGCTCACTGCCCGGGCGGTACATCTCGACGATGCACGGAGCGAGGTTGCGGATCCGGCCACGCTCGACCTCGTCGTGGAGGCACTCGGCGAACCCGCGCGACTGGAAGTGCTCGGCGTTGATGCCGATCGCGAAGATCGCGCCCGGGCGGCCGAGCTGGATCAGCGCGCTCAGCGACTCCGGGCCGAGATGACCGTGGGTGAAGGTGCCTGCGCTCACGATCCCGGCGTAGCGCGCATCGAGCAGATCGGAGCGCAGGGACAGGTCGGTCGTCAGGTCGACCTCGAGCAACCGCCGGTACAGCGGCGTTCCTTCCGGCCGGCGCTTGCGTCCGGACTCGGCGAGCATCTGCGGCGAGATGTCGACTCCGTCGATCACCCAGTCGACGCCCTCGCCGGCTGTGTCGCGGACGAGCGCGAACGCGACGAGCCCCGTACCGCAACCGACGTCGAGCACCGGTCCGTCGAGCACTCCGGCGACATCGGCGAACTCCTCGGCGACACGGTCGGGGATCATGTAGCCGGTGCTGCCCACGAAGTCGGACTCGTACGTAGCGGCCCACCGCGCGTAGAGGGCGCGCGAGTCGTCCGGGGTCACGAGTGCATAGGCGTCCGCAAGCGTGACCCTGTCGTCCGTGGCGCCGCCTTCGATCGTCATCATCCGATCCTGGCAGCTGCCGTGCCGGCATCGACGATGAACCTGCCGTACGTGCTCACCGTCGAGTCCGCGATGAGAGCGTCCTCGACGATGCGGTAGGTGGCGGTCCATGTCGATGGCGTGACGGTGTGCATCGTGTACCCGCGGTGGGCGAGCTCGACGTCGACGATCTCCTTGAACGACTTGACGAGGTCGGCCGTCTCGGGTGGCACGAGGCCCCCGGACGAGATCGAGGTGTCGACGAACTCGACCGCCACGGGGGTTCCATCGGCGCCTCCGATGGCTGCCCCGGCGCGCAGCACCGCGACGCCGGCGAGGTGGATGTCACCGCTGAGCACGATCGCGTTCGGCACGGCGTTGTCGGCCAGGTGCCGGAGGATGCGCTCGCGGTTCTTCGGATAGCCGTCCCACTGGTCGTAGTTCAAGATCGCGCCGTTCAGGCTGATGTCGGCCATGACGACCTGTTGGCCGATGACGTTCCAAACCGTGCCCTGCTTGCCGATGGTGTCGAACAACCACTGCTCCTGTTCGGTGCCGGTCAGCGTGCGGTCGTCGTCGAAGGTCTCTGCGCACGGCGGATCGAGGCTGAACGTGATGTCGCCGCAGGCCTGATCCGTGCGGTACTGCCGAGTGTCGAGCAAGGACATGCCGATCAGGTCCCCCCACTGGATCGCGCGGGAGATGCGGTACTCGCCGGCGGCTGCCGGCGGGTCCAGGCGCACTGGCTGGTGCTCCCACCATGCCTGGTACGCAGCCTGTCGACGGGCGACGAAGCCATCGGTTTCGGCGGGGTCTTGCGGTGTCGTGGCGGCGTAGTTGTTCTCGACCTCGTGGTCGTCCCAGATCACGAACCACGGGCACGACTGGTGCGCCGCGCGGAGGTGCTCGTCGAGCTTGTAGAGCGCGTACCGGTCGCGGTAGCCGGCGAGGTCCTTCGGCTCGGGTGTGCCGTGGCTGCGCACCGCGCCGGCTGCGCCGATCTCCTGCGACGCACCCTCGTAGATGTAGTCGCCCAGCCAGACCACGAAGTCGAGCTGTTGGTCGGCGATGTCGCGGTGCGCTGTGTAGAAGCCGTCCTCGTAGTTCTGACAGCTCGCCGAGACGAACGACGCCGAAGCCACTGCACTCGTCGGTGCGATGCGCGTGCGACCCACGGGACTGGTGAAATCGCCGACGCGGAACCGGTAGAACAGCTCGGCGTCGGCGTCGGCGCCAGCGGGTGGCGTGGCGGTGACGTGCACACTGTGCGCGTGATCGGTGGTGGCCGTCGCTGTTCCTGCTGCGAGCAGGGTCGCGAACGTGTCGCTGGCGGCGAGCTCCCACGCCACGAGGACATCCTCGTCGGGCATCCCACCGCCCCGGAGCGGGTCCGGAGCGAGGCGGGTCCACAGGATCACGCTCGTCGTGTCCGGGTCGCCGGAGGCGACCCCGAGCGTGAACGGATCGGTGGTGAGTCCCGGCGGTGACGGCGTCTCCGGGCTGGCGACCGCAGTGACCATTGGCTCCGTGGTCGGTGCATCGGTGAGCGTCGGCGGCATCGTGGCGTCGGTCGACGGCGTGGTCGTCGCTGGGTCGGTGTCGGGTGGTTCGGTCGAGACGGGCGGCGTGGTGGCGGCGCCGTCGGAGCTGGTGCTGCTGCACGTGCCGAGCACGATCGCAGCGGATCCAGCGAGGAACATTCGACGGGAGATGGGCGCCATCTCGCCAGTCTTACCCTACGATCCGTCCATGGCCGAACCCCTCGAGCGGATGACCAACCTGTTGGCCCTGCTGCTCGAGACCAAGACTCCGCTGACACTCCAGCAGATCGTCGGCGAGCTGACCGGGCAATATCCGGTGAACGTGGCGGCGATGCGCGGGGCGTTCGAGCGGGACAAGTCGGTGCTGCGTGAGATCGGGGTGCCCATCGAGCAACAGGTGCTCGCCGGGAACCAGGCCGGCCAGACCGCGTACCGGATCGACCGTCGACGCTACGAACTCGCTGACCTCGAGTTGGACGAAGACGAACGTCGCGCGTTGCAGCTCGCAGTCGCCGCAGTGCGCAGCGACGAATCGTGGGGTCGGGAGGGCTTGCTCAAGCTCGGAGCGGGTGGGGAGCGCCCGTCGCGTTCGGTGGCTGCCATGGTCCCGACGTTCGAGGCGCTGCCGCCGCTGCGCGAGGCCGTCGCCGCAAAGGCCACTGTTGCGTTCGCATATCGCGAGCAGCAACGCGAGCTCGACCCGTACGGACTGCTGCTGCGTGACGGCTACTGGTACGTGATCGGCCACGATCACCGCCACGATCAGGTCCGCACATACCGGGTCGACCGCATCGAGGGGATGGTCACCGTCGGTGCCGAGGGCGCCTTCCGTCGGCCGGACGACTTCGACATCAGAACGGTGTTCCCGTCCGACCCCAAGTTGTTGGGCGACGCCGAACGCGAGGTCACCCGTGCCGTTGTGCGCATCGACGCAGCGCGGGCGGCACTCGTCGCCGGTGAGGTCGGTGATGCGGCCGTGCTCCGCCGACGAGACGACGGTTCGATCGACGTGGAGGTGCCGTGCGTCAACCGCGACGCCTTCCGCTCGTGGTTGCTCGGGCTCACCGAGCACGCCGTCGTGATCAGCCCTGACGACCTCCGCGCCGAAGTGGTGGCATGGCTGACCGCGTTCACGGCAGGGCTTCGCTGATGGCCGCCACCCGCCGCGGTCCACGCCCGGCGCCCGAACGGCTGAAGCGCCTGCTGGTCATGCTGCCGTGGCTGATGGAACGCGGTGAGGTCTCCATCGCGGAGATGGCCGAGCACTTTTCCTTGACGCCGGCGGAAGTCGTCGCCGACCTCGAGCTGGCATCGATGTGCGGCTTGCCCCCGTTCGTCGACGAGTTGATCGATGTGTTCATCGACGAGGGCATGGTGTTCACGGGTGTGCCCCGGGTCTTCACCCGTCCGTTGCGACTGACGGCGCCGGAAGGCTTCGCGTTGTTGATCGCGGGCCGGGCGGCGATGGCGATGCCGGGAGCCGAACCGGACGGGCCGCTCGGTCGCGCCTTGGACAAGCTTGCGGCCACCCTCGGCGAGGACGGTGTCGTCGTCGACTTCGGCCGGCCGGCGCTTGCCGACGAGGTTGCCGCCGCCGCAGTCGCCGGCGAGCGGATGGCGATCACGTACTGGACTCCTTCGCGCGACGAAGCGACTGAGCGCGAGATCACCCCGCGGGCGGTGTTCGCGGACCGCGGCCACTGGTATGTGCTGGCCGATGACCATCGTTCGGGGAGCGAGCGCAGCTTCCGCATCGATCGCATTCTCGATGCACGGACCACCGGCGAGATCGATGCACCGCGTGAGGTCCGGCTGCCGGACACCGAGCGCTGGTTCGCCGGCGACTCCGACATCGAGCGCGTCACCGTACGGATGCCGACCGAGCTGACGTGGATGATCGAGCGGTACCCCGTCGACTCGCTGACAGCGAACGCCAAGGGCGCTACCTCGACTGCGGTGATGCCGGTGTTGAGCGAGCAGTGGCTCGAGCGGCTGTTGTTGCGGCTCGGGCCGCGAACCACGGTGCTGCAGCCGAAGCGGTGGGAGGGCCTTGCGGCTCGGGCGGCCGCCGATGTGCTGGCCGCTTATGCGTCGGTGACCCGCGACAGCTGATCGCGCGTGGTGACGCCATGGGCGCGCAGCAGGTGGGGCAGCACCGCCGCAGTCGCCGTGGCATCCTCCAGCGCATCGTGCGGGCGCTCGTTGGTGATGCCGTAGCGGGCCGTGACATCGGCGAGGCGGTGCGACAGCTGCCGCTGTGGGTCCAGCCGGCGTGACAGCGCCAGGGTGCACAGCTGAGGTGAGAGCGTGAGCTGAGCACCATGGCGCGAACCCATCCGCTGCAGGAACGATGCATCGAAGCGGGCGTTGTGGGCCGTGAAGGTCGCGCCGTCGAGACGGCTGGTCAGCTCGGCCAGCACCTCCCCGGCCGGGGGAGCGGAGCGGAGCCGGGCCCGGGTGAGGCCGTGGATGTGCCGCGGCCCGAGCCGGAAGAACCAGCGGTTGCGTGGCCGGACCAAACTGGACCAGCGGTCGATCAATCGGCCTTCGCCATCGACGGTCACCACCGCGACCTGGAGCACTCGGTGACGCTGGACGGAGAGACCGGACGTTTCGACATCGACCACGGCGAACCGGATCTGCGTCATCGCACTCGCATCCGAGATCGCCGGGTTCATGGTTGTCACCCTACGCGAAGGGTGTACGCCGGCTCCGCTGCCGGCGGCTGGGTTCAGACGGCGCGCTCGACCGGGCGGGTGCGGATGCCGATCGGCGCCGAGACGGTGTATCCGAGCACGTGGCGGGTTTCTTCGGACTCGCCACCCCAGAATCCGTACTCGTGGCGCTCTCGAGCGAAGCTGCGGCACTCTTCGAGGACCGGGCACCGTCGGCACAGTGCGAGAGCCCGTGTCTCACGACGCATTCGGGCCTCGGGGCGTTCAGCCCGCCGAGGGAAGAACAGGTTGGTCTGGCCCTTGCAGGCGGCCTGGGTCCGCCACGAGGCGTCGGGGTCGAGCTCGTTGCACTTCGTTGCCGTCGTAGCGCTCTGCATCACGTGTTTAATACTAATTCATTTTCACCGCTTTGACAAGGGGTCCGCCACAGGTGTTGCGTCGCATTTCGGGCGCGCCAGAATGACCCTTCGACGTGACGATGGAACGGGCGGGGGGACGGCGCTCCCAGCGTCGCTCGAGCAGGGGGAGCGTCGCTCGAGCAGGGGGAGTGTCTAGAGCAGTTCGGCGGCGAGGCTGGCGACTTCGCTGCGCTCGCACGCCGACAGCGTCACGTGCCCGAAGCAACTCTGGCCGGCGAAGGCCTGGATCAGGATCGCCAACGCGTTGTTCGACTCGCCCATGTACGGTGCGTCGATCTGGCTGGTGTCGCCGGTGAAGACGACCTTGGTGCCGTCGCCGATCCTCGTCAGGATCGTTTTCAGTGTGGTCGGCTCGAGGTTCTGGGCCTCGTCGACCACGACGAACTGACGGTGCAGGGACCGGCCACGCAGGAACGTGACCGACTCCAGGGACAGCTGTCCGCGGCTGGTCAATTCCTCCATCAGGCTGCGCGCGTCGCGGCTGTTGCGCTGGTCGGTGAGTGCGACGATCGAGTCGTGGATCGCGGACATCAAGGGGTCGAGCTTCTCGTCGAGCCCGCCGGGCAGGAAGCCGACATCGGCACGACCGACCGGAACGAGGGGACGGTAGATCGCGAGGCGCTCGAACGCCCGCCGCTCGACGACGTGTTCCAAGCCGGCCGCGATCGCCATGAGGGTCTTGCCGGTACCGGCTCGACCGTCGAGCGCGACGACGCTCACCTCGGGGTCGAGCAGGAGCTCCAATGCGAAACGCTGTTCCTTGGAGCGGGGACGGAGCCCCCACGCCTCAGGCGCTGTGTGGCTGAGGATGCGCAGCTCCTCGTTGCGACGGCGAGCGAGCGCGGACTGTGAGCCGGACCGCAGGACGGCGAAGCCGTTCTCGTGCAGCGCGCCTGCGCCGTCGACATCGTCGATGTCGATGTGGTTGTCGGTGTAGAGCCGGTCGATCTGCTCGTGGGCGGCCTGCAGCGTCAGCCAGCCAACGGCACGAGTGCTCGTCGCCCGCCCGGCAGGATGGTGCTCGGTCGCCTCGACGCCGAGGTGTGCGGCCTTGATCCGCAAGGCCGCGTCATTGGACACCATCCGGGTGGGCGCGTAGTTCGACTGGCCGAGCGCAGCGCCGATGATGCGATTGTCGGGCTTGTTGGCGTCGAGCCCGTGCTCCAGGAGAAGGTGCTTCTGGATGCCGTTGATCTCGATCTGCAACGTTCCGCAGCCCTCGCCCACACCGATCGGGACCGGCTTGGCGAGTGATCCGCCGTGGCGGATGCGCAAGTCCTCGATGGTCCGCAGCGCGGTGCGCGCCGAGCGGCCGACGTCGTCCGGTCGGCTTTTCAGGCCGTCGAGCTCCTCGATGACCGTCAGTGGGATCACCACGTCCACCTCACCGAAGCCGGTGATGCAGCCCGGATCGGCGATCAACACGGATGTGTCGAGCACGAACCGCATCCGCAGTGCTCCGGGAGCCCGCTGCAGCGCAGCCGGTGGACCGGACGACAGCTCGTCGTCGTTGGCTGGCAGGACAGAACGAACCGGCACGAGATCGGTCACCGACACCCCTTCGGAATCCACGAGAGTTCCAACGACTCCTGTTCTACCGGTTCGGAGTGTCGCTGTGGTGGACCACGAGATGAACGCTTGGTTACGCGACGATCCGCATCAGCAGCCCGCGTTCATCGCGCTGTTCGCGGTCGCTCGGGAACTGACGGTGCTCGCCACGCAGGTACCGTTCGGCGCTCCACAGCGCCGCGTAGGCGTCGAGGATGTCGTCGCGGGTAGCGCCGGGCAGGCTGCGCGCGACGGTGCCGAAGGCTCGCTCGACGAACGCCGCCCTCACCTCGATGCCCTCGCGTTCGTGCTTCGTCGACAGCGGTCGGTCGCCGTTCATCACGGCGAACGCGCACTCAGGGTGGACCTCGATGACGCGTTGCTCGTCACCGACGCTGAGCGCAGCGTCGACGGCGCGCATCTTGGCGACGATGTTCCACGTCTGCTTCGTCAGCTTCTTGCCGGTGATCTCGGCAGAAATGCGCGAAGCGTCGAGGTAGTCGGTCGCGTCGAGACACGCCCGCGGCGGGGTCGGGAAGATGGTGCTGCCGCGCGGCGAGAGGAAGCGGCGCGCCTCGAGATCGGCAGCGCGAGGCACGTCGTGGGGGAGCCCGATGGGCATGTCGATGCCGACGACTGTGTGGCCGGCGTCGAACACGTCGACGATGTCGGAGACGACGCGAACACCGTTGCGGGTGGCGACGACCCAGCCGGCCGCACAACCGTCGACGCCTGCGCACCCGAGCGACGTCGGCGCGCCGAAGAGTTCGAGGCATGGTTCGAGGCCTTCGATCACGATGTCGTCGCGACGTTGCGGCAACCAGTCGGCACGCAGTAGCCGGAAGTCGAACATGTCGCGCGCCTTGCCCCGACTGACCATCCGGCGGGTCCCGATCTGTTCGTACCCGAGTCTGCGGGTGACGCCGCGCGAACGCTCGTTGTCGGCCCACGCGGCGGTGAGTGCCTGCTCAGCACCGAGACCGTCGAACAGCAGGTGCAACATCGCGGCGCGCATCTCCGTGCCGATGCCCCTGCCCTGCTCGGGCTGGAACAGGAACGACCCGGTCGTCGCGGCACGCAACGCACGGAAGTTCGACGCACCCGCAGACTGCGCGCCGACGATCCGACCGTCGACCAGGACGGCCATGTTGCAGTCCCACAGGTCGACGCGCCATCCGGCACGGAGGCCCCAGTGGTACTGGATCGAATTGCGCTGCTGCAGCGGTGGTGGCACGTCCGTCCACTCGAACCCGAAGGGCATGTACGCCCGATCGTGGATGCCATCGGTCACTGATCGGGAGGCGATCTCGGCGACCTCGTCATCGCTCGGGTACCGCAACTCGACTCGCGGTGTACGGACCCGTAGGCCGAAGAGCGGCCACACTTCGACAGCTGACATGCGTGCAGTGAACCTCATGTCGCTGAGGTGGGCAAACTCATTTGAACTGTTTGCATCTGCAATTACATGGGTACTTGTAATCGCGTCACGAAACCTGTTCTATGTGCAACGCGTAATGCTCCGTTCACCGAGGAGAAAATCAGGAAAATGACAAAAGCAGAATTGATTGATGCCGTGGCAACGAAGTCCGGCGTGAGCAAGGCAGATGCCGAGCGCACGATCGGGGCCTTCTTCGATCAGGTGGTTGCCTCCGCGAAGAAGGACGACAAGATCGCATGGCCGGGCTTCGGCTCGTTCAGCGTCAGCAAGCGCGCAGCTCGCGTCGGCCGCAATCCCCAGACCGGGGAACCGGTGAAGATCAAGGCATCGAAGAATGTGAAGTTCACGGCGAGCTCCACGCTCAAGGCCGCGCTCAACCCAGCCAAGAAGAAGTGACACAGGTACAACCGAAAGGAAGAGACGTGGCAGCTACAAAGAAAGCCCCGGCAAAGAAGGCAGCACCCGCCAAGAAGGCGGCTCCGGCCAAGAAGGTTGCTCCGGCAGCCACGGCGGCTCCGGCCAAGAAGGCTGCTGCGGTGGCCAAGGCCGCTCCGGCAGCCAAGAAGGCGGCCTCCGCAGCCAAGGCGGCTCCGGCCAAGACGGCTGCGCCTGCGAAGAAGGCCGCCCCGGCCGCCAAGAAGGCGGCTGTGGCCAAGAAGGCTGCTCCGGCAGCCAAGGCCGCGCCGGCGAAGAAGGCAGCTCCCGCAGCGAAGAAGGCGGCTCCGGCGAAGAAGCTCGCTGCTCCGGCAGCCAAGGCCGCGCCGGCCAAGAAGGCCGCTGCGGCGAAGAAGGCTGCTCCGGCAGCCAAGAAGGCCGCTCCTGTCAAGAAGGCGGCTGCGGCCAAGAAGAAGTAAGTCCCTCCATCCGTTGGTTGGAGCGCAGCGAACGGGAGGCTTCGGCCTCCCGTTCGTCGTTTTTCGGCCAACCGAACTCTCGTTCATGTCACCGCACATCATCAACGTTGATGATGTGTTCTGTCAGGACATCGTGGACAGGTGATGTCGCGGGACATCGTGGACTGAGGTGTGGAGTGGTTCCATGCTGGATGGATG
>JANXUX010000408.1 GCA_025351965.1 Actinomycetes bacterium | reverse complement strand
CGACCATCACAACCAGTTCAAGAACCACGGCTTCCACACCTGGCGCGATGCCACCGGCGGGTGGCACACCATCCGCCCCGACGGCACCGAAATCGCACCCCGACCGACGCCTCGCGCCGAACCGCCGCCCAGGGCCGAACCGCCACCGTGACTCTGCCGCTGCCCGGTGTCGCATCAGCGACAGGCAGTCGGCTCAGACGGTGAAGGTGATGGTGTTGCCCGACAGCGGGCGGCGGCGCCGAAAGGCAACGACCAACAGCACCACCCCGACGAGTAGGGCGCCGACGCCACCGAAGATGAACCCCAGGGACGAAAAGATGCTGTTCGTGCCCGGCGAGACGAAGAACTCGTACTGATCGCTGTACCGGGATTCGCAACTCACTGCGACCTGGCCTTCCCGCGCGTCGAAGTAGCCGACCGAGGACGTGTCACCGATGTTGGTCGACGAGACCTGGCGGCTGCCAGAGATGGATGCCGTGCCCCCGTCGGCGAACCGGATCCCGCACGATGTGGCGTTGACGATGCTGTCACGCGTGTCAGAACTGCTGGTGTCAATGACGACGTACACGGTGTAGGCCTGTGCGCGGATCGACGTGAACTGCACGGTCTCGCCGATTTGCCCTCGGGCTACGGCGCTGGATTCCGCTCGGCTGTTCGTCCGAACGATGTCGACGATGCCGTAGGCAAGTGATCCGATGCCGCCGACCAACATCACAAACGCCGAGAACGCCCAGACCGGGCGGATGCGCCGTTGTCTGGTCAGCGGTTCGCCGGCACCGAGCGCGTCGAAGTCGATCGGACTACTCGCCGAATGCGGACGCGACGTCGGCGGCGCGGACTGACCCGGGAGCGGTTGGTGCGGCTGGTACGGCTGGGCCGAGAACACCTGCCCCGGCTGGCCGGGGCCCTGCGGCGGTGGCGGGATGGGCGTCGGGCCGTAGCTACCGTCGGGCCGGACACCGAACGCATTGCCCGACTGCGGGCCGGCCTGTTCGGGCTGGCCGGACTGTTGCTGGGCCTGCATCTGGGCGGCCTGCGCTTGGGCGTCGGCGATGGCTTGCTTGGCAGTTGCGATGGATTGCTTCATGTTCGACAGGAGCCCGATCGGGCAACCGTAGTCGTGAGGCGACGAGGGCCGTGCCGAGCCCGGGCCGCCTGACGGGAGGCCCGTTCGGTCGTGTAGCCTCCAGTGTCCCCAACCCGAAGGATCAGTTCAAATGGCAATCCCCGCCAAGCTCACGCCGCTCCAGGAAATGGAAGCGCGTCGCAACGCGCCCAAGCCCGACAAGTCGACACGGGTGATCTCCGAAGCGGAGAAGGCAACCCGCAAAGACCGGGTTGCCAAGGCCAAGGACGCGATGGCCCGGTCAGTCGGTACCAAGGGCGATCACGTCGCGCCCGCCCGCGCTGCGCTCAAGTCGTATCTGCAGAAGCTCAACGAGCCCAAGCAGCCCGACGACGCCGCCTTCGAGGCCTTGATCGAGGCCCCGTTCAAGGCGCCGCCGAAGAAGAAGACCAACGACCGTCGCTTCTGATCTCTGACGACGATCGACGTGATCGCCAGCGACATCGCATCGTCGTCTGGAGGTGAGTCGAACGTCGTCGACGCCGACCGGCACGTCGTCGTCGGTGTGCTCTATCCACCGGACTGGTACGGAGATCGGAGACGTTTCGACGCTGAGATCGATGCGTTGCGTGCCATCGACGACCGGATCGACGTGGTGGTCGAGCGCTACGACGAACCGCACGCACGCCGTGCCGGGGCGCCGGACATGCCGCCCGAGCCGGAGCTGAGTGAGGCCCAGCGCGCTGCGTTCGCACGTATCGAAGTGGCGCTGACGATCGACCTCCCGACGAATCTCGCCGAGCTCGCGCCGAACCTGCGCTGGGTGCAGTCGATCGCGGCGGGTCCGAACCACCTCGTCCCGAAGGTCCGCACGGTCGGCGCACGGCTGACGAACAACGGTGGCAGCAACGCTGTCGGCATCGCCGAGTTCGTGATGGCGCGCATCCTCGAGCACTGGAAGGCGCTGACCGACATCGGCGCACTCCAGCGCGATCACCGCTGGGAGGCGCGTTTCGGACGGGAGTTGGCTGGGTCGACGTTGGGTCTGCTCGGCTTCGGACCGATCAACCAAGCCGTCGCCGCCCGCGCCACTGCGTTCGGCATGCGGGTGTTGGTGGTGCGCCGGTCACCGGGTGACGTGCCGCCGGGCATCGAGCGTGTCGTCGGCGAAGACGGTCTGCTCGACGTGTTGGGCGAGAGCGACGTCGTGGTGTCGGCCGTGCCGGAGACGCCGGCGACCATCGGGATGATCGGCGCCGCGCAGTTCGCAGCGATGCCGGTCGGAGCCTTTTTCTGCAACGTCGGTCGCGGCTCGCTGGTCGACGAACCAGCGCTGATCGCGGCATTGCACGCCGGTCATCTGGGCGGAGCCGCGATCGATGTCGCCCACGCCGAGCCGTTGCCCGCCGGCGACCCGCTGTGGGACGCGCCGCGTCTGCGGATCTCGGCACACTGCTCGAGCGTGCCAGCATCGATGTTCCCCGGCATGCACCGCACGTTCCGGGACAACGTCGTGCGCTACCTGGCCGGCGAGCCGCTCGCCGGCGAGGTCGACCTGGGATGACGACGCTGGGATGAGACGCTGGGATGACGCCGTCAGCTCCGTGCGGCGCAGACGTTGACGAGCTCGCCGATGCCTTCGACCACGGTGCGCACGGTCTGGCCGGGCTGGAGGAACACGGGAGGTGTGCGGCCGGCGCCGTGCCGTCGGGCGTGCCCATCGCGATCAGGTCACCCGGCTGCAGCGTCAGGATCTGGGAGAGGTACGCGATCGCGTCGGCGACCGAGAAGATCATGTCGTCAGTCGTGTCCTGCTGCATGACCTCGCCGTCGACTTCGCAGCGCACCGCCAACCCGGCGCCGCCGACAGGCAGCTCATCTGGCGTCACCAGCCATGGGCCGACGGGCGTGGTGTGCTCGAACGTCTTGCCCTGCAGGAACTGGGTGGTGCGTCGCTGCCAGTCGCGTGCGCTGATGTCGTTGAGGATCGTGTACCCGGCGACATGATCGAGGGCCGTCTCGGCCATGATGTTCCGGCCGCGCCGGCCGATGACGACGGCGAGCTCGACCTCCCAGTCCATCTTCTCGACGACGGAGGGCATCTCGATCTCGTCACACGCGCCGATCAGTGAGCTGGTGTACTTGGCGAAGATCGTCGGCACGTCCGGCGGCTCGTGCCCCATCTCGCGGATGTGGCGCATGTAGTTGAGACCGAGGCAGATGATCTTCGGTGGGCGCGGCACGACGGGCGCGAGGCGCGTGACATCCAACGCGACCGAGTCGCCCGAGGCGGCAGCGACATCGGTCCAGAACGGATCGTCGAGCAGTTCGTTGACATCGCGGGCGGCGAGCAGCACCACGGAGTCGCCCTCGACACGACCGGCACGCGTGCCGGCATCGGTTCGTACGGTCACCAGTCGCATCGGTCCTCTTTCGTGTTCTACGTGGCGGCGCGCAGCATCAGCCGCACCTGTTCGACATCGACGGCGAGTTGGCCGACGAGCGCGTCGACAGAATCGAAGCGCTGCTCGTCGCGCAGCCACCGCCGGAAGCCGACCTGAATCCGATCGCCGTAGAGATCGGCGTCGAAATCGAGGAGATGGGCCTCGACCAGCAGCGCGCCGTGGTCCTCGACTGTCGGCCGCACGCCGATGTTCACCGCAGCTCGGTGCAACTCGTTGTTCGGAAGACGGACCTCGGCCGCGTAGACGCCGTGCATCGGTACGGTCCGCGGATCGGCGAGATCCAGGTTCGCGGTGGGGAAGCCGATCGTGCGACCGAGCCCGCTGCCGTGCACGACCCTGCCGGTGAGCGTGAAGGTGCGGCCGAGCCAGTCGTTTGCCTGCGCGATCGCGCCGCGCCGGAGCGCGGCGCGGATGCCCGAGCTGGTGATCGGCTCGCCGTCCGGGTTGCACCATCTCGGCATCTCGATCAGGTCCACCCCCCTCCGGACGAATTCGGCGCGCAGGTTCGGGAATCGCGCTGTCGAGGCGTTCCCGGGCAGGCACGCCATCACCACGGTGGAGGGGTCGAGCCGGGACACGATCTCATCGACGATCACCCGACCCACATCCGGAGCCGACGGCGAGAGCACCTCGACCGCGATCGCGTTCGATGCGCCACTGACCATCGTCGCCCGGCACCGCTCGTCGATCGTCAGCAGCGAGGCGTGCTCGGCGTGGCGCAGGATCACGGCGACGAGCGGCTGTCCGTTGGTCTGCGCGACGCGTATCGCCCCGTGGAGGAGCTGGCGATGACCGAGGTGGAAGCCGTCGAACTCGCCGACGACGATCACCGGGCGCTGCCCGGAGATGCGACCGAACTGCATCGGGTGAGGCTAACGCCCGTGCGTTCTCACCCCGCTGATCAACCGCGGATTCCGTCGCAGTAGGGCGGCGGCGTGAAGACCGGCCACCGCTGCGCGCCGTGGTTGGTCACGACGAACACGGCCTGCGCGACGCTGCTCGAGATGAAGAGTGGCGCACCGTCGATGCGGATGCCGCTGTCGTCGCTGTCGGCGGGCATCTGCACCGACTGCAGCAGCGGAGCGACCTGGTTCGGCACGACGTCGTCCGGATCTGCGATGAACCGCTGGCCGGCGCCGACGATCGGCGTGCCGATCGGATCGCCGAACGAGACAACCGTCGCCGACTCCCACCCGCACGCCGCGGACAGGTGTGCGGCGGAGATGGCAGCGGGCCGGACGGAGCAGCCGTCCCAGGTCGTGATGACCGGGCCGCCGAGCAAGCCGTCAGGCGTCGTGGTCACGTCGGTGGCTGAGCCGGACGGGCCGGCGCAGGCGACCGGCACAGCGGTGCTGCCGCCGTCACGATGCGCGAGGTATGGGAACTGTTGGCCACCCGGACCGACCAGCCGGGGCGTTCGGTCGATGCTCGTGCACGTCGTCGAGGGCGAGCCGAGCCGGACCTCGTAGTAGCGGTCCGCGTAGCGGATCCGGTCGAGTGACGAGCAGTCCTGCACGAACGCCCAGGCCCGGTTGTCGGCGTCGAGCAGCGCGGAACCGAATGCTGCCGAGCCGTTTGCGTGCAGCGATGTCTCTGCCGTGGTCGCGTCCGACTCGGAGTAGCCCGCGAATGTCGTGGCCAGCCCAGCACCGCTCATCGTCGGTACGATGCGCCCGCCGTCGATGCCGTCCGGCACAGCGACCGCCGCGGTCCACGCGGTCGGCATGCCGACGCAGCTGACCACGAAGAACGATGCCGTGGACAGCTGCAGCTCGACCCCGTAGCGAGTGTTCGTGAACCGGATCGACGTTGCCGGGCGATTGCACGGCCCGCTCCACGTCAGCCCGACCCGACCGTTGGAGAACCGAACGATCGTGTCCGGGCGGATCGTTCGTTCGTCGCCGAGGCCTGTGGCGAGCGGGATCAGCACCGACTCGCCCGCCGTCGGGACAGTCGCAGCAGTCGATTCGAGCGGCCGTGTCGTCGACGTCGTCGCTGCCGGCCGTATCGCGAACCAGCCGATGGCGACGATCGCCGCGCAGCCGACGACAGCGAACGCAGCAGCAGTGCGACGCGGGGCCACCGAGCGTGCCTGGTCTGCGGATCGCCCCCGAGCAGTTGTCGCGACGATCGATTCCTCGTGCGTGGCAGACAACGCAGTCAGTCGATCGGCGATGGCTGCGCGCTGGTCATCGTCGAACCAGCGTTCAGTCGCGGCGAATGCCGACAGCACGGATCCACCGCGCTCAGCCAGCGCCAGTCGAGCGGTGTCGAGCGCCGAGTCCGAATCCGGGAGCGGACCGACCACGTCGGCTGCCGAGGTCGGCGGAATGCGCTCGACGTCGACGAGGCTGAGCAGCGCCCGGTCGCGTCTGGGCATCGAGCGCAGCACATCGAGCGGGCCTGCCCACGGACCGGCATCGACCGAGTCGACGATGGGTTCACCGGAGCGTTTGCGGACCCCGGTTCCGAGGTCGCAACGACCGTCGACGTCGAGATGGCGGCGGTGCGCCTCGAGGACCATCCAGCCGCCGACGTCGTCGATGTCGTCACCGCGCTCGACCGCGCCCCGCAGTGCCTCGAACGTCGCGATGAGCAGCGATTCGGCCTCGTCCTGTCGCCCGACCGTCAGGTGGCAGGCGACCCGGTAGACCGCCGCCGCGTACGCGTCGAACGAGGTTCTCGTCGCGTGCGCTGCCGATGCGTCCATCACGACAGTGTTACGGAGCTGCGCGGTGTACGGGTTGACGCGATGGGATAGAACAGATGGCATGAGGTCCGCGAGCGAGGGATCAGCACACGCCTGCTGACAGACGCCGGCGCGCCGCTTCTGCGGCGTCGACGTGGGGTTGGCGCGCCGCGGACGCGCCACAGACGCAGCGGTACATGCGCGTCCGGCGCACAGTCGGCATCGTGGGCCTCGTGCTCGGCGTGGTGCTGATGCTCGGCTCGCTCGCGCTGGTCATCGCCAACCGCCGGGCCCGTTCCGATTCGGGCGACGAACGAGCGGCGACGGCCACCGTCACGGCGGTCTCGACATCGCTCGGCGGTACCACCGGGCCGAACGCATCGGTCGACTACACCTTCGCGACCCCTGACGGCGTCGTGCACGCCGGGCGCCTCGCCCTCACCCGGCCGTCGAGCCGCTTCGTCGTCGGTGGTGAGATCGACGTGACGTATCCGGCGGATGACCCATCGAACGCCCATGTGGTCGGCGAGGTTCGAGACGCCTGGGCATTGCCCTGGTTCGTTCCCCTGCTGCTCGGCGCGACGTCGATCGCCATCGGCGCGGCAGCGTCGAACCGGCTGCGGTGGATCAATGCGGTCCTGCGCGACAACCCGTGGGTCGTCGCGGAGTCGACGCTCATCGAGCGGCCGATCCGGATGCTGCAGCTGCACGGTGCGCCCGACGACGGCGCAGCACTCGTCGAACCGCTGTCATGGCGGGGACGGGCGATGGCGGAGCTCGTGCCCCAGGCCTGGGTGGCCGGCGACGGTCGCCGATTCCTCGTCGCCGCCCCTGGTGGCTCACCCGTGCTGCGCATGCGTCGTGTCCGTCTCGTCGACGATCCCCTCGCCGCGTCCGACGCCACGCCACTGCCGTCCAGACTGGCCGGCGACGACACCTGAGCTGAGCATCCGGTGGCGTGGGTCGCGCTCGGCGAGTACCGGTCAGACCGTCGACGGCCCCACACGCGACCCGTCACGGCTGTTCCCGATTCCGAACCGCAGACCGTCCATCAGCAGGTCGAGCATCCGCCGGGCCTGATCCCGTTGCTCTGGCTCGCCGGCCGTCAGCGAGATGCCGCTGAGGCTGGCCATCACGTCACCGGGTCGCACGTCCGAACGTAGCGTGCCGGCCGCTGCTCCGGCATCGAGCAGCGCAGTGATCGCGCCGATCAACCGGTCGCGACTGTGCGCGAACGGGTTGATGCCGGAGGCGATGACGACGCGCAGCGCCTCGGCCATGCCGCGCTTGGTCGTCATGTACTCCACGAACCGGTCCATCCAGATCCGGGTCGCGGCATCGGGGCCCTCGGCTGTGATGAGCGCAGCGACGACGTCGCAGAGTCGGTCGAGCTCGCTGCGGTAGGCGGCTTCGACGAGGGCTTCGCGGGTCGGGAAGTGGCGATAGAGCGTGCCGATGCCGACGCCGGCGCGCTTGGCGATCGCGTCGAGGGGCACGTCCGGGCCGTCGTGCGAAAACGCCTGCACGGCTTCTCGGAGGAGTCGGTCGCGGTTGCGTCGGGCGTCGGATCGCAGCGTGCGTCCGCTGTCGAGCGGCGCGTTCACGTCGGACTCGTGCACGGTCACCTCCTCGCGTTCGATGTTCCGGTCATGGATCGGAGGATCCTCCGTTTGCCAGTCGACTCTACCAACCGGAGTCAGAAGCGATAGAGGCCGCGCAGGTCCGGGGTGCCACCGACGGCCGCCGCGTATGCGTCCGGACTCGGGCAAGGATCGCTGATCGCCGTACCCACGGTCCACGGCATCGCGCACGGTATCCGGCTGACATGGGCGACCCATCGCGAGATGTAGTCGCCTGTCGCCCACACCCCGGCCGCCATCAGGTGCACCCGGTCCGGTCCGTACCATCCGCTCGAGGCGGCGGCGTAGGCCCGCCAGTCGGCAACGACGAGATCTGGGTAGGCCGCGCTCCCGGCCAGCCGCTTCAGTGCGGCGTTGGCATTGTTGTAGCTGCCGGGCGTGGTGCTCTCGCTGTAGGTCAGCCAGATGATCTCGCTCGCCCCCTTGGCCCGGGCTGCAGCCACGACCTGGGCGATCGCGGAGTCGAAGTCGGTGGAGCCGTCGTTGTATCCGGCCTTGATGACTACGATGTCGACCGGAGCCTGTGCGCTGCCGATTGCGTCGATGGCCGTGTTGGGTGCGATGTGGGTGAACCGGCTGGTGCACGAGGGGTGGATCAGGCGCCGGCACGGCTTGGCGTCGAGAATGGGTCTGAACCCACGGAACGACGCCTGGGCGGCCGGCACATCGATGAAGCCGCCGAGTGTCGAGTCGCCGATCATCAGCACCCTCGGCACCGGTGCGACGTTGGTCGGGATCGGCGCCGTCGCAACGACCGCCGAGCCGGTGAAGTAGCCAGTCAGATCGACGATCACATCGGTGCCGCGGCTGGAGAAGTACGCGGTGCCGCGGGTCGATGTCGCAGTGATGGCGAGATTCGCCATGGTCGAGCCCGGACCCGCAGCGTTGAGCGAAGACGTCGCCGGCAGCGGCGTGCCGGCGGGATACGCAGTCACGAAGCCCGATCCAACGGCATCGACGACCGTGACGTTGGTGACGAGCGCTGCGGCTCCGGGCACCGGGAGTGCGACCTCACGAGTGCCCATCGGCCACAACGGCGGCGAGGACGCGCGGGTGTCGAGCAGCCGGACCGGCTCGACGGGCACGAGCAACCCATTGCTCGACGACGGCGCCGAATCGCCGGTGAACCAGCCGACGAGATCGACCACGAGCTGGCCGCCGGCCAACGACGTGATCGTCAGACCCTGGGCCGAGACAGGCAGGATCACCGACGCAGCGAGGGCTGCGCCGCTGCCGTCCGGGTTGAGGAACGAGGTGTCCGGCGCAGGCGACCCCGCGGCGTACCCCGCGAGATAGCCGGGTCCCAATGCGTCGACGCTGGTGACGTTGACGGCAACAGCGCGAGCGTCAGGGGAGACACCGCTCGGCAGCGCGATCGTCACCGTTGCGCCGCTGCCCCCCGTGCCGTTCGTCATGCCGGTGGACTGAGCGACCCTCGTGTCGAGCACACGGGTCGGCACGGTCGGCACGAACCGTCCGGCCGTAGCCGTCTCCGCCGGGGTGAACGATCCACTGATGTCGACGATGATCTGCGTCGTGACCGACGTGTAGACGTCGACTGCGCCACCGTTGCCGACCGGGATGATCGTCGAGTTGGACACATCTGCGCCGACTCTCAGGTTCAGGGTCGAGGTGTCGGGTGCAGCGCGTCCGGCGGGATACACACTGACGTAGCCGGCGAGGGGTGCGGCGGTCGCGGTCACTGTCAGTGCGACCGCCGTGATGTCGTTGCCGACACCGTTGCGTCCGGCCACGACGACACGGGTGGTGTGTTCGTCGATCCGGGTGCATGTGCACGCAGCGGCACGGGTGTCGGCCAACCGGAACGGGCCGACGGCCCGGAACTGCGATGCAGCACCTGCGCCGGCTGCGGACACGGCCGCAGGCGGCGCCGCGGCGGTGGGAACCGTGAGCGCGAGCGTGCCGATGATGCTCGCAACGATCCGGCGGAGACCGAGCGAGCGCGTTCGTGAGGCGAGCATCTCCGCAACCTAATCGGCTCCGTCTGGCCGACTGTCGACCTGGGTAGCTGCAGATCGTGACGTCGATGCTCCGCTACGGCTCAGACCAGGACGCCGGCATCCGGCGTGGTGGGACCAAGCGCTTCACCTATCGAGATGAATTGACCGGCAAGGCGTCGCCGGAAGCCGACCTGTTGCGCATCCGCACGCTCGCCGTCCCGCCGGCGTGGACCGACGTGTGGATCGCCAGCGACCCGGACAGTCACATCCAGGCCACCGGGCGTGACGCCAAGGGCCGCAAGCAGTATCGATACCACCTCGACTTCACGAACGATCAGGCCGAGACCAAGTTCGCCGACCTCGCGCAGTTCGCGACGTCGCTCGGCGGTCTGCGCCGCCGGGTCGCTGCCGACTTGCGCGGCACCGGTCTGGGGCACGACCGCATCGTGGCCGCCGTGGTCCGCATGCTGGACGTGACCAGTCTGCGGATCGGCAACGCAGAGTATGCGCGCACGAACGAGTCCTTCGGGCTGACCACGTTGCAGTCCGACCATGTCGCGGTGCGCGCAAACACGGTCCGGCTCACGTTCCGGGGCAAGTCGGGACATGACTTCGATGTTCGTGTCGACAACCCACGTCTGGCCAAGATCATCCGAACGTGTCAGCACCTTCCCGGTCAGGGACTGTTCCAGTACCGGGCCGAGAACGGCGAGCTACGCGGCATCGGCTCCAACGACGTCAACGCATACCTCGCCGAACACTGCCGGGTCGGGGCCACGGCCAAGACCTTTCGCACGTGGAACGCCACCGTGCTCGCGGCCATCGGGATGGCCGAAGCGGCAGCGGGAGGTGAGCCCCCCACTGCGCGGTCGATCAACCAGGTGGTCCAGCACGTCGCCGATCACCTGGGCAACACCCGCACGGTGTGCCGCAACAGCTACATCCACCCGGCGATCATCGAGGCCTACCAGGGTGAGACGTTGCTCCCCGGCTGGAACCGGCCTGTCGGCAATCGACCATCCGGTCTGCTGCAGGGCGAGCGTCGGACCCTACGGCTCCTGCGCGCTCGGCGCTGAGTACAGCGGTCCGACGACGTTCGTCCGGGTTACTTGGTGCGTGCGAAGCGGGTCGTGGTAAGCGCCCCGAAGACGAGCATGATCGCGGCCGACCAGATCAGGCTGAGCACGACCCAGTAGGTGGTCGTGTGACCGATTCCGACCGCCTGCGTGCCGCCCTGCATCAGGCTGCGCACGGCGTTGATGATCACACTGACCGGCTGGTTGGCGGCGAAGGGCTGCATCCATCCGGGCATCGACTTGACCGGCACGTTGGCGCTCGAGATGAACGAGAACGGGATGACGAGCATCGACATGCCCTGCGCCGCCTGGGCGTTGCCAGAGACGAGGCCGATGAAGATGAAGATCCAGGTGAACGCAAATCCGGCGAGGATCGTGAGCGCGAAACCCCCGATCACTGCGCCGATGCTGCCGTGGGTGCGGAAGCCGAGCGCGAATCCGAGCACCGACGTGATCAACAGTCCCCAGGTCACCAACGTCGCGTCGGCGAGCGCCCGCCCGAGCATGACGGCCGAGCGGGGGATCGGCAGCGAGCGCAACCGGTCGTACACGCCGGTCGCAGAGTCCTCGGCGACGCCGGCCGCGGCACCCATGCCCGTCCACAAGATGGTGGTCACGATGAACCCGGGGACGAGGAAGTCGACATAGTTGATCGCGCCGCCGGGCGAGATCGCCCCGCCGAACACGTACCGGAACATGAACAAGAACAGCGCGCCCTGCACCGTGCCCATCACGAGCAACTGAGGCGTCCGGAAGAACTTGAGCACACAGCGCCGGGCGGTGCTGGCCGCGGTGGTGATGTAGTCGGCGCCCGTGGCGGGTGGCTGCTCACTTCGTGCGGGCGCCGCTGCGGAGGCTTCCGGGGCGAAGCCGGAGGGGAGGTCGGTGGTGGTCATGGTGCGATCTCCGTGACAGTGAATTCAAAATGTGCGGTGTCGGTCAGTTTGTTGACGTAGACGATGCGGGGCATGTGTTTGAGCATGTATTCGGCGGTGTCGTCTTCCACCACTTCGGCGTCCACAAGTCCGTCACAGAGTGCTTTCATTGTGGTGATGGGGTTTTCGTCGTCGCGTCGTCGTCGGTCGTTGACATACCACACGAGGGACACTTCGCAGCGGGTCATGAATGGTATGTGGCGCGCTTTGGTGTGCATCATGGTGCGTAACTCTTTGACCAGTTTCGCTTCGGCCATACGGTGCATCCGGTAGTTCAGTGACAGTGGTGCTTTGGTCCACTCGAACCGGAATGTGGTTGTGAACAGGGCGGGTTCGGTTGTGTAGGCGAGATGGTCGCCGTCACTGTTCGCGATCATGCTGTCCCCCCTTTCAGTTCGTTGTATCGCCCGCGGATGGCATCAAGGTCG
>JANXUX010000405.1 GCA_025351965.1 Actinomycetes bacterium | reverse complement strand
GCTACCGGACACCGGAACAAGCCGAGACAGAACACGCGCACAACAAGCAAGCATCATAGAGTCAAAACACACACTCCTGGAAACGGGGGGAGCTCCAGTCGGCTCGACCTCGACGCTCCCCAAGTTCCAGTACGGGACGAGCCCAACGCTCCTCGACAGCACAACCGTCGCGGCGACACCATCGCCGGTCACGAACACGACTGCGGTCACTGCAGCGGTGACCGGGCTCTCGGCAGCCACCACCTACTACTTCATGGTGACCGGAACGACGAACGCCGGCACGGACACCGAAGGGATCCTGAACGGCGCCATCTTCTCGTTCGTGACGCCGGCGGCGGCCCCGACGCCACAGACGATCACATTCACCCAACCGTCCGCGATGGTGACGGGTGACGCGGCGCAGACGCTGACCGTCTCGGCATCGAGCGGGCTCGCCGTGACGCTCATCTCCAACGACACGGCGATCTGCACGGTCAGCGGCGCGACGGTCACCGCTGTCGCCGCCGGCACGTGTTCGGTGACGGCGTCGCAGGCGGGTGACTCGAGCTGGTCGGCCGCATCATCCGTGACCCGTACGTTTGCGGTGACGGCGCCCGTCCCGAGTTCGACGACATCGACATCGACATCGACATCGACATCGACATCGACCGTGCCCGAGTCGACCACGACCACCACCACCGTGCCCGAGTCGACGACGTCCACGACCACAACGACGACCGAGCCGGCGACGACATCGACCGTCGCCGACACGACGACGACCACCACTCCTGCGCCGACCAGCTCGACCCAACCCGAACCTGCCACGGCCGACGGGATGGTTCGCGGCGTCGTCTGGTTCGATCGCAACCGCAACGGACTGCTCGATGCGGGTGAATGGATGCTGCCCGGTGTGACGGTCACGCTCGAGGACTCCGTGACGGCAGCAGCACGCATCCAGAGCGTCCGACGTGAGAGCGCCAGCATTCGCCGCAGCGCGGTCTCGGCTGCGGACGGGTCGTACTTCTTCGCTGGCCTACCGGCTGGGTCGTACCAGGTCGTCGCGAACGTGACGATCCAGGGATTCGACTACACATCCGACACCGATGGTGCAGCAGACTGGCGCGTGAGCGTCGGGGTCACCGATCTCGCCGTCAGCATCGCCGACTTCGCGGGTCTCGGCCGCGGCGAGGTGACCGGCCAGGTCTTCGACTCGACGAGCCTGCAGGGTGTCGCCGCAGCGCGGATCTCGTGCCGTTGGAGCGGCTATGACGACGTGCTCGGCAATGGCGACGATGTGATGTTCGCCCTCGACGCCGACGCGAACGGTTCGTTCGACCTCGCCGGTGTGCCATACGGCTACTTCACCTGCGATGGTCGTGATCCCGCCACGACTCGCCAGTCGTCGCCCGTCGGAGCCGCTGTCTTCGCACCGGAGGCAGTCGACACGCCCCTCCCGGTCGGCGATGCCAACTCGCCGCTCGTGGCTCCGCTCGGTCAGGTGCTCCCCAGCACGGGCACCAACAGCAGCCAATGGTTGTTATTCGCCGCCTTGCTGCTCGTCGGCGGTGTGATTGTGACCAGCGTGGCCCGGCGACCCTCGAGGGGCACCTCCCGCTGAGCTCGTCGTGCGGAGCGCGGGACACGTGAAGTCGGCATCTGGCCGAGTGCCGAGTGCCGCCTTCAGGTTGTTTCGCAAACGTTTCGCTGCACCGTCGGAACCAGGCCTCTCGAACGGTTTAGGTTTCCGGACGTGGACGAGCAGTTGCATTGGGAAGCAGCCTGGACTGGGCGCGATGCGCTACAGGTGAGTTGGTATCAATCGACCGCCGCGACTTGAGGCGAGTTGGTGCGCCGCGTGACGGCGCATTCGGATTCGGTGGCCGTGGTCGGTTGCGGCTCATCGACACTGATCCGGGAGCTCGTCGACGACGGCTACGAGGCCATCATCGCGGTCGACATCGCCCAGTCGGCGCTGGACCAACTCCGTGAGAGCCTCGGCGACCGGGCCAACGGCGTGACAATGGTCTGCGCCGATGCCCGCACCGTTCGACTGCCGCACACGGTGAGGCTGTGGCATGACCGGGCCACGTTTCATTTCCTCACCGACGCAGAGGACCAGACGGCGTACGCCGCGACTGCAGCTCGCTCGGTGGAACCGGGCGGATTTCTCGTGCTCGCCGAGTTTGCGATGGATGGGCCGACCACGTG
>JANXUX010000236.1 GCA_025351965.1 Actinomycetes bacterium | reverse complement strand
TCGAGCACCTCGAGGGCACCGAAGTTGTCGACGACCTGGGAGGCCTTGCTCGCGCCGGTGATCACGGTCGTGACCCGCGGGTTGGCTGCGCACCAGGCGATGGCCAGTTGGGCCATCGTGCAGCCGAGCTCTTCGGCGATCGGGCGGATCTTTTCGGCGCGGTCGACGGTGGCCTGGTCGGCGAACCGCTTGGCCAGCCAGCCGTAGCCGGGCAGAGCGCCGCGGCTGTCCTCGGGGATGCCCTCGCGGTACTTGCCGGTGAGCAGACCGCTCGACAACGGGCTCCACGTCGTCAGGCCGAGGCCACACTCGTCGTACAGGCGAGCGAACTCGGTCTCGACCTTGGTGCGCTCGAGCATGTTGTACTGTGGCTGCTCCATCACCGGCTTGTGCAGGTGGTGCTTGTCGGCGATGTGCCATGCGGCGCGGATCTCGTCGGCGGTCCATTCGCTGGTGCCCCAGTAGAGGACCTTGCCGCGGTCGACGAGGTCGCTCATCGCCCAGACGGTCTCCTCGATCGGGGTGTTCTTGTCGGCGCGGTGGCAGAAGAGGAGGTCCACGAAGTCGACGCGCAGGCGGTCGAGACAGCCCTCGATCGAGTGGTGCAGGTACTTGCGGTTGAGCGTGTTCTGCATGTTCGGCATGTTCGCGTCGATGCCCCAGAACACCTTCGTCGACAGCACGTAGCTCTGGCGCTTCCAGCCGAGCTGCTCGATGACGCGACCCATGATGGCCTCGCTCTCGCCGCCGGCGTAAGCCTCCGCGTTGTCGTAGAAGTTGCAGCCGGCGTCGTGCGCGGCCTGCATGCAGTCGAGGGCGAGGTCGTCTTTGATCTGGGTGTCGAACGTGACCCACGAGCCGAACGAAAGGGCAGAGAGCTGGAGTCCGGTGTGGCCGAGGCGGCGGTATGGCATCTTGGTCTGGGGCATCCGCCGACCGTACCCCCACCTGGACTGAACGACAGGATCAGCCAGCCGGTCGGACGATGACGCCGGCGGCGGTCAGTGCATCTTTGGCCTCGGCGATGGTGTGCTCGCCGAAGTGGAAGATCGACGCCGCGAGTACGGCGTCGGCGCGACCGTGGACGACGCCGTCGACGAGATGCTGCAACGAGCCGACGCCACCGCTGGCGATGACGGGAACGTTGACGGCGTCGACGATGGCATTGGTCAGCGTGGTCTCGAAGCCCTCGCGGGTTCCGTCGCGGTCCATCGAGGTCAGCAGGATCTCGCCGGCGCCCAGAGCGACGGCCTCCACAGCCCACTCGACCGCATCGCGCCCGGTCGATGTGCGGCCGCCGTGGAGGAACACCTCGTAGTGACCCGGCCGTGCGGTGTCGGCACGGGCATCGATCGCGCACACCATGCACTGCGCTCCGAACTCGGCAGCGATCTCGCTGATCAGCGCCGGGCGTTCGAACGCTGCGGTGTTGACGCTGACCTTGTCCGCACCGGCGCGCAGCATCCGGCGGGCATCCTCGACGCTGCGGATGCCACCACCCACCGTGAACGGGATGAAGACCTGCTCGGCGACTCGGGAGACCATGTCGACCATCGTTTCGCGGCCGTCGGACGATGCGGTGATGTCGAGGAACACCAGCTCGTCGGCACCCTCGGCGTCGTAACGAGCGGCGAGCTCGACCGGATCACCTGCATCGCGCAGGCCGACGAACTTGACGCCCTTGACGACGCGACCGTTGGTGACATCGAGGCACGGGATGACGCGCGCGACCCTCATCCGGTATCGCCGGCAGCGGCAGTCACGAAGTTGGCGAGCAGGGCGAGGCCGGACGGGCCCGACTTCTCCGGATGGAACTGCGTCGCGAACACGGTGCCGGTACGGAACGCAACGTTGAGCGCCCCGCCGTAATCGCACGTCGCCACCACAGCGTCGGGATCGGTCGGAACGCCGTGCAGCGAGTGGACGAAGTACATCCACGGACTGGGGCCGAGCGCGGCAAGCATCGGATCATCGGGTCGTTGCATCTGCAACTGATTCCACTGCATCTGCGGACGCTTGACGCCCGGCGGTATCCATCGGACCACACCGGGGATGATGCCGAGCCCCGCAGCTGCGTCGTCTTCCTCGCTGCCGTCGAACAGCATCTGCATGCCGACGCAGATGCCCAGGAACGGGCGACCCGATGCGGCACCGTCGAGCGCAGCCTGCTCCAGCCCCGCCGAGCGCAGCGCGCTCATGCACGCGCCGAACGCACCGACGCCCGGGAGCACAACGGCGTCGGCCGCAGCGATGAAATCCGGGTCGCTGCTCAGTCGAGCGTCGGCACCGACGTGCTGCAGCGCCTTCTCGGCCGAACGCAGGTTGCCGATGCCGTAGTCGATGACGGCGATGACCGGGCGCACTCCGCCGGCCGGTTCGGTCACAGCATGCCCTTGGTCGAGGGCAGCGACGCTCCCTCGACGCGCACGGCATCGCGCAGGCATCGGGCCAGGCCCTTGAAGGTGGCCTCGATGATGTGGTGTGCGTTGCGGCCAC
>JANXUX010000235.1 GCA_025351965.1 Actinomycetes bacterium | reverse complement strand
GGCTGCATTGTTGTGGAGCAGCTGCAGCGAGCCATAGGTGCCCACCGCGACCGCGACCATCGACGCGACCGACGCCTCGTCGCTCACGTCGGCGGCACATGCAGTCGCGACGCCCCCGGCGCCCTCGATGAGTGCGACCGTCTCGAGCGCACCGTCGAGGTTGATGTCGGCGACCACGACGCAGGCCCCGTTGGCCGCCAGCGTCAATGCGCTGGCCCGTCCGATGCCGGACCCGGCGCCGGTCACGATCGCGACCTTGCCGGCAATTCCTGGAACACCGCTCATCGCAGCCCCCTTGATGTCTGGCCGGTCATGTACCGGCGATGAAAACGTTCTTCTGCTGGAGGAACTCCTCGATCCCCCAGCGCCCACCCTCACGCCCGAACCCGCTCTGCTTGTAGCCGCCGAACGGAGCGCCGGGCGACATGCCGGGCATGCCGTTGATGATGACCATGCCGGCCTCGAGGCGGTTGGCGACACGGTGGGCACGGCCGATGTCGCGGGTGTGGAGGTACGCACCGAGCCCGAAGTTGCTGTCGTTCGCTTTGGCGATGACCTCGTCCTCGTCACGGAAGCGCAGCACGGACAGCACCGGACCGAACACCTCGTTGGCGGCGAGGTCGCTGCCGTGGACCACGTCGCCGAAGATCGTCGGGGCGACGAAGTACCCCTCTGCGAGGCTGCCTCCGAGCCGCTCGCCGCCGGCGAGCAGCGTGCCCGACCGCTCAGCCTTGGCCCGCTCGATCACACCGAGGATCCGAGTGCACGCACTGTTGTTCACGACCGGTCCCATGAACGACACCGGGTCGGACGGATCCCCGACCGACAGTGCCGCGGCCTGAGCGATCAGCCGCTCGACCGTCTCGTCGTACACATCGTCGTGCACATAGAGCCGGGTGGGCAAGGCGCAGCCCTGGCCGGACAGCAGACCGACCCCGAGCAGCACCGCGAGCATCGCGGCCGTGTCCAGATCTGCGTCCGGAAAGACGATGTTCGCCGACTTGCCGCCGAGCTCCAACGCCAACGGCTTCAGGGTCGCGGCGGCGGCGATCATCACGGCGCGCGCCGTCACGTGGCCACCGGTGAACGACACCTTGCCGACCCGGGGGTCGCGTACGAGCGCCTGCCCGGCCTCGGCGCCGCCGGTGACGACGTTCAGCACGCCCGGCGGCAGGCCGGCCTCGAGCGCCAGCTCCGCGAACCGCAGCGCGCCGAACGGAGCGATCTCCGGCGGCTTGGCAACGACGGTGTTGCCCGCCGCCAGCGCCGGGGCGACCTTTTGGCCCATGCCCATCATCGGCCCGTTCCAGGGCACGATCGCCCCGATCACTCCATAGGGCTCGGGCATGACGTAGTCGAGACCGCTCGACGTCGGCACGACGTGGCCCTCGATCTTGTCGACCCAACCGGCGTAGTAGCGCACCCACGAGGCTGCGTACCGACCTGGGCGCATCGCACTGATCGGCGTGCCGTTGTCACGCGCGTTCAACAGCGCGGAGTCGGGGTCGTTGGCAACGAGCAGGTCGGCCAGACGATGCAGGATCTCGGCGCGGTCCTCCAGTGGCATCGCTCGCCACGCGGGACCGGCGGCCACAGCGGCATCCACCGCAGCAGTGACCTCGGTGGCGCCCCCCAGCGCCACCGAGGCCTGGACGCGGCCGGTCGCGGGATCGTGGTGCTCGTAGCGGCCCCCTGAATCCCCTGCGGACCAGCCGTCGCCGATCAAGTGGCCCTGCGCCGACAACCGGTCGATCATCGCGCCAGCCGTGTTCGTGTGGGCCGGGTCCGTGTCGGGCGTCGCGCTCATCCGCTGACACCGTTGCGGAGCAGGCGGCCGGTGCCGGTGGCGTGGAGGTCGTTGCCGTCGCTGCGGATCGCCTGACCGGCGACCCACATGTGCTCGATGCCGATGCTGTGCGCGACGAGGCGGTCGGCCCCACCGGGGAAGTCGTACACCCGCTGGGGCAGGCTCGTGCCGACCCGTTCCGGATCGAACGCGACCAGGTCGGCGACGGCGCCGACGGCGATCACCCCACGATCGGTCATCCCGTAGACGGCCGCCGGATGGCCTGTCAATCGCCAGACCGCCTTCTCCAGGGTCAACACGCCCTTGTCCCGGCACCAGTGGCCGAGCAGGTGGGTGGCGAAGTTGGCATCGCACAGCTGGCTGGTGTGCGCTCCGGCGTCGGACAGGCCGAGCAGAAGCTGGTCGTTGCCGAGCAGCCTCCCGACGGCATCCTCGTCGTCGTTCGTCATCGCGACCAGGAAGCGGGTGTCGAAGCGGTCGGCACGGGCGATCTCGACCATCACGTCCAGCGACGTCGGTGTCAGCGACGTGGAACCATCCGCACGCGCTGCAGCCATCTCGGCGAGCGTCGCCCCGTACTGCAGCTCCGGATGCGCCCCCGACTCGGCGACACGGGCGCGGTCGATGATGTCACCCCATGCGGCGCGCACTTGCGGGTCCGCACGCTCGCGCCAGGCGGGATCCATGTACATCTCGGCGCGAGCCGCGCGGTCCAGGGCCAGGATCTCGCCGAATGCGCCGACGTTGGCGAACGGGAACGGATCGTTGAGCGTGATCTGAACGACGATCGGGCGGCACGCGACCTGCGGGTGCACGTTGCCGCCGACCTCGATCCGTGCCGCGACGCCGTCGGAGTAGCCGGGCTGGTTGCGCCCGGCCATGATCGCCGCCCACGACACGGGCCGGCCGGTGTCGTTCGCCAGCCGAGCGAACTCGTCGACGAACAGGTCGGGACCCCACGTCGCCTCGATCGTGCCCTTGCCGGCCTCGCCGAGCGCACCGGCGATGCTCCAGATCTCGCTCAGTGCCGCGGCGCGACTGGGCACCGGCTTGCCGTACGCGCCGAGGTGCGATGCCGAACGTGATGTCGAGAAGCCGATCGCGCCGGCCTCGATGGCCTCGGCGACGATCGCCTTCATCGCGGCGACCTCGTCCTCGCTGGCCTCGCGCTCGGTCGCGTCGTCGCCCATCACGTAGAAGCGCAGCGGTGTGTGCCCGATCAGCGGGGCGACGTTGATCCGCAGCGGCAGCGCATCGAGCGCGTCGAGGTACTCAGGGAACGTCTCGAACGTCCACGGAATGCCCGCCTCGAGCGCAGCGAGCGGCATGCCCTCGACGTTCTCCAACACCCGCATCACAGTGTCGCGATCGGCGGGTCGGGTCGGTGCGATACCGAAGCCGCAGTTGCCCATCACCACCGTCGTCACGCCGTGCCAGGTCGAGGGCGTGAGGCCCGGATCCCAGAGCACCTGGGCGTCGTAGTGGGTGTGCGGGTCGATGAAGCCCGGGGCGACGACGAGGCCCGTGCAGTCGACCTCGGCGGCGTGCGCGGCCTGGCTCGCCGAGACGTCACCGACTGCAACGATCCGTCCGTCGCGCACGAGCACGTCGGCCCGGCGCGGCGCTGCGCCGGTGCCGTCCACCACCGTGCCGCCGCGCAGCACGAGCAGTGAGGAGGTGCTCATCCGACCAGACCGTCGACGAGGCCGGCGGTCGAGCTCTCGGCGGCGGTGCCGACGAAGAAGTCCGGGTTCTGCTGCATCAGCAGCTTGGCCGGGTTCTCGAACACGAACTCGCGGAAGTCCTGCTCGGTGAGGATGCCCTTGCTGACCAGCCCATGGGCTTCTTCGACGACCTCGTTCATCTCCGGCACGTCCCAGTGGCTGAGGTCGCTGGAGAACACCGGCTTGAGCCGGGCACCGAACGGGTTGCCCGGTGCGAACGCGAAGGCGATCGTGCGGTCATCGGCCTCGCATCCGAAAAAGAAGTTGGGCACGAACTTGTCGACAATGTCGCGCTTCTCCTTGATGTCGACGAAGCGCCATTCATCGATGTTGTCCGGCGGCGTCCCGGCGCCGGGCAGGGCCCGCATCGCCGCGTCGAGGTCGATCTCGCCGGCCTTGTCGAGCAGGTCCATACCGTGGCTGTGGAACAGCTGCTCGAACAATGCCCAGTCGATCGTGTCCGGATCGAGGCGCTTGAGGTCCTCCAGGTTGCGCTTCTCCCAGTGCTCGATGATGTCGCAGAGCAAGATCACGGCCCAACCGACACCGCACTCGAGGAACCCGAAGTTGAGGTTCGGGAAGCGGTTGGTGACGCCGCCCATGAACAGCGACTTGCACAGCGGGTGCATCCGGTGGGCGAACGAGCCGATGTGGTTGAACGTGTAGTTCGTCGTCGCGGTGAACGAGCCGGACGGCATGTTGCCGAGGCCGCCGTGGAACATCGCCGCGAATCCGAGCTCCTGGGCCTTGGCCCAGACCGGGTCGTAGTCGAACGGGCTGTCGACGCCGTACCAGTCGAAGTAGTGCGTCTGGCCGGGGAACAGGAACGGCGACGGGTTGTCGAGCACCGGCTCAGGGATCGCCCGGGTCACGCCCTCGGGAAAGCCGACGGCCTTGAGACCGAGCGACTTGCAGTGCTCCAGCTCCGCAATCGCTTCCTCCGGGGAGTGCGTCGGGATCACGCCGGCCGCCGTCATCCGGTCCTGGTACGGGCGATAGGTGTCGGCGTAGAACTCGTTGAAGCCGCGGCAGACACAGAGACGCAGATCCTGGTCGACGATGCCCGCGATGCCGAAGCCCTTGGTCGGGTAGAGCACCGAGTAGTCGATGCCGAACTCGTCGAGGCGCTCGTACATCAGCCCCGGGATCGCGCCGGTCGCAAGGTCACGCGTGTTCTGCGCTGGGGTGCCCCACCATGCCGACTGCGGCGTGCGCTGCTGGGCACGGGTCTCGGTGTCGGCGCCGAGGATCTTGGTGATCGGCGACGGCTGGTTGATGTACTTCTCGAACAGCTTCGAGCCCATCGACTCCCGGAGGTACGGCAGCACGGCCGGCATGAACTCGATGACGTGCCCGTCCACGTCGAGCACCGGATGCCCCAACCGGTCGCGAACGTTGCGTGATGTGTCACCCATTGGATCCCCCTGGTCGTACGACGCAGCCTGGCACTGCGCCGGTTCGTTCGCCGCGTTCGACGACGACGTCGCCGTTGACGATGGTGGCCTCGATGCCGACGGGCACGGCACGGAAGCGCTCGACGCCGAGCACGACATCGCGGTCGGCCTTGCACGTGCCGACGTCGACCGTCTCCGGATCGAAGATGAACACGTCGCCGCCGAAGCCGGTCTGGATCAGGCCGCGATCGCTGAGCCCGAGCACCGCTGCCGGCAGCGCCGTCATCCGCCGGATCGCTTCCTCCAGCCGCCAGACCTTCTCCTCACGCCACCACGTCGCGAGGAAGTGCGTGCTCCACTCGGCGCCGTCGTCGCGGTCGAGGTGGGCGCCTCCGTCGCTGACGCCGGCGATCATCTGTGGGTGCTTCTGCACGTCCTTGAGCAGCTCGCGCCACTCGGGCGTCTCGTTCGCCCAGTGGAACACGGCGTGCAGGTCGTCGGCCAGGGCGATGTCGAACATCACGTCGGCGGGATGCCGGCCCTCGTTCGTCGCGATCGTGCCGATGACACCGCCGACGTAGCGCTGGTTCCCCGACGCGATCGACGACGACACACGCATCGATGCCCAGAACGGCGGCGGCAGGGTCGAGCCCTTGGACCCGTCCCGATTCGGGTTGTCGATGGCCGCACGCAGTGCGGCCCGACTGTCCGGGTCGGTGAGCCGCCGTCGGCGCTCGTCGAGCGGGACGGTCATCAGCTCGTGCCACAGCGGCACACCCTCGTACCGCGATGTGCCACCGGCGAGCGTGAACGGGCCGTTCAGCGGGCGGGTCATCAGCAGCGAGTAGACCGGCGAGCCCATCGCCGCGGACCGATCGAGGAAGTCGCGGGATTCGAGCCAGGTCTTGGTGGGCGCGTCGACTTTGGATCGCCCGCCGAGGCCCTGGGTCACCAGCGGAACTCCGCCGAGCCCGGCAAGCTCGATCAGCAGGTCGCGGTCCGCGGCGTTGATGCCCTCGACCGCGCTCTCGGGCGCGTAAGCGATGGAGCCACGGCCGTAGCGGCCGACGACCTCGGCGAGGACGCGCAGCTCGTCGTTGCTCGACAGCCGGCTCGGCACCGGCCGGTCGGCGAGGTCGAGGTGCGTCGGCGCATGCGAAGACGAGAAGCCGAGCGCGCCGGCCTGCATCGCGTCGTCGACGATGGCGGCGATCTCAGCGACCTCGTCGTCGGTCGACGCCCGCTCGAACGCGGCGTCGCCCATCACCCAGCGGCGCACTGCGGAGTGGCCGACGTACATCCCCAGGTTCACGCCGAGGTGACCGGCGCGTGTGTCGAGGAACTCGCGGAACGTCTCGAACGTCCAGTCGATCTGGTCGAGCGCAACCGGATCCATGCCCTCGACACGGGCGAACATCTGCGCCGTGTACGGCCGATCTTCGGCCTTGACCGGGGCGATCGAGAACCCGCAGTTGCCGGCGGCGACCGTGGTGACGCCGTGCAGCGACGAGCTGTCGCAGAGCGGGTCCCATGTCAGCTGCGGGTCGTAGTGGGTGTGCGCGTCGACGATGCCCGGCGCCACCACCAAACCGTCGGCCTCGATGACCCGGGTCGCGATCTCGCCGCGCAGGCGACCGGTCGCGACGATGCGGCCGCCGGAGATACCGACGTCGCCGAGGCGGCCGGGCAATCCCGTGCCGTCGATGACGAGCCCACCGCGGATCAACAGGTCATACACGTGTCGGACTCCTCACGTCGTCGAGCTGGGACATCAGCAAAGACTAACAGTCGTTTGTTTCATGATGCCAGCTGCACAGTTCTCGGCATCCACACAGAACACTGTCAGACGCGCGGACACGGTACGCGCAGACACGGTCAGAACGTGGCGATCGGGTTGACCGGCGAACCAGTGCCGCCGGGCACGCGCATCGGGGCCACGGACATCAGGAACTCCCAGCGCTGTTCGCGTCGGCAGACCGCTGTGACGGTGTCGAGACGGAGGTTGTCGATCAGGTGCAGGCCGATGCCGACGATGCCGATCTGGTGGATGGGGAACGGCCACTCCGGGATGGCCGTGAACGGCATGTGATCGGAAATGCCGTCGCTGGCGAGCAGCGCAACCTTGCGTTCGTGCAACCAGCGCAAGGTGCGCGGGTGCAGCCCGGGCAATCCACCGCCGAACGGATCCAGGCGTCCGCGTCCGGCGGCCTTGCGTGCGTCACGCCCGGTGGACACGATCAGCAGATCGCCGGTGCCGACGGTGAGACCCTGCGCTGCTTCGGCGGCTTCGAGATCGGCAATGGTGACCGACGACGACGGCTCGAGGTAGTCGACGCCGCGCCCGAGCGGGATGTCGAGCAGCACACCGCGCCCGATCGCCCCGTCGGACACCGACATGATCGTGTTCGCCTGCGCGCCGGTGCTCTGCACCATCGAAGCCGGGCGACCGCCGTACATCTCGCCGCGCACGAACATGTGGCACAGCGCATCGATGTGGGTCAGTCCGAGGCCGTGGACCGCTGTCCCCAGGTAGTCCTGGGTGGCCTCGTAGTCGGGCACTCCGCTCGAGCCGAGCGCGTCGCCGCTGGACAGCATGTGGTGGTGCGCCGGGCTCGGCGTCTCCGGAGTCGGCCGGGTGGTCAGGTCATGGGCCATGCTGACCGCCTCGCCGGTGCGCACCAGCGCCGCGGCCCGGGCGCGGTGCTCGTTCGTCAGATGGTTGAGCGCACCCCGCTCGTCGTCAGCACCCCAGGTGGTCCAGTTCTTGACGTCCTGATAGATCTGCTCCATCTCCTCGGTGGTCGGCAGATCCTGATCGCTCGCAGTGGTCGACATCCCGGCAGGTCTAGGTGAGGCCCACTGCCATGTCAAGACGTCCAGGAACAAACAGCCGTTTGCTACCGTCACCGAGATGGAACCGGTGGCGATGGATGACGATCTGGTGCGGCGCACGCTCGTGGTCGGGGAGCGGATCCTGGCGATGGAGGGCTGCGCGTCCGATGTCGGCGGCCAGGTCAGCGTTCGCGCCTCGGACGACCGCGGGTTCTGGTGCACGGCGTTCGAATACTTCGACCAGACCCGGCCTGACGACGTCGCGCTGGTCGACCCAGACCTGCAGGTGCTCTCCGGACGCGTCCGCCTGGCGCCCGCGCTGCGGATGCACGCAGCGCTCTACGCCCGTCGCCCGGACGTGAACGCGATCGTCCACCTCCACTCGCACCATGTGACGGTGCTGTCGTCGCTGGGGACCGGGCTCGGTGTGTACGGCGTCGCAGCCGTGCTGTTCCTTGATGAGCAGGTGCTCTACGCGGACGACGGCGTGAAGCCCCATGCGTCGGTGGTCGAGGAGCTCGGGGAGGGCCGGGTCGCGTGGATGAAGAACCACGGTGCGCTGATCGCCTCCCAGTCGTTGGAGCACGCCATCGTCGAGGCGGTCACGCTGGAGGCCGCTGCCCGAATGCACCTCGACTGCGTTGCCCACGGTGGAACCGAGATCATCCGCGCCGAAGCCGAGGCCGGCCGGCGGTCGTTCCGGCCGCACTACCTGGCCAACATGTGGCTCGCCAACGTCGACCGGATCCGCGCCACCGCACCCGAGCTCTGCGCAGGAATCGGCGACAACCGCACCGGGTGACGTGAAAAGGTGGCCCATCTTTGGGCAGACTGTGGGGGAAGCGGCGGACACCACTTCGATGTGCCGCATTTGCGGCACCCGGCCCCCACTGGACACCTCTTCGCATGTTTGCTCAGCATTCCCACTCGCCCTCCACCGTGCTGCGTCCGGCGCTCGTCCTCATTGCCCTGACCGCAGGCGTCGCATCGTGCAGCAGCGACGCCAAGACGGTCGACACGACGGTCGTCACGACGATGCTGGAGTCGACGACGGTGAAGTCGACAACCACCACCGAGGCCGCCACCACCACTTCGACCACTGAGCCGGCGACCACCACGACGGTGCCGGAGACGACGACCACCGTCGCCGAGACGACGACGACGTTGCCGCCCGAGCCGATCTACCCGCTGACAGGTGTCACCAATCCCGATCCTGCGATCGCCTCCAAGCCGGCGCTCATCGTCAAGATCGACAACGCGCCCGGTGCCCGCCCGCAGAGCGGATTCAACGAGGCCGACATCGTCGTCGAGGAGATCGTCAACGACAACCTCACCCGTTTCGCACTCGTCTTCCAGAGTGGCGGAGCGAGCGCCGTCGGCCCGATCCGCTCCGGCCGGATCCAGGACATCGACATTTTCACCAGCCTCGATCATCCGCTGTTCGCTTGGAGCGGTGGCAACCGGACCGTCACCGATGCGATCAACGCGAGCGAACTAATCAACATCGGGCCGAGCAAGGCCGCTGTCTACTACCGCACCCGGGACAAGAAGGCGCCGCACAACCTGTACTCCTCGACCGACGCGCTGTACTCCAGGACGGTCCTCTACCAGCCGCCCGCCAAGCAGCAGTTCCAGTACCGCGCCGCGGACGCCGCGCCCGCCGGCACCCCAAGTCCCGGGGCCGGGATCGCCCTCGACAGCATCGACGTCCGCTGGGACTGGGACGCCGCAGCCGGGCTCTACAAGCGCACGATGGAGGGCAAACCGCACAACGACGCGCTCAGCGGCCAGGTCACCACGAACAATGTCGTCATCTTCGACATGAACTACCTGCCCGGCATCTCGAACAGCCCCGACGCCCAGGTCGTGGGTACCGGCGAGGTGTTCGTGCTCACGGGCGGCAACTACATCCACGGCACCTGGACCAAGAACGACATCCACGATCCGTTCACCCTGACTGCCGACGACGGCACGCCGATCCAGCTCCAGCCCGGCCGCACGTTCATCGAACTCCCCCGCGTCGGCCACACCCTGGTCATCCCCGTCAGCTGACACCGGCGTCGCAGCGTCAGCCGGCTGGCTCGGGTTCGCTGAACGCCCAGACGGCGTAGAGCGGGTCGCCGCGGGTGCCCTCCGGGGTCCGCAGCTGGACGGTCGGCTCGGTCCATCCGCCGCACCGGCGGAAGTACTCGGCCACGATGCGGCATCGCGCCGGCTCACTATTGGCGAGCCAGCCCTGGACTGCCTTGGTCGGAAAGCACCGGTTCGAGAACGTGCAGACGAACACGCCGCCGGGGCGGAGCACGCGCAGCACATCGGCGAAGACGTCGATCGGGCGGACGAGGTAGTCGACCGACACACAGCACGTGACTGCGTCGAACCGGCCGTCCTCGAACGGCAGCCGTGGATCGACGTTGAGGTCGTGCACGACCCGTTCAGCTGCGACCTGGTTGCTGGCCAGCTCGTGCTCGTTCATCCCGAGCACGACCAGCTCCTCCGGTGGGGACTCGAAGTGCGAGATCCACGACGACATGATGTCGAGCACGCCGCCGGTCAGCCCGAGCTCGGTGTAGAGCGCACCGACGGCGGCGATCGCGCGGTCGTCGATGTGGGTCAGGAGGCGGTCGGGGACGTAGAAGCGGTCGTCGGGCGACTCGTCCGTGCGCCGGAAGAACCCGGCGGGGAAGGTGTCGTGCGGGTCGATGGACATCCAACCATCATGACCGTCGATCCCGGCTGCCGCGTCGCCCTGCCCCGACTTGTGGGTACGGTCGACACATCGCAACCAACTCCCCCACCTCCTACGACGCCGTCGTCATCGGCGCCGGGCCGAACGGGCTCGCGGCCGCTGTCACGCTTGCCCAGGCCGGCCGCTCGGTGCTCGTCGTCGAGGGATCCGACACCATCGGCGGCGGAACCCGCTCGGCCGAGCTGACCCTGCCCGGGTACGTGCACGACGTCTGCGCTGCAGTCCACGCGCTGGGAGTCGCGTCACCCGCATTCGCCGGGATGCAGCTCGACCGGCACGGACTGGAGTGGATCCATCCGGACATCCCGGTCGCCCATCCACTCGACGATGGACGGGCGGCGGTGCTGCACCGCTCGCTCCCGGCGACGGCCGACGGACTGGGCATCGACGGCGCAGCCTGGACCCGCTGGTTCGCACCGCTGCTGCGCCATTGGGACGAGCTGCTTCCGCAGATCTTGGGGCCCGTCGTCAGCGTGCCGAGACACCCGCTGATGATGGGGAGTTTCGGGTTGCGTGCGCTCCCGCCGGCCTCGCTGGCCCAGCGGATCTTCCGCGAGGAGGAGGCTGCGGCCCTGTTCGGTGGCTGTGCGGCGCATGCGTTCTTGCCGTTGACTCGGCCGTTGTCCGCGGCCTTCGGCACGATGCTCGCCCTGATCGGTCACGCCACCGGCTGGCCGGTTGCCAAGGGTGGGTCACAGTCGGTGGCCGATGCACTGGCGGCACGCCTGGTCGAGCTCGGTGGCGTCATCGAGACAGGGCATCGAGTTCGCTCGCTCGCTGACCTGCCATCGCACCGGGCCGTGATGTTCGACACCAACCCGGCCCAGCTCGCGTCGATCGCCGGCGATGCACTGCCGGATGCGTACCGCGCTCGCTTGCGTCGGTTCCGCCACGGACCTGCGGCGTTCAAGATCGACTACGCCCTGGACGGGCCGGTGCCGTGGACGCACGAACAGTGCCGCCACGCCGGCACCGTCCACGTCGGCGGGACCTTCGCCGAGATCCAGGCGGCGGAGGCCGACTGTGCCGCCGGCCGGATGCCCGTGCGACCGTTCGTGCTCGTTGCCCAGCAGAGCCTGTTCGACCCGACCCGCGCCCCGGCGGGCAAGCACACGCTGTGGGCGTACGCGCACGTTCCGCACGCCTCGACCGTCAACGCCACCGACGCTCTGGAGCGCCAGATCGAACGCTTCGCGCCCGGCTTCCGCGACCTGATCCTCGCCCGGCACGTGACGGCGCCCGCCGGGTTCGAGGCCTACAACCCGAACTACGTCGGCGGTGACATCGGCGGTGGCGCGCACAGCGGCCTGCAGCTCGTGTTCCGCCCGACCGTCGGCCTGCGCGCGTACGTCACCCCGAACCCGGCGCTGTTCCTGTGCTCGGCCTCGGCGCCGCCCGGAGGCGGCGTCCACGGCATGGCCGGCCTCCACGCCGCCGAGCGCGCCCTCGCCGGCATCCTCCGCTGACGCTGCCGGGACGGTCCGCACCCCAACCACGCGTCGCACGGCGGCGGGCCAGATGACGCCGCAGCGGTGGGACGTTCCGCGCCCTCGGGGCGCCGACATCCCGCCCTGCGAGACCACTCGCGCACGAGGGCGCGCTTTGTCCCACACCGCGGACGCACGGCGGGCGGGTGGGCGGGCGGGCGGGCGTCTGGGACGAGCGGGCGGGCGTCTGAGTAGGCGTCTGGGCGGAGCGGGCAGGCGGCGGGGTCAGAGGTTGCCGGCGAGCTCGATGCCGGTGGTCTCGATCGAGCTGTAGGGTAGGTGGGCAAAGAACGCGTCGGCCTGCTTGACGAGCTTGCGGATCGCGACGTAGTTGGCGCCGCCGCCGATCAGAGCACCGACGCCGAGCGGCAGCGCCGTCCCGAGCGCTATCGCGCCACGGCGGGTGCCGTACTTGCGCACGACCATCCGGCTCAGAGCGCCGTTGACGGCACGCAACGTCGCCAACGACAGCCCGCTCTTGGTGTTGTCCTCCAGGTTGGCACCCATCTGGTTGGCGATCTTGGAGAACCCCTGGCGGGCGGTGCTGCCGAAGATCAGCACGGCCAGCACCCACGCCCGGCGCTCGTCGACCGACGGCGTGGGCCGGCCGTGGAGGGCGGCGATGGTCAACACCAGGTCACCTGATCGCGCCGTGAACCACGCCAGTTCGGCCGTCGCGGCCATCAGCGTCGCAGCAGTGCCGACCAGCGGGGTGGCGGCGGCGACACCGGCTGCGGCCCCCACCGCGCCCAGCTCACGGGCGAACTGATCCGACAGCGCCTTGAGTTTCTCCGGCCGGACATCACCCGGGAGTTCGGCCGCACGGAGCACCGCTGCATCCCACCGCGCCGTCGTGGTCTTTTCGATGCCGGCCAGCAGTGCCTTGGCCACGACCTCGAGATCGGCCGGGTTCAACCGCTGCGCGTACTCGCGAGCGACCTGCGACGGACGACGAACCATCGGCCATGTGTACCACGATCACTGCGGGAAACACTCGCGCACCCCTTCGCTAGGGTCGAGGGAGTGACCATGCAACGCGAGACCAGTAGCGACACCATGACCCACGATGTCTCGACCCACCCGACCACGATCCGGCCGGAGGATCTCGAGCGGCATCGCCGCGAACTGACGGGCTACTGCTACCGCATGCTCGGGTCGGTCTTCGAGGCCGATGACGCGGTGCAGGACACGATGCTGCGCGCCTGGCGCAACTCGGACACGTTCGAGGGCCGATCCTCGGTGCGCTCGTGGCTCTACCGCATCGCGACCAACGCCTGCTTGGACATGCTGCGCTCTCGGCAGCGCCGCGCCCGACCGATGGACATGGGGCCGTCGTCGAGGGCCGACACCGCGCTGCCGGCGATGCTGCCCGAGAACGTCTGGGTCGAGCCCATCCCCACGTCGCGGGTGATGCACGACAACGCAGATCCGGCCGAGTTGGCTGCGTCCCGCGAGACCATCCGCTTCGCGTTCGTGTCCGCACTGCAACACCTACCTGCTCGTCAGCGGGCCGTGCTCATCCTGCGTATGGTCCTGCGTTGGGAGGCCACGGAGGTGGCCGAACTGCTCGACACCAGCGTGGCGTCAGTGAACAGTGCTCTGCAGCGAGCCAAGGCAACGATGGCCACCCACGACCTCGATGCTGCGACCTCCACCGATGTCGTCCTGGCCGATCCCCGACTGGAGGCATTGCTCACCCAGTACGTCGAGGCGTTCGAGCGCTACGACATCGCCCGCCTGGTCACGCTGCTGCGCGACGACGCGGTCATGTCGATGCCGCCGTTCCCGCTCTGGCTGCAGGGCCCCGAGCAGATGGCTGCGTTCTTCCTCGGCACCGGCATCAACTGCAAGGGATCCCGGCTCATCGCGACGAGCGCGAACGGTGTACCGGCGTTCGGCAGCTACAAGCCCGATGCCGGAGGCGGGTTCAGCCCGTGGAGCATCCAGCTCCTCGACATCGTCGATGGTCGCATCACGGGCCACCACAACTTCCTCGACACCAAGCTGTTCGCCGCCTTCGGCCTTCCCGACCACCTCGACTGAGCGACTGGTCGTCGCGGTCGCTGCGCGCGCAGCGGCGGCGACCAGCGGCGGCGACACGGTCAGCACAGAACCCGGCAAACACCGCCAAACATGCTGACGCGCACTCGCCGGAGGCCCGACCGTCAGCACACAACGCCGCAAACACCCCCGGACGTGCTGACAGAAGCCGCACTCGCCGGAGGCGAACGCACCGTCAGCCAGTGGCGTCTGATGGTTGGTCGCGCTGTCGGTTGGGGCGGTGAGTCGGCAGCACGAGTGCGAAAGCGGCGCCGTTCGTGCGGGGCACGGCGGTGAGCTCACCGCAGTGGCTCTGCGCGATGCGCTGCGAGATCGCCAGGCCCAAACCTGCGCCGCCGGCATCACTGGCCCGGGCAGCGTCGAGCCTCGTGAATGGCTCGAAAATCCGTTCGCAGTCCTCGGCCGGGATCGAATCGCCGTCGTTGGCGACCAGCACCGTGCCGTGTCCGTCAGCGGTGGACACCGTCACGTCGATACGCGTCCGAGCGTGCCGCTCGGCGTTGCTGAGCAGGTTGCGCAGCAGCCGGGTGATCAGGTCGCGATCGCCGAGGACGGGCATCGGCGTCGTCGATGGTGTCCAGTGGATGGTCACGTGTCCGGGAGGCCTGCTCTCGACCACCCGTCCGACGAGTTCGGTCAGGTCGATCGGCATCATCTCCGGCAGTCGATGCCGCGCGTCGGCTCGGGCGAAGTCGAGCAGCTCACGTGACAGTCGCTCGAGCCGGTCGACCTCGATCAGCACATCGGTGGCGGTCGCCGTCCAGTCCGTGCGGTCCGCGTACTCCAGCCCGACCTCGAGCTGGGTCCGGGCCGCAGCGAGCGGACTGCGCAGCTCGTGCGACGCATCGGCGGCGAACTGGCGCTGGCGCTTGGCATCGATGTCGAGCCGGTCGAGGAGGTGGTTCAGGGTGTGTGCGAGACGGCCGAGCTCGTCGTCACTCTCCGATGCGGTGACCCGGCGACCCATCGACGATGCCTCGATGTCGTCGACCTCGGCGCGCATCGCGTCGACGGGATCGAGGGCGCGCCCGACGCTGCGCCACAGCACCCAGCACGACAGGCCGACGAACAGCGGCACGCCGGCGAGCAGTGCAATCGCAAGCGTCTGCACGGCGTTGTCGGCTGCGTTCAGCGACGACACGCCATAGATCTCGATTCGTCCGGTGGGCGACGTCGCGCTGCGCGCGACGATGCGATAGCGCTCGTCCGGATCACTGTCGACACGACCACCCGAGACCGTCGACGTGTGCGACCCCGCCTC
>JANXUX010000232.1 GCA_025351965.1 Actinomycetes bacterium | reverse complement strand
CGTTCGCCATCGTCCGGTCCACCAACGCCATCCCCAACACGTCACCCGTGGTCGGGTCATGCCCGGACAGGACCCGTTCGAGCTGCTCCGTGGACACCGTCCCCGACAACCCCAACAGGTCGGCCTGATGGCCGGCCCACTGGCCGGGGAGCTCACCCGGGGCGTCCGCGAGATAGCGGGTGTAGTAGCGCGCGGTCGACGCAGCAGTTGACGCGTACAACGTCGACACCCGGATCACCACACACTCCAAACCGCGGGCACCTGTCTGTTCAATTCGGGGTGTGCTCTTCCTGGGGTCCTCGACTGGTCGACCATGAGTCAGTCCGAACCGAGCAAGGACAACTGGGCGCGATCAGCGGTCCGACGCGTGCGCGTCGACTTCTGTGGGGCAGTCGCGCTCACCGTCGCGTCGAGGTCGGGCTCGGGGAGCAACTGAACGATGCGGCCGGTGGTCACGTACTCCTCGAGCGCGAACCGTGAAACGGGGAGCACGTCACCCATCCGCAAACACGGCAGACCCTTGGTCCCGCCGCTCGACTCGTACAGCGCGGTCATCTCATACGCCTTCGAACGACCGATCCGCAGGGCGCGCAAGCCGGCGAGCGGCCCCGACGCATGACGGTGGGGTCGTGTTGACTCGCGTGTTGTTGATGCTTGCGGCCGGCGGCGAAGCGTGTTCGGACATCGAGCTCCTCGTCTCTCAGCCGTGCCTGTTCGGGTCGGTGGCGTCGGACTCGACGCTGTATCGAACGATCTGCGCTGTCGCCCGAATGAGTTCGCCGATCTCGACATCAAGGTTGCGGTGATACGGGCGCAGGTGTGGCGGCGCATGTCGGCGGCGACAGGGTCCGGACTGGTGGTTTGAATCATCGGGTCAACTCAGACAGATCAGGTGGATGGGGTGGTCAGCACTCGCGACTGAGTTCGAGCATCGGCGGCGACCCTTGAATGCTGCCGTGCGGGCCACCTAGGTTGAGTCGATGCCGAGCATCACAATCCAACTTCTTCGAGGCCGCACCATTGAGCAGAAGCGAGCGTTCGCTGCCGCGCTGACGGACGTCGCCGTGGAGACGCTCGGCGCACGCCGCGAGGACGTCCGGATCGCGTTTGAGCACATCGAGCCGGACGATGTGTCAAACGGCGGCGTGCTCGCCGTTGACGACGCTGCTCGCGTCGGCGTCTTGACCAACCTCGGTCATGCGATGGCGGCTCCACCGGCCTAGGATCGTTCTCATATGTGAATGGGTAGTGGTCCATGGCCACGTATGCGAACAATTCCTTGCTGTTTGCCGAACTGAGGCGTATCGTGCGCAATCGAGGGAGGGCGGAACGCGCATGAGGTGCGGCCTCCTTTACATCACTCGGAAGCTTTGGGGGCTCCTCGATGAATTACGCCTTGTTGTCTCGCGCCGTCCGCCCGCGCCGTCGGCGGTTCCGTTTTGCCTATGTCCTGGCCGCACTGCCGGTCGGCACCATCGCAGTCGCCGGCTCCGGCGCACCGCCGGTTGCCGCCGCGCCGGGGGACAAGGTCTTGATCTACTTCGAGAACGCTGGCCACGACGCTGGGGCGCCGCGGACCGCCCTCGTGCAACAGGCCACGACGAACGGCTACGCGGCCGTCGAGGACGGCGACAGCAGCGAGTTCACCTGGACCGCTGGCGACGTCCCGGGCACGGAGACCTCGGGGCTCGGCCAGTTCAAAGCAGTGATCTTCGTTCACAACAACATGGGCACCAATCCGCTCACGGCTGCGGAGAAAGCGGCCTTCGAGTCGTTCACCCAAGCCGGTGGCGGGTCGATGTTCATCCACTATGCGCTCTGGTCGCCGCCGAACTGGCCGTTCTTCGAGCGGGTGGCGGGCGCGACCTCGGGGCATCACCCCGAACGCCCGGGCGGGGTGGCGCCGCCGCCTGCGAGCCAGGGGTATCCCGCGGGCAACCCGGGCTCGCCCGGCGTGATGCGCGGCACCGTCAAGGTGTACGACATGACGAGCGGTCTCACTGCTGGTTTGCCGTCAACCCTCGCCCGGTGGGACGAGTGGTACGACTGGCGGATCAACCCGGCGAACACTACGCACACGCTCGTCGAGTACGACGAGATGACGCTCGGCGCTGGGACGGACGACGCAGGCAAGTACGCGGGCCGTAACGGCCTCGTGCACCCGGTGACGTGGTGTCAGGCGATCGAGGGTGGTCGGCAGTGGACCACCGGACTCGGGCACTCAGCGGCCGGGTATGCCGCGGCCTACGACAGCTTCAACACCAATCAATTGCGACTCGGCATGCGCTACGTTGTCGGCGATCTCGCCGCGCCCGAGTGCGCCAATGTTCCCGCCAGGGACAAACAGGGTTCGTGGAGCGGTACGACATTCGACGGCTGGGAGGGCGTGACGCCGTGGCCGATCATGCCGATCAACATGGCGCTCACCGCCGACGGAAAGATCCAGTCGTTCGGGGGGAGACGGCCGACTGCGTGCGCGACGATGGGCATCGAGGGCTACTCCATCCGCGGGCTGCTGAACGCCGCCGGCGCAGGTTGTGATCCGTCCCAGGGCGGGCAGTTCGAGTTTGACGTGTGGAATCCTGCGGTCTCGCGGACATTAGTCAACCGCGACGGCGGGGTTCTTGCGAACACGACCTACACCGACCTGTTCTGTTCCATCCAGGTGCTCGATCCGACCCGTGACGTGGTGTTCACTGCGGGGGGCGACGACAGCTTCGATGGCAACGCCCCGAACGCCGGGGCGCTTGGTGTCACGAGCTACTCGACGGCCGCCGGACTCCGCAACGAGGCGCCGATGAACTATGCACGGTGGTACCCAACGGCAACGGTAATGCCGAACGGCGACATCGTCGTGCAGGGCGGTATCACGTCCTACAACAATCCGACGGGCGGCGTTCCCGTGATCACCCCGGAGCGGTACAGCCCGACCCAGGACAGCGGCTGGACGGCGCTGACGGGGGCGACGAGCGCACCGGCGTACAGCGAAGGCGGGCAGAACCGGTGGTGGTACCCACGTTCCTGGGTGGCCCCGAACGGCAACCTGTTCGGCATCAGCGGCTCGCAGATGTACGAGCTCAACCCGAGCGGCCTTGGCACGATGACGCTGCGCGGCACGTTGCCGACGAGCGTCACCAACCAACCAGGTGGCATCGGGACCCCGATCGGCGCGACCTCGACCGCGGCGATGTACCAGCCCGGCAAGATCGTTCAAATGGGCGGCGGTGGTAGCGGCAACAACGGCACGGGCGGTGATGGTGCACGCGCCGGGTTCACCGTCGACCTGACGACTGCCGGCGGCACAGCCGCTCCGGTGATCGCACCGATCCCGCCGATGAAGTACTCGCGGCACTGGGCCAACTCGACGATCCTGCCCGACGGGCGGGTCCTCGTCACCGGCGGTGCGCGCCAGAACGCCGCCGGGATCTCCACGCTCGATGGCGTGGTGCCAGCCCCGGAGATCTGGAACCCGGTGACGAACACCTGGAGCAGCAATCTGGCCGTGTACGCGCACGGCCGCCAGTACCACTCGGCAGCGATCCTGCTCCCCGACGGCCGGGTGATGATGGGCGGCGGTGGCTCGCCTGGGCCCGGCCCGTACGCGGATGTCGAGTACTACACGCCCGACTACCTGTATGACGGCAACGCGCTGGCGGCACGACCGACCATCGACGTGGCACCGCCGGCAGTCGCCTACGGCAGCCAGTTCCAGATCAGCGTCACCGGCGGCGCATCCCGGGTGACGATGATCCGCGCCGGATCGGTGACCCACTCGTTCGACAACGGGCAGCGCTTCTTCGAGCCGACGTTCACGACCAACGGGTCGACGCTCACGATCAACGCACCGGCCAACGGCACCATCGCTCCTCCCGGCACCTGGATGATCTACGCCATCAAAGCCGACGGCACGCCGTCGGTCGCCCGGCTCGTCGAGATCAACCCGACCACCCAGCTCGTCAGCCCGACGCCGTTGCTCGTCGATCAGTTCGACACGCCGCGCGTCGCGCTCACGCAGGGACCGGGCAGCATCACGGTCGCCGCCGGCAGTACCCACCTCCAGCCGTGGGTCGTGACGAGTGGCGTGACGCTGACCCGAGCAGTCGGTGACGGCTCGGCCCAGGTCGGCTACCGCCTCAACCTCGGCACCAACGGGGCACTGAACCGGTCGGTCGTCGGCCTGCAACCGGGCCAGCAGTACCGGATCTCGTTCAAGTACGCCCGCCAGAGCGGCGTGACCGTCCCCGGCGGCGGGGTGGTGTCTGGCACCGTCAACGTCAGCGGTCTCGCCGCGACCGTGACGGCGACCGCGGCGAACGTGGCCAACGGGACACTCGCCACCTACACCGGCACGTTCACGGCCAGCGCCTCGAGCTCGACACTGTCCCTCGCCAGCACCGTGACGGGCACGACCGCCGGCCTCGTGATCGACGACCTCGTGATCTTCCCCACGACGGCGATCCCGCCGTCGCCGAGCGGCACGGTGCGCTACGCGTTCGACGAAGGCACGGGTACCGCCTCGGCCAACACCGGGACGGACCAAACGGCCGGTGCCGCGACGCTGTCGGGCACGGCAACGTGGACGTCGGCAACGGCGGGTGTGTTCGACTCCGGCGTGACGCTTCCCGGTGGTGCGTCGACGGCGACGAACCCGGTAACGCTTCCGCCGAACCTGCTCGCCACCTCCGGCGACTTCACCGTGTCCGTATGGGTCAAGCCGACGGCGCTGACGGCGTGGCAGCCGATCTTCAACATCGGCAACGGCCAAGAGGACTTCTTCCTGATCCAGTCGCGGGCAGCCGGTGCCGGCCTCGCAGCAACGTTCCGGGTCGACAACGGCACACAGACGCGTGTGCAGGCGCCACTGGCAAGCGACCTGACCGTCGGCGCGTGGTCGCACGTGACGTTCACGATGTCGGGCTCGACCGGCACGCTGTACCTCAACGGCGCCCAGGTGGCACAGGCGACCGTGCCGATCACGATGGCGGCGATCGGCGCCACTGCAAACAACTACGTGGGTGACAACGACTGGGGCGACGCCTTGTTCGCCGGCACGATCGACGACGTGCGCATCAATCGGTCGACAGCTCTCACGGCAGCACAAGTCGCCGCCCTGTCCGGCAGTGCGGCAACACCGCCCGTCCGGTACGCGCTCGACGAGGGCACGGGCACAGTCGCGGCCAATACCGGTAGCGACGCCGCGGTCGGCACCGGCTCGCTGTCCGGGTCGGCGACATGGACAACGGAAAGCGTGTTCGGTTCCGCGGTGCAACTCGCCGGAGGCGCTGGCAGCGCAACGAACCGCATCAACCTGCCGGCAAACGTCCTGTCCACCTCGACCGACTTCAGTGTGTCGCTGTGGGCGAAACCGGATGCGCTGCCGAACTGGATGCCGCTGCTGAACATCGGCAACGGCACCGAGGACTTCTTCCTGATCCAGTCACGATCCGACACCGGGGCCTCGGGCCTAGCGGCGACCTTCCGGCTCGACAATGGTGTGCAGACTCGGGTGCAGGCCTCGCTGGCCGACGACCTGACCGTCGGGGCGTGGTCGCACGTGGTGTTCACGATGTCAGGCTCGACCGGCACGCTCTACTTGAACGGCCGCCAAATCGCCCAGGGGAGCATCCCAGTGACGATGGCAGCAATCGGGGCCACGGTGAGCAACTTCGTCGGCGACAACGACTGGGGCGATCCCTTGTTCGGCGGGGCGGTCGACGACGTGCGGATCTATCCCACCACGGTTCTCACAGCGGTGCAGGTGACTGCGCTGTACGACACTGCATCGAACCACCAGGTGTGAACCCGGTGCCCATGCGCTGCGGTCGGCGGTCGTTCTTGGCCGCTGCCGCAGCGGCGGTACCGACAGCGTGGCTGCTGGGCTGCAGCCGCGACGACCAGGCGGCAGGGCCGACGCCCTCCGGCGGCCCGACAAGCGTCACCGGAGGCCCGGCTCCGGCGGCGCAGACCGACGTGGCCGTCGCGAACATCGATGTCGAGCAGATGCCTGCCGGCGCCTCGATCGTAGGCCGGTTCGCGCCCGACTCGCTCGTGCCCGGCCGGGTGCGTCTGCCGATCTCGCTCGAACTTGGCGGTGCGCTGCTCACGAACGCGCCGGCTGCACTGGACGCAGCGGTGCTCGACGCCGATGGCGCAGTGGTCGTCGCCGGTCTCCGGGGCGATCTCGTGCCGCGCGAGCCGGGCAAGCCGCAGTTCTGGATCGTGCATTCCGAGATCGCCGTGCCCGGTATCTACAACCTGCGCGTCGACGGGGTCGGCGAGCCCAAGCCCTTCCAAGTGCTGGATCGTGGGCTCGTCGAGCAACCGAAGCCGGGCGATCCGCTGCCACCCTTCGACACACCGACCGTCGACGATCCGCGCGGAGTGAATCCGGTGTGCACACGCGCCGCCGGTGTATGCCCGCTCCACACGATGACGCTGACAGCGGCGTTGCAGGTCGGGAAGCCGATGGCCTACTTGATCGGCACGCCCGCGTTCTGTCAGTTCGGCGTGTGCGGGCCGATGTTGGAGGTGCTCCTCGAGCTCCACGACGAACTGGGCGACCGGGTCACGATGGTGCACGCCGACGTGTACACCGACGACACGGCGACGGTCGCTGCACCTGCGGTCGACGCCTATCGGCTGACGTGGGAACCGGCCCTTTTCGTCGCCGACGCGAACGGGTTGATCGTGGACCGCCTCGACATCACCTTCGCGGACGCAGAGCTGCGCGACGTGCTGCGCCGTGCCGGCGTCGAGGTGTAGGCCGGCCAATCATGATCCGCTCGGTTGTCCATCGACGGCGGCGATCAGCTCGGCGATCACGCGAGCCTCCGACTCCGCATCGAGCCGGGCGACGGGAACCGAGATACTGATTGCATTGATCGCTGGTGACTTCGATGGCAGCGCGATGCCGAAGCACCGCAACCCGACGGTGGCCTCTTCGTTGTCGATCGCGTATCCCAGCTCACGGACATCGGCGAGCCGTTCGATGAGCACCTTGGGATCGCAGACCGTGCGCGGCGTCAGGGGCACGAGCACGTCGGGCAGGATCGCGCGCACTTCATCGTCGCCGCGCTGCGCAAGCAACGCCTTACCCAGGGCCGTGGCATGGGCCGGGAGCCGGCGGCCGACCGCCGAGAACATCCGCAAGGGGTGGACCGACTCGCGCTTGGCCATGTAGACGATCTCGGAGCCCTGCAGGCGGCCGAGGTGGACGGTCTCACCCGTGGCTGCAGCCAGCGCATCAAGCACAGATGCCGTTCGTGCAACGACGAGATCCTCGTCGACAAAAGAGGCCCCGACGACGAGGCTACGCACACCGAGCTGGTACGTGGAGCCACCCGGATCGACCTCGACCCATCCGCGCAACTCGAGCGTGCGGAGGATCCCGTGCAAGCTGCTCTTGGGAATCTTGAGCCGCCGGGTCAGATCGGACCTGGTGAGGTGTCCAGCCTGAGCCAACTCCTCGAGGACGTCCAGCGTGCGGTCAGCTGATTTCACGGGCATGAACCCGGCGTCGTCGGGAAGGTCGGCTTCTTCGTTCGAGATATCGGTGGGACGCACAGGGTTCACGATAGCGAACGATATTCAGCCCCTTGACCTTTCGGAATGGTCAGCGTAGTGTGTTCATACATGGGGACAAAGATCACATACGTGAATCAAGGTGATCGGCCCCTCGATCTTCTCACGATCGGCGAGCCGATCGTTTGCCTGGACACACGGGGACAGCGGCTCGACCATGCCACGACGCTCCACGTTTCGTTGGGAGGCGCCGAGTGCAACGTGGCGATCGGGCTCGCCCGGCTCGGCCTACGCACGTCGCTCGTCGGGCGCATCGGCGACGATCCGTTCGGTCGCGCCGCTCGCCGCCGCTTGCTTGCGGAGGAGGTCGACGTGTCCCATCTCGCCATCGACGACGCCGTACCGACCGCCGTGCTGTTCAAGGAGCAGACGTTCCGGGGCGTGGAAGTTCACTACCGCCGGGCCGGTTGCGCAGGTTCTCGCATTGCGCTGGCCGACGTCGAGACCCTCCCCGTCGAACAAGCGCGGGCCGTCCACGTGACGGGAGTGACCGGAGCCCTCGGCGCCGGACCGCGCGCAGCCGTGGTGCGGCTGGCCCAGCGGGCCTCCGCCAACGGTGCCCGAGTCAGTCTCGATGCCAACTTCCGACTCAAGCTCGCCGCCGTCGACGAACTGGTCGACATGTTCCATGCCGTCAGCGTCCATGCGGATGATGTACTGATGGGGTGGGGCGACGCGGCGCTCGTTGCCGGTGACGATGCAGAAGAGGGGATCAGGTCGATGATGGTCTCCCTCGACCGCCCCTGTGTTGTCGTCAAGCGGCCAGCCGGTGGCGCGATCTGCCTCGAGCGTGGGCGGTGGCTGAGCCTGGACGCGCCAGCGGCGACGGTGGTCGATCCGGTGGGTGCCGGTGACGCGTTCGCCGTCGGCTTCCTGTACGAGCGCCTCAACGGCGGCACCACTGCGACGGCGTTGGCCAGGGGCGCCACGATCGCCGCCCGCGTGATCGGCATACATGGCGACAACGCGGCGCTGCCGTACGCCGCTGACCTCGCCCCAACTCGTGCCGGAGTGGCGCGGTGAGCGTCTTCGCTGGCCGTGCGATCATCGCAGTCGTGCGCCACCACGATGCCGCAACCGCGCGGGTCATCGCCTTCGCGGCGGCCGACATGCTGCCGGCAGTCGAGGTGACGTACACCGTGCCCGGCGCGAGCGAGTTGATCGCCGACCTGATCCGGCACGACCGGGCCGTCACCCGCGAGACGTTGGTCGGTGCCGGCACGGTGTGCGATGCCGCCACCGCCCGGCAGGCAATCGCAGCGGGTGCGCGGTTCCTGGTCGCTCCCAATTTCGATGCGGCCGTCGCAGTCGTCGCCGAGGACGCCGGGGTGCCGTACGTGCCCGGCACGTTCAGCCCGACCGAAGTGCTCGCCGCCGCTCAACAGGGCTGCTCGACGGTCAAGCTGTTCCCGGCGGCCACCCTCGGCCCAGACTTCCTGCGCGCGATGATCGCCGTCGCTCCTCACGTGCGGTTCGTACCGACCGGCGGCATCGGGGCGGCCGATGCTGCGTCCTGGTTCGACGCGGGTGCCACGGCGATCGGCATCGGTAGTTCCTTCGCCCACGCGCTCGCCAGCGGCGGCGTCACTGGGCTCGCGGCCGAGGTCGCGGCACTCGTCGACCTCGCCCCCTCAATCGACTCGCCCACCACTGGAGTTCTTGCATGATCGTCCTTCGACCAGCCACCGATCCCGACTCGATGGAGACGGCGACCAGCGCGCAACTGCGGGCGCGCTACGTTCTCGACAACCTGTTCGTGCCCGGTGAGTTGTCCGGTGTCTACAGCTTCGAGGATCGGATGCTGATAGCCGGGGCCGCGCCGATCGCGGGAGTCGACATCGTGTTCGACACCGAGGTCATCCACTCGAAGGCTGCGCTGGAACGGGGCGAGCTGGCCCTGGCCCGCCGTGAGCTCGGCGTGGTCAACGTCGGGGCTCCCGGTGTCGTGGTGGTGGACGGCGAGGAACACGAGCTCGACCTGTTCGACGCGGTCTACGTCGGCCTCGGACACGAGGTCTCGTTCCGCGGCGACGGTGCCCGCTTCTATTGCATGTCGGTGACCGCGCATCGAAGCGAACCGACCGTGCGGATCCCGCACGCGTCGATCGATCCGCTGATCCTCGGCGACGAGGCAAAGGCGAGCCGGCGCCGTCTCTACCGTTACGTCTGGGACGGTGGCCACCCGTCGTGCCAGCTCCAGTTCGGCGTGACCGTCGTCGAGGGCGGCTCGGTGTGGAACACGATGCCGCCGCACCTCCACGACCACCGCACCGAGATCTACTTCTACACCGGCCTCGCCGCCGGGGAGCGCGTCGTGCATCTGATGGGCCAGCCAGGGCGGACGCGCCACGTCTTGCTCTCCGACGATCAGGCCGTGATCTCACCCTGCTGGTCCATCCATGCCGGTGCCGGCACGAGCTCGTACGCCTTCATCTGGGCGATGGCCGGCGAGAACAACGACTACGGCGATCTGACGCCGCTCGCGCTGGAGGGCCTGTGAGCACGGACGTGCGACCAGGCGCCGACCTGAGCGCCTTCTCGTTGGTCGGACGGTCGGCGCTCGTCACCGGCGCCAGTCGCGGCATTGGCCAAGCGATCGCCATCGGGCTCGCCGCGTCGGGCGCTGAGGTGGCGCTGACGGCACGCGGCGACCTCGACAAAACGGTCGCCGCGATCCGCGAGTTCGGCCGCACGCCTCTCGTGGTGTCGGCCGACCTGGCGCACGTCGACGATGCCAGCGCCGTCGCCACCGAGGTCGGGTCGCGCATGGCGATCGACATCGTGGTCAACAACGCCGGGGTCATCGATCGGCGTGCCGCGCTCGAGATCACGCCGGAGCAGTGGAACGCCGTGCAGGACGTGAACGTCACGTCGATGTTCTTCGTCACGCAGGCGTTGGCGGCGCCGATGCTGCAGCGCGGCGCGGGCAAGGTCATCAACATCGCGAGCCTGCTCTCCTTCGAGGGTGGTCTGCGGGTGGCCAGTTACGCGGCGAGCAAGCATGCCGTCGTCGGCCTCACGCGTGCCCTCGCCAACGAGTGGGCACCGTACGGGATCCAGGTCAACGCGATCGCACCTGGGTACATCGAGACCGACAACACCGCGCCGATTCGCGACCAACCGGATCGCCAAGCGGAGATCACCGGACGCATCCCGGCCGGCCGGTGGGGGACACCGGCCGACCTCGTCGGCGCTGCTGTCTTCCTCGCCTCGTCGGCGTCTGACTACGTGAATGGTCACGTGCTCGTCGTCGACGGCGGGTGGCAGGCCCGCTGACCCGATAGTCCTTCTCAATACATCAACAACACCCTGGGGGAAACACCAATGCACTCACGAACTATGAAACGGCTCACTGCCGGAATGCTGCTCGTCACGATGACGCTCGCCGCGTGCGGCAGCGATGACGGCGGCGATGCTGCGACCCCGTCGTCGGCTGCGTCCACATCGGCCGCACCGGCGACGGATGCCCCCGCCACGACGGGGGGCTCCGAGACGACCACCGCCGGAGGCGACGACACAACGGCGCCGGCGGGGGATGCCTGTGCGCCAGAGGACGTCGTGCTCATCGGCCAGGTGCGCGACGAGACCAACCCGTACGAGAAGTCGTGGTTGGACGGCGGTGACGAGTTCGCCGCGTCCGTCGGTCTCGAGCAGAAGCGCCTGACCTACGGCGACGACTCGACGAAGGAGCAGGACCAGATCAAGCAGGAGTTGAGCTCGGGTAACACGTCCTGCTACGTCCTGAACATCCTGCCCAACACCGAAGGTGACACCAAGCCGATCGCCGACGCTGCGAAAGAGGCCGGCGCGTTCTTGGTGACCCAGTGGAACAAGCCCGCCGACCTCGCGGTCGAGGACTACGACCGTTGGGCGTCGCACATCAGCTACGACGGCGTCGAGTCCGGCAAGCTGATCGCCGAGACCATGTTCCACGCAATGGGCGGCGAGGGCGGCATCGTCGCCCTGCAGGGTGGCCTGGCGACCACGGCGGCGAAGGACCGGTTCGCCGGCCTGCAAGAGGCGCTGGCCGCCAACCCTGGCATCGAGCTGCTCGACGAGCAAACCGCCAATTGGAGCCAGGCCGAGGCGCTCACCGTCCTCCAGACGCTGATCACGAAGCACGGCGACAAGATCAAGGGGGTCTGGACGGCGAACGACGGCATGGCCCTTGGCGCGATGGAGGCTCTCGACGCCGCCGGGATGTCCGATGTTGCCGTGGTCGGCATCGACGCAGTGCCCGAGGCCGTGACCGCCGTGGCAGACGGTCGGATGACCGCGACCGTGTCGAGTGACGGCCCGTGGCAGGGCGGCGTCGGCCTGGCCATCGGCTACTGCGCCGCGATCGGCGAGATCGACATTGCGTCGCTGACGGCCGACAACCGGGCGTTCTACGCGAACCAGACGCTGATCACCGCCGACAACGCCGCCGACTTCGCCACACCGTCGGTGGATCTCACCGAGTTCGACTGCGCGAACGTCTTCAACCGGGTCTCCGGACCCCTGGGGTGAGCATCGATGCCCGGCCGGCGATGAGGAGCACGGGCGTCGGCACGTCTCCTCGCCGGCTGGGGATCTTTGCCCGGCGGCGTACGGCGAACGCCAGCGCCGTCCGCGCTCGCGCAACTGCCGGCGAACGGGTCCTGAAGTGGGGCCCGCTCGCCGCCCTCGCACTGCTGTGCATGTTCTTCGCCTGGCGCGCCGAGCGCTTCGCCACTGTCGACAACCTCAAGAACGTCCTCGACCAATCGGCGGTTCTGAGCATCGCCACGGTCGGCATCACGTTCGTGCTCCTGCTCGGCGCGATCGACTTGTCGATGGAGGGCATCATGTCTGCGTGCGTGATGGTCGGCGCGCTGCTCGTGATGAACAGCCGCAACGCCAACGACTGGGGATTGTTCGCCGTGATCCCGGTCGTGCTCGTCGGCGCGGCGTTCGGCCTGGCCAACGGTCTCATCACGACGCGCCTGAAGGTGCCGTCGTTCATGACGACGGTCGGCATGTCGGCGGTCGGCCTCGGTGTCGCCCAGCTGTTGTTCGACGGCGACCAACCACGCGTGCTCGATCGGCCGCTGCGCGCGTGGGCGATCGGTCGGGTATTCGGTTTCACCCGGGCGACGCTGGTCGCCGTCGTCTGCATCGCGATCGGCGTGGTCATCCAGCGCCACACGCGGCTCGGCCGGTATGCCACCGCCATCGGTAGCGCCGAAGACATCGTTGCGCTGTCGGGCGTCAACGTGCGCCGATACAAGGCTCTTGCGTTCGCGCTTGCCGGCGCGTTCTACTCGATCGCCGCGGTGCTCCTCTTCCTCAAGCAAGGCACCGGCAACGACGAGCTGGCGGTCAATGTGAACTTCGCGGCGATCACTGCGGCCGTTGTCGGCGGGACGCTGCTGTCCGGAGGGCAGGGTGGAGTGCTCCAGTCGATCGTCGGTGTCCTGATCGTCAAGGTGCTCGAGAACGGCCTGCTGCTACTCGACGTCCAACCGGCTCTGCAGCGCGCGGTGCAGGGCGTGATCGTCGTCGGAGCAGTTGTCGCGGCAACGTGGCCGCTTCGTCATCGTCTGCGGGTCGTGAAGTGAGCCGGTCGTCCGCGCTGTCAGGCGCAACGGATGTGTCCGCGGCGGTGCCAGCGCTGCGCCTCGAGGGCATCTCCAAACGCTTCGGCGCGGTGCAGGCCATTACGGACATGACGTTCGAGGTGCGCCGCCACGAGGTGGTCGGATTGCTCGGCGAGAACGGTGCCGGCAAGTCGACGCTGCTGAAGATCCTCGTCGGCCTGGTCGAGCCCGACACCGGGACGATGTACCGCGACGGTCAGCAGGTGCGGTTCCGCACGGTCACCGCCGCAGCCGACGCGGGGATCGGCATGGTCTACCAGGAGCAATCGTTGGTGCCGAGCCTCACCGTCGCCGAGAACATCCTCCTCGGCTGCGAGGGCCACGGCGTCAACGCAGGCGTCTTCCGCTGGCGCAAGCTGCGTGAGCTCGCGCAGGCGCAGCTGGACAAGATCGGTTCCAACATCCCGGTTCGGGCCGTGACATCGCAGCTGACGTTCCCACAGCGGCAGATGGTCGAGATCGCCAAGGTGCTGTCGATCGAGGAGCGGACAGCGTTCGATCCCGTCGTGCTGCTCGACGAGCCAACGTCGGTGCTCGACGGACCCGATGTCGCCGTCCTGTTCGAGCAGATCGAGCGGCTGCGCGAGCGAGCATCGGTGGTGCTCGTGTCACACCGCATCGAAGAGGTGATGGCCGTCGCCGATCGCATCTACGTGCTGCGCAACGGGGTGGTCGCCGCCGAGCGCAGGCCGACCGAGACCACCACCGACGAGCTGCGCCACCTCATGATCGGCCGCGAGGACACCGGCAGTCACTTCCATGCCGAACGCCAAGCCGACTGTGCGGACACACCCCGCCTCGAGATCGTCGGGCTGAGCAGTGCGCACTTCCACGACGTCAACATCACCCTGCGCAAAGGCGAAGTGGTCGGACTGGCCGGGGTGCAGGGCTCGGGGCGTGAGGAGCTGTGCCGCGCGATCTTCGGCGCGTTGAAGGTCGACGCCGGCGAGATCATCCTCGACGGCGAGAAGGTCAAGGCCCGCTCGCCACGTGGCGCCGTGCAGGTCGGCATCGGGTACCTGCCGGCCGAGCGGCGCACCGAAGGCATGATCGGCACCATGTCCGTGGCCGAGAACATGTCCTTGGCGACGGTCGGCACGGTCTGCCGTGGCCCCGTGCTCGATCGTGAGCGAGAGAAGCGAGTCGTCGACGACTGGATCGAGCGCCTGCGGATCCGCACGCCATCCGGTTCCGTGCCGATGCGTCAGCTCTCGGGCGGCAACCAACAGAAGGTCGTTCTGGCCCGTTGGCTGATGTCCGGCGACCTCAAGGTGCTCCTCCTCGACCATCCGACCCGCGGGCTGGACGTCGGCGCCAAGTCCGAGGTGTACGCGCTCGTGCGCGATCTCGCCGCAAACGGCGTGTCGCTGCTCGTGCTGTGCGACGGCCTCGACGAGACCATCGCGCTCGGCCACCGCGTCATCGTCATGCGTGACGGGGAGGTCAGTGCCGAGTTCGCCGCCGTCCGCGATGCCAAGCCCCGTCCCGACAAGATCATGGAGCACATGCTGTGACCGCCACCGCCACCGTTGTCGTCCCACCCAAGCAGAGACGCGAACTAGATGCGCTGCGCCGTTTTGCGCCGGTGCTCGTCCTGGTCGGGTTGGTGATTGGGCTGACCCTCAAGCGGTCTGACTTCTTGAGCATCGGTCAGCAGCAACAGCTCGTCGAGTCGGCTGCGCCGCTGTTGGTGTTCGCCACCGGGATGACCGTGGTGGTCATGTGCGGTGGCATCGATCTATCGATCGCGGCGTTCGCTGGGTTCGCATCGCTGTGGTTCGCCAGGTTCGTGCCTCACCTCGGCATCGGCGCGCTGGTTGCGGTGATGCTCCTCGGCGCTGCGATCGGCACCGTCCAGGGCGTCATCCACGTCAAGGCCCAGATCCCGTCGTTCGTGGTCACGCTCGGCGGCCTGGCGCTGTGGGCCGGGCTTGCGCTCCTCCAGGACAAACCGTCGATCCTGATCGCGTCGAACAGTTCGGTGCTCGCACTGGACGGAAGGCTGGTCGGTGTGCCCCGCCTGGCAATCCTCGCCGGGTCGCTCGCTCTGGTCACGGGCCTACTGATGTGGGCGACTCCGGTTGGCCGGTGGGTCCGCGCCGTCGGCAGCAACGAGACTGCGGCTTACCTGTCCGGCGTGCCCGTCGTCGCCACTCGGATCGCCGCATTTGCGTTCTGCACGATGTGCGCCGCTCTGGCCGGCTGCATGGTCGCGATCGACCAGACGAACGGGTCGCCGGGCACAGGTAGGACGCAGCTCCTCCCCACCGTCGCCGCGGTGGTCGTCGGTGGAACGGCGATCACCGGTGGTGTCGGCGGCGTCGGTCGCACAGTCGTCGGCGTGCTGATCGTCAAGGTGTTGGGCACAGGCCTCAGCATCATTGGCATCGGGCAGAAGTGGGAGAACATCCTCTACGGCGCTCTCGTCATCGTCGCCGCCGCGCTCACGATCGACGGCTCGAAGCTCACGGTCGTCAAGTAGCGCCGCACCTGCCCAGCACCTGCCCGCGTCAAAGTCCGGTCCGCACGCCCACCGCCGCCCCTCGCCGTCCCTCGCCGTCCCTCGCCGTCCCTCGCCGTCCCCTGACACCCCTCCATACCACTCCGAAAGGTCCCGCCCACCATGACCGCAACCGTCGACGCCCCTCGCCTTCCAGCGACCGCCATCGCCAACGTGCCCCGCCAGCTCCTGATCGGCGGCCAATGGCTCGACGCCGGTGACGGCCGCACGTTCGCCACCATCGACCCTGCCACAGAGCACGTCATCGTCGACGTGGCGCACGGCTCCGCAGCCGACGTGGATGCTGCGGTCGCCGCAGCCCGAGCCGCGTTCGAGGATCCCAACGGTTGGTCGGCGTTCACGCAGCGCCAGCGCGCCCATCTGCTCTGGCGGGTCGGCGACCTCATCGAGGCCAATGCCGACGAGTTCGCAACCCTAGAGGCACTCGACAACGGCAAGCCGTTCCTCGGCGCGCGCGATGGCGATGTCGCGGTCGCAGCCGAGCTGTTCCGCTACTTCGGGGCGCTGGCGATGAACATCAACGGCACCACGATTCCCGTGTCGTTGCCGACCCCGCATCTCGCCTACACCGTGCACGAGCCGGTCGGCGTGGTGGCCGGCATCGTGCCCTGGAACTTCCCACTGCTGATGGCCGCGTTCAAGGTTGCGCCGGCCTTGGCCGCCGGCAACACTGTCGTCCTCAAGCCAGCCGAGCAGACCCCGCTGACTGCGCTCCGGCTCGGTCGGTTGCTACTCGAGGCTGGCCTGCCGGAGGGTGCCATCAACGTGGTGACAGGGTTCGGCGACGCCGGCGCCGCATTGGTTGCGCACCCGGATGTCGACAAGGTCGCGTTCACTGGTTCGACCGAGGTGGGCAAGAAGATCGTCCAGGGCGCAGCCGGCAACCTGAAGAAGGTGTCACTCGAACTCGGCGGCAAGGCCCCCAACATCGTGTTCGCCGACGCAGACCTCGAACGGG